>CAZTYH010000031.1:0-31289 GCA_964617565.1 uncultured Verrucomicrobiota bacterium
TTTTGTGCCTGAACTAATCATACCCAGTCCGCGCCCTGGCGGATAGACGCGTTAGCCTGCATATTGCACCAGCACGAGAGGCTGGTGCAATATGCACCTGCGGTTCAACACCTTGGGAAGGTGTTGAACCGCAGGCCGAACCAGACGGAACGTCGGTTCGGGGCTGTCCCGAAGCGTGGCGCAAAGCGCCTCTGCTTCGCCCCTTCGGGGGCATGTTGCACGAGGGCTCGTGCAACATGCGGGTTAGGGTTTGTGGGTAGGGGCGCCATAGGGCACAATTCGAGGAAAAAGCGGAGGCATGGGCATGAACAAGCATGTTATGATTTATATTACCGCTGCTGATCGGTGTCAGGCGCTGCGAATCGGCAAGATTCTTGTGCAGGAGCGTCTGGCGGCCTGCGTTAATATTCTTGGGCGAATAGATTCCATCTACTGGTGGGAGGGGCGTGTGCAGCAGGGGAAAGAGGTTTCCTTCGTTGCAAAGACGCGAGCGGCTCTTTCGAAGGCCGTGATCAGGCGTGTCCGCGAATTGCACGGTTATCATGTTCCCTGCGCGGTCACAGTTCCTGTTGCAGGCGGCAATCCGGCCTTTCTCCAATGGATCAGCGCGGAAACCGCACAACCAAAGAGGCCGGTCAGGGCGAGGAAACAAAAACCGTAGTTGACCGTGCGGGAGCGGTGAAGATGTTTTTTCGTTTCAGCCAGGTCGGCTCGCGGTCATGCGTGGTGAGAGCCATGGTCCATGGCCGGCCCGGCGCTGTGGGCACCGTGAAGGTTGCGCCTTTTGTGTCGGCATTAAACACCATGAACAAATGCCCGTCATCTTCGGTGGCGCCCGTGTATTCTTTCCTGCCGTTGATGAGGCACGCGACCGCGGAGTCTTTTTCCCAGTCCGGGGCCTTGCCGTCGCGGCCCACCCAGAGGATATCCGCTTCTTTCTGACTCTCCTCGGCGGCTCCCTTGAAAAACCGAATACGACGCAGCGAGGGGTGTGTCTTGCGGAATGCGATCAACTGCCGCACAAAGGAGTGCAAGTCCGCGTGGGCCTCCAGCAGCGACCAGTCCAACCAACTGATTTCGTTGTCCTGGCAGTAAGCGTTGTTGTTTCCCTGTTGAGTGCGGGAGAATTCATCACCGGCGGCGATCATCGGCACACCCTGGGAGAGAAAAAGAGTGGCGAGCAGATTTTTCTGCTGTCGTTTTCGGAGCGCGTTAACGCGTTCGTCGTGCGTGGGTCCTTCCGCGCCGTAGTTTGAGCTGAAATTATGATTTTCTCCATCGCGATTGTTTTCAGCGTTGGCCGCGTTATGCTTTTCGTTGTAACTGACAAGGTCTCGCAAGGTGAATCCATCATGGCAGGTGATGAAGTTGATGCTCTTCAACGGCGCCTGCTCGTTTTTTTCGTATAAATCCGCGCTACCCGTCAGCCGTGTTGCCATGCGGCCGAGCATGCCCGGCTCTCCCTTCCAGAAGCGCCGGATATCGTCCCGGAACAATCCGTTCCATTCCGACCAGCGCTCATTTGGAAATGTTCCGACCTGGTAAGTGCCTGCGGCATCCCAGGCTTCGGCGATAATCTTGGTGTCGCGTAGCGCCGGATCTTCCGCGATCTGCTCAACGATCGGGGGATTCGGCAGCAACTCCCCGTCTGGTCCGCGGGTCAGTACTGAAGCCAGGTCGAAGCGGAACCCGTCCACGTGCATGTGCAGAACCCAGTAGCGGAGGCAATTCATGATGAACGAACGAACAATGGGATGATTGCTGTTCACCGTGTTTCCGCAGCCAGAATAGTTCTGATAATGCTGCGCCTGCTCGTCCATCATGTAATAAATGGAGTTATCCAGTCCGCGGAACGAATAGGTGGGGCCGCCATCTCCACCCTCAGCGGTGTGATTGAACACGACGTCCATGATCAGTTCGATGCCCGCCTTGTGAAGGGCGACCACCATCTCCTTGAATTCGCGTAACTGCTGGCCATACACGCCGGAAGCGGCGTAACGGCTGTTGGGCGCAAAAAAAGCGAGGGTACTGTACCCCCAGTAGTTGCGGAGATTTTTTCGCAGGCCATTCTCCAGGAAGTACTCCATCTCGTTGAACTCCTGGATCGGGAGGAGCTCGACGGCGTTTATGCCCAACTCCTGCAGGTATGGAATTTTCTCGATCAACCCGCGATACGTACCGGGATGCGCAACCCCTGAGCTGGCATGCACGGTGAGCCCGCGCAGATGGGCCTCGTAGATGACCGTATCACGCAAGGGGATGCGCAGCGTATGATCTTCTGACCAGTCGAAATCGTCGCGAACAATGACCCCCTTGGGGAAACGTGGACCGCTTTTCGGCGGATTACCGGGTGCCATGCCGAACGGATCACCCCATTTCGGCGAACCGGCGACCGCCAGGGCGTAAGGGTCCAGCAGCCATTGATTTGGATCGAAAAAGTTCGGAACTCCTTCCGGTGTTTCCCCCTCCATGCGGTACAAGTAGAACTGGCCTTCCCGCGCGTTATCCACGTGAACGTGCCAAATATCGCCGATTCGATTTTGCCCGGGGGTCAGTTCGATTTCCTCAATTGGGGTCGCGGCGTCATGGGTGTCGAACAACATCAGCCACACCCGCTTGGCGTGACGGCTGCAAACGGTGAATTGCACTCCTTGCTTGACGATTTGCGCGCCGAAGGGGACGGGAACCGGTGAGCTGGGAAGCAGGTGTTTTTTGGGACTTCTGATCATGAACTGATTCTTCCTGGTCGTTATTTCATGCGCCGACCGATAAATGTGTATCGAATACGTTCCGCAAAAGTTCCAATTGCGCGACTGAATCCATGATAGGCCGTCCTCGTATGCCGCGCAGACGCACGCGCAACCGAAGAACCTCCCCGCACCAACGCACCGCCCGCCATGGCTACTCCTTGAGCGCTCGCGACCACGGGTTTGCGGACAAAGCTGTCCCACGCTTTTCCGGTCAGGTCTACCGCGGAGTTGATCCCCCGCTCGATGGAATCCCAGAACCCGGGTTCCTTGATTATTTCTTCGGGCACGTCTGCCCGGATACGACTCTTCAGTTCAGGCAGCAGGTCGTGGGTGAATAACTGACGCACATCCACGAGAAACCGGGTAGCTCGTGCCGCGAGCGAAGCGGCTTCCGCTTCGCGGTCCCACCCCTTGAATGCGGCGCAACGGTCAATGGCTGCGTGTCCTGCCACGGAGGTGAGAATGCCGGCGCCGACGCCCTGGCCGATGTCGTCAATAAAGCGTCCGACCACCGGGATCTGTGAAAACAGGTTTTCCAGCAATTTGCGGTTCAGGTTGATGAAGTTGACTGTTGCAACCACAACCAGAATATCGCGCAGGATCATGAACTGCTCACGCCATGCCGGTCGGCTGCGATACATGGAGATCACGCGGGTGACCATTGCAAAATTGCGGTAAAGGACGATCAGCAGGTCCATGCTCGGATAGGGGCTTAAGGTGACCCCGATCATGACATCGCGAACACAGTGACGTACTTCGCGGGATGACAATTCTCCCAGTTCCGCGAGAAGAGGTTCAATGATTTCCCTCTCCGATTTCCGAATGGTCATGCGCAAATCTTCGTTCAGCGGATGTGCGCGCAGCACATCCTTGATTGTCGCCACTTGCTCGCGGGCTGCAGTCTGCTGTGCGCTGTCGAGGTTTTCATTTTCAGAAAGCCGGTCGAGGTAACGGGCGAGATAGCGGCAATAGGCAACCATTTCCGCGTGAGTAGCTGTGTTCGGGTCGCCGAGCGGAGGAGCTACAAGGACGGGCGGCGATCGTCGCCGGGCCACTATGAAGCGCGCGATTATGATGAGGGTAAGGGCCAGGAGAAATGCAGCGAAGGCAAAACCGAGGACAGGGGTGATACGATATAAAAACATGAAAATTCGCAGCAATTCGACCAGGAAAAGGGTCGTTAAAACAACTCCGGCGACAATGAATGCCTTGAGTATTATGTTCCACAAGTCTTTAAGCATGGCAGTCGATACCTTGGTTTGAGGCTAGAAGGTTGTTCCGCGGGGCTCAAGCGGAATTTGCTCCCACCTTCCGGGCCATAATGTCCAGTGCAATCGGGCGGCTGTTGAGAGGGACGTCGAGGTGATACACAAGGAAAAGGCCCAACAGGTTTTCGATGTCCGAAAGCTGTCTCGCAGTGCAGCGGGTTGACAACGCGGCCTGTGCGTTCTGCGCGCGTTGCCATGCAGTCATAATGGCGACCGTGTCGGCCGCGATCGGGAGCAGGGATTCGGAAGCGGTTCGGGAGCAGGCGTGGCACAAAATGCCCCCGCGCGCATAGGAAAAGCGGGAGCGCCGCTCACCTGTTCGCAGTGCGCCATTGCACGCAAGACAGTGTTGCAGGCGCGGTGCCAGCCCGAGCCGCTCAAGCAGCTTGAGCTCAAACCAGTGCAGAAATTCGGAGCCGGCGGTGCCTCCGGATAAATGATCGAGCCCCGCATCCAGCAGGCTGAACAATTCGGCATGCGGTGCGTCGGGAGGGCTGATCCGCGACACGAGGTCGGCCAGATAAGACGCTGCTGCGCACGCTTTCCAGTCTGTGCGCAGTCCGTTGCGCTGTTTGATCGGACTGCATTCGCGTGCGATGTGCATTCCGGAGCGCGGCCGCCTGTAGTACACAAGCTCGCAGGTGTAGAAGAGATCATATTGTCCAAGAAAGCCGCTTTTCGGCCGCTGAGAGCCCTTGATCATTGTCGTGATCCGGCCTTCCTCGACGGTCAACCATGACACCACGCGGGAGGTGTTAGAGAATGGGTAGTACCTCAATACAATGGCCTGGGTCTTTTCGATCACATTTTACCCGGAAGCGATTTTGCGTCTCCGGCCTTTGTCTTTCGCGCCTCGGACTTATCCTGCCGGGCCATCCATTCTTCGAGCTTGTCCAGGAGGGTGGGGCGGTCGTCAATCGGTCCGCTCCCGGGGAATACAGCCCCCCCCGAAACGATAAGTTTCATCGCGTCCTGTACATTCAGAGGCAGGGGGTGCATGTCTTCATTGGGCGCGAACACTACGAGCCCGGAAGTCGGATTCGGCGAGGTTGGAATGAAGACGGCGTGAAACTCTTTTTGACTGTCCGCCCCGGCAACTATATGTGACGGGACTCGACCCGTGACGAATCCGAGCGAGTAGAGCCCTTTGCGCGGGTATTCAAGCAGGATCACATCTTTAAACAAGTTCTGGCTCTGGTCCACCAGCGTTTCGCTGATCTGGCGAACGCCCACGTAGATCTTGTTCAAAACAGGAATACGGCCAAGGATCATATCCCCGATTTTGTAGAGCTTCTTGCCGAGGATGTTGCGCGTGAGCAGGCCGATCAGGAACAAGACGATAAGCATGAGCAGCAGGGCTATCCAGGGGGAAATCGTAAACGGATAAGCGGCCCTCACGCTTCGCGGAACAAAGCCGATCACGAGATCCGTCGTCAGCGTGAAAAGCCAGTTTGCGATGAATGCGGTTATGACAATGGGCGTGACAAGGATCAAACCTACAATGACATTATTGCGGATGGTTTTAGTGATGCGGGCGAGCATAGCCATTCTTCCGGTTATTTGGGTTCCTGTTCCGGCCGCGGCCGGACCTGCGATCAAGATGAACGAGGCGCGGAAGAGAGGCAAGCCGAAACGAGACCATCCAGGTACCCCAGGCTGCCGGCGCGGCGAAGCCAGGCCTGTTCACGGCGGCGCATGGCCGCGCGCTCGCGCGGCGTGTGATCCGTCGCGCCGGAGAGATGGTTGATTCCGTGCGCGATATATAGGGCCAGTTCCCGGTCGGTTTTTTCGTTGCTCCGTCCGATTTGCATGGCGCGCTCTGCGTTGACAAAAACCTCGCCTCTTAAGCCATCCGTTTCGCCGGGCAATGCTTCGAACGCGAAACTGATGACATCCGTGGCGCGGTTTTTTCCAAAGTAACGCCGGTTGAGAGGGATGATGCCCGCATCATCCGTCAACACCACCGTCACCTCATGCCACGGTGCCGGGTTTTGTGTCGCCCGCCCTGGTTTCTGTGCTTCTGCCGCCAGCCGCCGTATCAGCCGCTTGACGGGTGTCGGATGAACCCGCAGTTTTCTCTGGTTGTTGTGCAGATTTGCTTTCATCGGAAGGATATGCAATTCGAACGTGCAGCATGTTGGCCAGTGAGAAAACGAAGGATTGCTTGATTTCGGACAGCTGCGCAAGCGTGAGATCGCAGCGGCTTAACTGGCCGTCACGAACCTTGCCGTCCACAATATCGTTCACCAGGTGTTCAATCCGGGTCGGAGTAGGCTTTTCGATCGAGCGCGCGGCGGCTTCCACGGCATCCGCAAGCATCAGGATAGCCATTTCGCGGGATCGAGGCTTGGGCCCGTCGTAGCGAAAATCCTGTTCGTTGAGTGTCCGTCCCGCCGTTTTCGAGCCATTCGCCTGTTCCGCTTCCTGTTTTGCCCGATGATAGAAAAACGACACGAGGCTCGTCCCGTGATGTTGTTCGACGGCGTCCAGTACGCAGCGCGGCAAGTTATAGCGCCGCGCGAGGCTGACGCCTTCTTTCACGTGGGAGGTGATGACCAGTGTACTCATCGTGGGAGCCAGGTCATCGTGAGGATTCTCGCGGTGGCTCATGTTTTCGTTGAAAAAATCGGGCTTCGAAAGTTTGCCCACGTCATGAAAATATGCGCCGACGCGCACGATCAATGAATTGGCGCCAACGCGTGTCGCGGCCGCTTCGCCCAGGTTTGCGACCACCACGCTGTGATGGTAAGTACCCGGAGCCTCCATCGCGAGCCGTTGCAGGAGGGGGTGCCCCATGTCGGAAAGTTCCAGCAGGGTCAGGTCCGTGGTGATTTTGAACAACCATTCGAAAATGGGAATCAGGAGCGCGGCCACAAAGCCTCCCGCCAGCCCGCTGCTTAATCCGACGAGAGACTGGATCGCAATTACTTGCCCCGGCTGCTGGCGGATGGCGCCGATGCTGATTGCATAAAGCACTTTTGCCAGGCCGACCACCAGTCCGGCCCTGTATAATTGCGACCGCTTACGGACATGGCGCGTCGAGAGCGCCGCGACAACCGTTACGACCAGGCCCAGCGTCAGCAGTGTGAAATTGTTGTTGAAGAGGATGGCTACAGCAAAGCTCACCCATAATCCGATGGGCAGCGCCATGGCGCTGCCGAGAAGCACGGATGCGATGACCGGAGCCAGCGCCAGCGGAACGGCAAACTCGACGGTGGTGGTCGGCAGGGTTCGCGAAACATGTGAAAGGTAGAGCAGCCCCTTTGAGGGCAGGATGACGAGGAGGGAAAGAACAATCAGCAGTAGTATTCTCGATTCCTTGCCGATGACATCGGGGGTCAAAATCTGAACGAGCCCGATACAGGCAATCAGGGCGGCTAGCAGCAGTCCCGCGTTTCCGATTCGCCGTATCAACCGGTCGTGCGGCGATTCGAGTTCGCTGAGCCGTTGCTCGTGCGCGTTTAGCATGGCCAGTTTCTGTGCGTTGATCCGGTCCCCGCCCTCAATGATGGTAGTGCCCGCGCGTACGGTCATGCGGGCCAACGGTACTTCGTCCCGCGCAATCTTCCGGCGCTCGGTTGTCAAGTAAGGATCATAGAGCAGGTTTGGAACGATCCAGGGTTTGAGCAGGCCGGCGAGGGTGTCTTTCGACAATCGAATTCCCTCGAGTTGCTCAAGCACATGATTCACCGCTGTGGTGAGCGCTGCCTCGGGGGTGGGGATGGTATCAACCGACAGGGGAGAGGTCGTTGTATCATCCGTGCGCCGAATAACCAATACCCCTTCCGAGGTGATTCCCTGGAAGCCGGTGTCGCGTTCCGTTGGCGCAATAATCCCGCCGGCCCAGACGCGCCGCAAGGCTGTTCGGATGGCATCTCTTACCTGGACTTCAGAGCCGGCTGGAGCCAGCGCCAGCGTTTCCGCCGGGGTAAGCGAAATGCCCAGAAGATCAATAGCCGAGCCCATGGCCTCCGCGGCATCCTGCTGTGGGGTCCGCGTCTCGGCATTCTCCCGGATTTGCAGAATGCGATCGAATAATTTGTCGAGCGTTCTCAACGATGAGGTTTGCGGAACTGGATTAACGGTGAAGACAGGAGGTACTGCTTTTTCGGCCAGATGACGGTTGAGTTCCGTCTTGGGGATGTCCACGCAGGTGAAGTCCGCGGCTGCGACGACGGTTACCGGCGCCCGCTGCCCCTCGGCAAGGCCGGTTTGAGGGCTTCCACCGGCGGAGTAGATCAGTACGAGGGCGGAAACCCACAACAGGATGGCAAGCAGCAGGCCGACGATGGCGTCGCGATGCCCCTTGACCAGTCCGCGCTGCTTTGCCCTCAGCCGCTCTGTGCGGGCTTTTCGTTTCTTGAAGAAATCAGGACTCATGCGGACACGCTCACTTTCCGCTTCGGGGTTCCGTGCGACCAGCACGATATGCTTGAATTATTTTTTGAACCAGCTCGTGCCGGACGACGTCCGAATCGCTGAGTTCAGCAATTGCGATTCCGTCCACGGCGGCCAGCGTGCGCCGTGCTTCCAGCAGGCCGGAAGTCTTGTTCGTGGGGAGATCTATCTGCGTCAGGTCACCGGTGATCACGCATTTCGAGTCGAATCCGAGCCGGGTAAGAAACATCAGCATCTGTTCGGGAGTCGTATTCTGGGCTTCGTCGAGGATGACGAAAGCGTGATTCAGCGTCCGGCCCCGCATGTAGGCAAGAGGGGCGACCTCGATTACGCCGCGCGCCATGTTCCGCTCGATATCATCGGGTGACATCATGTCATACAGCGCATCGTAAAGAGGCCGCAGGTAGGGCAACACCTTGTCGTGCATGTCTCCGGGCAGAAAGCCCAGGGCTTCGCCGGCTTCCACCGCGGGCCGGGTCATGATAATGCGACTAACCTCGTTACGCAGAAGTGAACAGACCGCCATGGCCATTGCCAGGTAGGTTTTGCCGGTGCCCGCCGGGCCGATCCCGAACGAAATATCGCAACTGCGAATGGCGTCCACGTAGGACTGTTGCCCGAATGTCCGTGGGAAAACCGGCGGCTTTCCGGGACTTACATCAATGCGCGACGTGTACAGGCGTTGCAGGTCCGACTCGCGTCCTTCGGCAAACGCGCGAAGCGCGAAGACGACTCCATGCTCCCGGAGCACGGCGCCCGAATCCCGCGCCTTGCGAAGGCTGTCCACGAAACGCTCGGTCAACGCGACCTGTGTGTCGTCGCCCTCGATGCGCATCCAGAGGTCCCGCGCCGTAACGCTTACCTTGAGCGTTTTCTCCATGCGGGGCAGGTACTCTCCGCGGCGGCCGCAGATGTCCACGGCCTCGCGCGCATTGTCGAAATGGATCGTGGCTTCGCTCATTCGTCTTTGAACTCTTTGCGCAATATACCCCACAACTCGGAAAGGGATTGGGGCACGACGCGCACGTCGGCCATTACCGTGATGAAATTGGTATCGCCCGACCAGCGTGGCACAATGTGAAGATGGATATGATCCTTCAGGCCGGCGCCGGCGGCTTCGCCGATGTTGATTCCAATATTGAAGCCGTTTGGCTTGATTGTTTTTTTAAGCACCTCGATGGCTCGGACGGTGAGCTGCATCATTTCCGCGTGCTCTTCGCTGGAAAGGTTCTTGAGCTGGTCAACGTGACGATAGGGGCAAACCATGAGATGCCCGCCCGTGTAGGGGTAGCGGTTCATGACCACCGCGCAGGCCTTGCCGCGTGTGAGGATATGGTTTTGCCTGTCCCTGCGCGCCGAAAAGCTTTTGCAGAGAAAACAGCCCTTATCCTTGGCCTTCTTGAAGTATTCAACTCGCCATGGAGCCCAGAGTTCTTTCATATGGGGGGATTCTGTCTGAACACAGGATTCAGATCAAGAGGCCAGTTGGATCATGCGTTTTTGTGGCAAAGCGCCATGATTTCATACTCATCGAGCTGTAGCGGACCTTTGTTCCAAGCTCCGGCCGTGCCGCCCCAGACGTGATCCACCAGGAAGCCCGCCTGATGCAGCATCCGCACCAATTCCGGCGCGGTGTAGCTTCTCTCTCGTGACGTAAACGTGATGGGTCCGTCGGGCGATTGGGCGACGATGGGACTCGTCTCGACAAGGGTGAGGGGATTGAATCGTCCGGCCCGCACATCCTCCTCGGTGGCGGCGCGGATGGAGCGGCATGCGTTGAGCACGTTGAGCAGGAACCGTCCGCCGGGTTTGAGCGCGAAGAAGACATTTTTCAGAATGTGAATGTCCCGATCCACCGGGTCCTCTACCGAACCGAGCAGGCAGAGAGCCCCCTCGCATAACGAGATGGCATGGTCGAACACTTCTGTGGCGTGATACCTCTGCGCGTCACAATGGATCAGTTCGATCTTCACGCCGACTTTTTCCGCCGAGGCCGCCGCCTGATCCAGCATCCCGCGCGATAAATCCACACCGGTCACGCGCAGGCCGTGTTGCGCCAGCCCGATCGCATGCCGTCCGATGCCGCAACCGAGATCCAGCACCGACTGTCCTGGACGCATGCCCAATTCCCGGATCAAAAAATCAATTTCGAACGCCGTGTTTTGAGCAAAAATCTCGTTCTTGTATTGGCCAGCATGGGCATCAAAGAAGTCTTCCCACTCACCGTGTGCCGTTTCCATGATGAATTCTCCTGTTCTTGACGCGTTGTCCGCTTATGCAACCACAAGATATGATTGGATTAGCGAAGCCTGTTTGTGTATATGTTAGTTGAGACCGGACGAGCCGGTTTCATGTTCAGAAAGGCACAATAGCCATGTTGCAGCGCGTAAGCCGATTGTTCTTGCGCAGTTGCCTTCCGCTGGTTGTTCTACTATACGGGAGCGCGGTTTTCGCGTCGTCCCCGCATTCGGCAGAGCTTAACGAATTAATCGGCCGCGTTCAATCCATGTCGCATGGATACTTCGCCGCTTCCGAATGGACCCGCCTGCTTGGCGATCTCGATGTGCTTTCTGCGCGGGCGGAGCGCGATCAGGACTGGTCCACCATGCTGGAAGCGCGACTGCTTAAGGCCACCGTGATGGACGACCTCCTTCATGATCCCGAGCGTGCGTTGGCCGTGGTTCAGCAGAGCCGTCAAAAGCTGAAAACGGTGGCCCCGATCCCGGGTTTTAACCGGCTGTATGTTCGGGAAGCCCAAATTTATGCCAAGCTTGGAGATGAGCGCTCCATAGGGAAACTGATTGACGAATTCAAGCGAAGTCCTTTTTACGATCCACAGCCATACACCTTTACCGGCGGACAGGGAAGAAACGTACCGCTGGCGCTGACTCGCCCCCAGGGGCGCGGAGACGATTCCCTGACCGTGACGGCCATGGAGGTCGCGCGGCAGCGGGCGCGCACCGCCGCCGGCCGCATGTTTCCGGATTTCGAGTTGGTGGATATCAACGGCCGGCCTGTCAGGCTTTCCGATTACCGCGGACGCGTGGTGCTGGTTGATTTCTGGATGCAGGGATGGACTCCGTGGCAGCGCGACTTGCCGAACCTGGTGCGCATGTATTCGGAGTATCGTAAAAATGGATTTGAGATCGTCGGAATCAATATCGAGCGCGAGTCGGCGAACCTGCCTGCTTTCCTTCGCGGCAATAATATGACATGGCCTCAGGTGGCAGGAGACACGACACTCTCGCGGCGATTGGGTCTTTTTGGCGATGCCGCCAACTACCTCCTGGACCAGAACGGCAATATTATCGGCCGGAATCTGAGGGGCGCGGACCTTACCCAGGCCGTTCGAGCCGCGCTGGGGATTCAGTAACGGCGGTGATCCGCTTGTTTTACACCCCCGGATTCCTGTCGTACCTTATAATAAGTGCTGACTATGCTTCTCATGGCGGCACGCACGGAGTGTCGCATCTATGAAAAGGTTGATGGGGGTCACGGTTGTATTTGCCACCCTGCTTGCCTTTGTAGGTTTGCTCTCTCTCCGTTCAATAAACATTCGTTCTGCAGAACGCGCCGCGGGTGAATTCCGGGATCATGCGAAACCGCCTGGGAACGATGGAAATGCTCTTTCGCGACGGGGTGGATTTTCCGATGAAATCGCTGAGTGGCGGCACGCATTTTCCGCGCAGCGTGTCAGATCTCTCGCCGCCGGTTCCAAGGCTCAAGACGTCGTACTTGCCGCAAGAATCATAGATACATCCGCGCGACCGGCTCTTGATGTGCCGGTCCAGAAACTCACGTCGCGCGGAACCGCGCCTTACCTCGTCCAGTTCGAAGGCCCTGTTGCCGACGCGGCGAAAACGGAACTGGAACAATCAGGCGCAGTGATCCGGGGATATATTCCGAATCATGCGTTCCTTGTCGAGGTGGCGCCCGAAGTCGTGCCGGCGGTGGCGGCAATTCCTTCCGTGCGTTGGATGGGCGAATACCGGCCGGAAGACAAAGTGCAGCCGTTTCTCCGGTATGTTGCGCAACGATTGGCTGAGCGCGCGGCTGAGGAGCCAGCCGGCGATGTAGAGTGGCCTAAAGTCGAGGTGTCGGTGCGGACGCTTGCGCCGGAAGATGTGAAGGCGTTGACCGGCCTGTTGCGCGACTTGAGCGCCGAGGTGCTTCATGCGCAACCGGGTCGCCGATGGGGCCTCGTGCGTGCGCGGATCACTCCTTCGGAAGCCGTGCTGGCGCAGCTTGCTTCGCGCGGCGAAGTGCAGTGGGTCGAAGAATTTCTGCCGCGCGTGATGCACAACGATTTCGCGGTGCGGTCGGATCACATGAATGTCACCAACGTCTGGTACACGCATGGGTTAACGGGGCGCCGCCAGGTGATCGGTCATGCCGATACCGGCCTTGATGTCGGAACCCTGGCCGGGTTGCATCCGGATTTCACGGGACGGATCCGCGTCGCAATTGCCCGGGGAAGGCCCGGTAACTGGAGTGATCCCGACGGGCACGGAACGCACACGGCGGGTTCTGTCCTGGGAAGCGGTGCCGGCAGCGCCGGCCAGTTTCGCGGGGTCGCCTACGAGGCCGAGTTGGTGCATCAGTCGGTCCTGGATGCCGGGGGCGGACTCGGAGGGTTGCCCGCCGATCTTTACGAGCTCTACCTCGAAGCTTATACCAACAGCGCGCGCATTCACTCGGACAGTTGGGGCTCCTCGGTTTATGGACAATACACTGTTGATTCCCAATCCTCGGACGAGTTCATGTGGGATTATCCGGACATGCTGCTCATCTTCTCCGCAGGTAACGATGGGCGTGATTTGAACAACAACGGAGTAGTTGATCCGGATTCGATCGGCGCGCCCGCGACAGCCAAAAACATGGTTACTGTCGGTGCGGCTGAGTCGGATCGCGCGCCCGGAACGGGGGGGTATACCGGTTATTCCTGGGGTTATGCATGGGGCTCCAAGTTCGGCGCCGACCCTATTAAAAACGATTACATCTCGCAGAGCGCGGACGGCATCCGGCAGGGCATCGCGGCATTCTCCAGCCGTGGTCCGACCGACGATGGGCGCTTCAAGCCCGACATCGTTGCGCCTGGCACCGATGTGATATCTGCGCGTTCGCGGGCCCCCGGCGCGGGAACGGGGTGGGGCGCGCATCCCAACACGAACTATGCCTTCAGCGGCGGCACCAGCATGTCAACTCCGCTCATCGCGGGCGCCGCGGCGCTGGTGCGGCAATTTTTCATGGAACGGCAGGGCATGACCAATCCAAGCGCCGCGCTGGTCAAGGCGGCCCTTTTGAACGGCGCGCGCTCGCTGACTCCCGGCCAGTACGGCACCAATGCCACGCGCGAAATTCCGCCGCAACCGCGGCCGAATAACGTGGAAGGGTGGGGCCAGGCCGATCTCGCTCGCACACTTTTCCCCACGGCGCCGGTGCGGATTACCGCGGATGACACGAACCGATTGGCAACCGGTATAACCAATGTGTACGCGCTTTTCATAGGACACACGAACATGAGCCGCGTTACGCTGGCCTATTCCGATTACCCTGCGTCGGCCGGAGCGGGTAAGAAACTGGTGAACGATCTTGACCTGCGGGTGACGGCGCCGGGCGGCTCGAATTATTTTCCGAACGGGTTCTCCGGTCCGGACCGAACCAATAATGTGGAGGGCATTGATTTCGTGCCGGCAGTGTCGGGCGTGTACACGGTTCGCGTAAGTGGATTCAACGTCCCTTTTGGTCCGCAACCTTATGCGCTGGTGTTCAGCGGGGGGTGGGAGCCGGTCTTTGCTGCGTCCCGGGCAAATACAACCAATACTACGGATGCGATCCCCGTGGAGGCGATGATAAGCTCGTTGCGCGGGGCGGACACCGGCACGTTTCGCCTGTATTGGAACACGAATGCATCCGTCCGTTTTCATACCGGAGCGCTGGCCCGGGTTGAAGGACCGGTTTACCGGGGATTCATTCCGCCGCAGCCGGAGAAAACAACTGTCTATTATTATTTTGAAGCGCAAGTGGATGGCGCGGTTCGGCGATATCCGTCCAATGCGCCGACTTCGCTTTTGTCGTTTCGCGTTACACCGCCGGTTTACCTGACCGTGACGGGGACACCCGCAGAAATTGCCGCACCGGCTCCGGCCTATGGGATTCATGCCTATGCGGAAAACACACCTGTCACGGCCTCCGTCACCGCGTTCAGCGAACCTGTTGCGGGCACTCGCTATGCTTCGATGGGGTGGCTGGGGTCGGGAAGTGTTTCTCCAACCGGCGCGATGCCGCAGGTTGCGTTTGTCATGACGACCAATTCGAAGTTAAATTGGCAGTGGAGCCCTCAATATGCGCTGACGCAGAGCGGGTCGCTGGCCGGCATCCTGAGTACTACCAACTGGGTTTTTGCCGGTGCCACAGCAGATACGATTACAGCAGTCGCATCGGTTATGGTCGGCAGCACCAACTATCGCTTTGCGCAATGGGTCCTCGATGGCGTACGCCATCCCGATCCGACCAATCGAGCGGTGAATCCCGTGACGGGCATTGTGATGGGCGCTCCGCGCACCGCAGTGGCCGTCTATCTTCCCGTCGCGCTGGATAGCGACGGCAATGGGTTGCCGGACTGGTGGGAAATGTATTACTTCGGGAATACGGGTGTGATGGTTTCCGCGGATGCCGACGGCGACCTGTTCAGCAACGAAATGGAATTCCTGGATGACAGCGATCCGCGCGACGCGGGTTCTATTCCCACGCCGCCGGAGATTACTCATTCGGTGATCTCTACGCCGCAACCCGTACCTGCGCCGTGGCGCGTGGCGGCCGGGGTGACCGATAGCGGTACGGTGACATCGGTCAGCCTCATCTGGTCGCGTAATGGGGGGGTGCCATCAACCACCGCGTTTCATTCGGCGGGCGCGGATCTCTACACGAATGCCATCCCCGCGCCGGGCGTGAGCGGCGACTCGTTTTCTTACACCATCGTGGCGCGCGATGCCGCGGGACTCTCCACCATCAACTCGCACGCGTTCATCGTGGCGTATGGCATCGGCGTGCTGGCACCCACGAATTTCGGAACGATCTGGTTGCGACCCGGCGGAACTTCGAATGTGCTGTTGCACGTCGAGAACGACGGGCACTCAGAGCTGTTGTGGTCGCTTCAGCAGGCCGGCGCCTCCAGCAATGACGGGTGGTGGACGATTTATCCCACCAACGGCTTGTTGACGGATAAAACCGCGACGTCTGTCGTGGTGTCGCTGAACGCGACGGGATTGACGAACGGCGCGGTGCGTTCGGGATCGCTCGTGTTCCGCTCGAACGATCCGACGCGTCCGAGCAACAGCGTGCCGCTGACGCTGCGGGTCGGTCTGCCGCCTGTAATTGCGCCGCTTCCGGTTCATAACACGACAAACCTTGTTGATCCTTATGCCGTTGAAGCCGACCTGATCCCGTTTGCGCTGGTGAACACAAACAGGTCGTATGTGTTATGGACCACGAGCGGCGTTGAGGGACCTTTCATCACCGGCGCCATGAGTCGAGTTGCGGGCGACCGGTTCCGCGCGCTGATTCCCGCGCAGCCGGTCGGCACACGAATCCACTATTACTTCGATGTCACCGGGACGAACGGGCTCGGCGCGCGCCATCCGACGAACGCGCCTGACGCATTGCTCTCGTTTGACGTGGTCGGTGTGGTGAGCCTTGTCGTAACGGGCGCGCCGCTGGAGGTTGGCAACGTGAATCCGGTTTATGGGATCTATTTGTATCCGTCCGGCACGCTGATCAACGCGCAGGCCGAAGCGGAGGTCTTCATGCCGGATAAGTCTTGGTACACAAGTTCCGGATGGATGGGGTATGGCAGCGTGCCTGTCTCCGGCGCGACGCAGGAGGTGTCTTTCATATTGAGCGAGGATTCGGAGCTGAACTGGCAGTGGGACCTTAAATACGCGTTGTATCAGAGCGCGAATGAGGGGTGGTTCATCTGGCAACCCTCTCTCTGGACCCCGGGCTCGATGGCGGAAACGCTGGCCGCGCCTGAGTCCTTTTTAATCGGCGATGAGGTCTATCGCTTCGGTCAATGGAATGTGGATGGCGAGCGTTATCCGGCCTCCGGGGTGGCGATGAATCCGGCGACGGATATCCATATCACGACGACTTCGCGTTACGCGAAGGCGTACTATTACCCCGAGAGTCTGGATTCCGATGGCGACGGCCTTCCGGATTGGTGGGCTGCGCGATACGGCTTCGGTTTCGATTCGAACCGTCCCGTCGCCCATTACGTGTTCGACCGCCGATTCGGCGACGAGCTGGTATTGGATGGAACCGGTCATGTGTACGCCGGCGAATGGTCGTGGGACACGAGCGACTCGTTCTCCATGGCGTTCTGGGTGCGCCCGTCTGTCGTAACGGGAACTCACGGCATGTTCGGTCATTCCGTCTCTCCGGAATGGGCATGGGAGCAGCAGGACGCCCATGTTGCATTTCTATACTTCGATGCCGGGGGCGGTACTTCTCTGGCGTTGCGCGCCACGAATGTCATGGAGATCAGTCGGTGGCGGCATGTCGCGGTTTCCTACCATTCGGGACTCGGAGAGGGCGTCCTCTATGTGGACGGACTTGCCGTAGCCACCTCCATGCCTGCTTCCGCATTTTCCGCAGTGGGCGGCAATGCCGTGATCGGCCGAGCGATGCTGCCACCGGGCGTGGCCTCGGCCTTTGCAGGGAGGGTTGACGATGTCGCGATCTGGAGCCGCGCTCTGCGCGCGAAAGAGGTCGCGGACCTCGCCCTCCGGGGCGTGCTTTCGAACACAGATCTCGAACTCTTGTTCGCGTTCAACGCGGATGGGGGCGGGATGGCTTTCGACGACAGTGGGAATGAACGGCATGGCACGTACAGCAACGGAGCTGTGACGGCCCATACCACGCTCGCGTGGGATAGCTCGGGGAACGGTCATCACGGGATGATTGCCGGCGCGGCATGGCAGGAGGACTTGCTCAACGGTTGGAAGCTCGATTTCGACGGCGACCAGTGGGTGGTCGTTCCCCATGCGCCGGGTCTGATGCCAACCTCTGCGATCACGATGACGGCATGGGCGAAAGCGGATGCCCTTTACGATTACCATACGTTGCTCGTGAAAGTGTCGGATGAGACTTGGGTCGATGGATACGGTTTGTACGGTTACGGGCTGGGCAGCACGGATCTCGTGGCGTTTGTGAACCATTTCTGGACATACCATGCGAGCGCCCCGACGACGACCGGCGCGTGGACTCACCTGGCGGCGACTTACGACAACGTTTCTCTGGTCGCCTATGCCGATGGCGCGGCGGGCGTAACGAACGCGGTGGCCGGCGGCATAATTCCGAATTCCGGACCATTGTATATCGGTGGATATGAGGACGAGTGGGGCTTCGAAGGTTCGATCATGGAGGTTCGCCTTTACACGAACGCTTTGGATGCCATCGGCCTGTCGCGTGCAGGCGATGCACTTTCGGATGCCGACGGCGACGGATTCTCGAATCAGCGTGAATACCTGGACGGGACCGATCCGTTGGATTCAGGTTCCATGCCGTCGCCGCCAGTGATCGTGCACTCTGCGCTTGCGGATCCGCAGACCACGTTTGCTCCCTGGCCGGTCAGCGCTGTGGTGACAGACAATGCGGCGGTGGTATCGGTGCACTTGTGGTGGCGCCGCAACGCGAGCGAGTGGCAACGCGTGGGAATGGTGGCCGATGCGGTGCCTGATACGTTTGTCGCGGTGATACCGCCACCGGAGAGCCCCGGCGACCATTTCGAATACAGGATCGAGGCGGCGGACGGAGCGGGTCTGAGTTCAACCAACGGGCCGCACGCATTTGAAGTGGAATATCCAGTCATTGGAATTGAGCCCGCGAATCTCGAATTGAACTGGTTGGCGGTCGGAGAGATGACGCAGCGGACGCTGACAATCACCAATTCCGGTAACGCGCCGCTGGCATGGCAGATCGCCGCCGCCCCAGCCGGTCTGGAAGATGACGTAGAGTGGGGCGCCGGAGGCTGGACACACGGGGGCATCGGCAATCTCTGGCGCGTTTCGACGAACCGGAGTTTTTCCCCGACGCATGCATGGTATTGCGGTTTCTTCGGCGAGCCGGGCTACGACAATGGAATGAATGCATGGCTTTTGAGTCCTCCGATTCGCGTCGTACAAGGGGCGAGGCTGGAGTTCAGATACTGGGCGGACACGGAGATAGACGAGGGATTTCCGCCCTATGCCTTTGACGGTGGTGTGGTAGAAATTTCGACGGACGGCACTAACTTCATTCAAATCACGCCCATCGGCGGATATCCGTATATCGCACACGGGCTCTATGGATCGCCTTTCGCAAGCGGTACGCCTATCTTCGCCGGAACGGGTAGTTGGCAGCATGCCGAGTTTGATATGACCGCTTACGCCGGACAGGATGTCTGGGTCCGTTTCAGGTTCGGCTCGGACGAGGCGTTTGCGGTGGGCGAGGGATGGTATGTTGACGATATTCTGCTACGGCCCGCGTTCGCAACAGGCTCCTGGTTTAATCTCAGTACAACGAGTGGAGTGATCGGTGTAGCAACCGCGGCGGATGTGATAATCACGCTGGATGCTGCGGAGTTATCCGATGGCGATCGGTTCGCGGCGCTTCTCGAGGTTCTATCAAATGATCCCGTTTCGCCGCTCCATACAGTTCCGTTGTCGCTCTTTGTCGGCGAGCCGGTGATTATCGTGCATGATCCTCTTCTGAACACGACGAACTCGGTAGATGATTACATCATTGCGGCGACGCTTGAGCCGCAGGGCCTTTTCGACACGAACGAGTTGATGTGCGTGGTGCTGTGGAATACCAACGGGCCTGGGCATGCTTTTGCAACCAATGTCATGACGACAGGCGGCGAGAACGTTTGGATAGGAATCATTCCCGCTCAACCGCTGGGGACGGAAGTGTATTACTATCTGCAGGCAACTGTAGCCGGCGTGGGAGTAAGCCATCCCTCCGATGCCCCGGCTAACCTGCATCGTTTTGCAGTCTCGCCGCCGGTCAGGTTGGAAATCATGGGCTTTCCTGAAACCATCGGATCGCCTGTGCCGCCTTACGGTGTCTATACGTATGCGTGGGGGACGATGATCCATGCGTCGGTACAGGATGTGACCAACGCCGGTGTATGGTTCCAGTGCGAGGCGCTGATCGGCAACGGCAGCGTACCCCCTCTGCTCCTGACAAATGCTCTCTCTTTCTCTCTCGAAACCAATTCATTTATCCTGTGGTGGTGGGCCAGGCATTACCAGTTTGTTCAAAGCTCAAGCCCCGCAGGCATCATTGATTCGACGGTCTGGGTTTCGGAGCTTGTTACTACGTCAACGGTTCTTGCGGCCGCCTCGCACGGGTTGGGAAGTGTGGATTACCGGTTTACGGGGTGGACTTTGAACGGGGAGCGTCAGTTCGGAACACTGGGCAAGGCGATCAATCCCGTTGTGGACATCGTTATGACATCCGCGCAGACTGCGGTGGCGGGATATCTGCCTGTCTCTCAGGATTCGGACGGCGACGGATTGCCGGATTGGTGGGAGCTGTTCTATTTCGGTACGCTGGATTGGGGGCCGAATGACGATCCGGATGGCGACGGATACGGAAACTTCGCGGAATATGGCGATGGGACAGACCCAACGGATATCGCATCGGTTCCCGCGCCGCCGGCCATCCTGCACACACCGTTGGCCGATCCGCAAACCTCTATCGCCCCGTGGCTGGTGTCGGCTGTTGTGACTGACAATGCCAGGCTTGCCGACGCCTCCGTTGCCGGGTCGGCCGTGCGATTCAACGGTGTTTCAGATCATGCAATCAAGCAGGCGATGAAGAGTTTTCCGACCTCCGCCATCACGGTTGAGTTCTGGATGAAGTCCAGTGACAAAGTGCGCCGCGGCACGCCCTTTTCCTATGCGGTTGCAGGTGACTTCAACGATGCGAACGAATTCACTCTGTATAATTACAACACGTTCCTGATTTATCGCGGCGCGGTTTACACGAACACGCAAGTCGGCGCGACGGATGGGCAATGGACGCATGTGGCGGTGACGTGGCGCGGGTCGGACGGGCAAACGCGACTGTACAAGAACGGTACGCTGGAATTCGACGGCGCGCTGTCGCCAGGAGTTCCGATCCGTCCGGAAGGCATCCTTGTTCTTGCGCAAGACCAGGATTCTTACGGAGGCGGATTCAGCGGCGACGATGCCGTCGAGGGCCTCATGGATGAGTTGCGTGTGTGGAACGTGGTGAGGTCGGGTGACGAAATCCGGGAGACGATGAGCAACCGTCTCTGGGGTACGGAAGCCGGGTTGATCGGCTACTGGCGATTCGATGAAGGCTCGGGTACCATCGCCTACGATATGGCGGCGCCGGCCAACCATTTCACACTGGTCGGTGCGAAATGGACCAACTCGGACGCTTTCGTAAGCGCGGATGTCCGGTTGAGTTGGGCTCGTAATGGCGGTGATTGGCAGTACACGATCATGTCGCCGCAAACGGCGGATCAATTCATGGCCTATATCCCGGCGCCGGGCATCAACGGTGATGCCTTTGCCTACGAGATTCGCGCGCGCGATGCGGGCGGATTGTGGGCCACGAACGGACCGCATGCTTTCGCTGTTGGGCATCCGGACATTGAATTGGCGCCGCGTGATTTTTCCGATATCTGGATGCTGCCCGATGCAACCACCGGGCGGGTGCTGGTGGTTTCAAACGCGGGCCTGGGGACGCTGAGCTGGACCCTGCAAACCGAGTCGCAGGGTTTGGTTGACGATGTCGAATCGGGGACCAACAACTGGATGCACAGTGGTCCGAGCGAGCAATGGCACATCACCGCCAAGCGATCTTTCTCTCCGACACACTCGTGGTATTGCGGCGATGAGACGGCGGGAACCTATCTTAACAATATGGACGCGCGGTTGGATACGCCGCCTGTCGCACTGGGGGCCGGAGCGAGGTTGTCGTTCAGTCATTGGGCGGATCTCGAAATGCAGTCGGCCACCATCGCATGGGACGGAGCGGTCGTCGAACTATCCACCAATTCCGGTGAATCGTTCACGCGGATCACGCCGGTCGGAGGATATCCCTACAGCGTGAACGGCGGTTTCGGTCAACCGCTGCCCGCTGGGATCGGCGTTTTTGCGGGCGTTGGAGGGTGGACCCAGGCCGTGTTCGATTTGTCGTCCTATGCTGGCCACGAAGCCATTATCAGGTTCCGCATGGGCTCGGACGTGGTGAATGATTATCTCGCGGAGGGCTGGTTCATTGACGATATCGTCGTGACGCCGACCGAGGGCACGAATGACTGGCTTTTGATCAGCGCAACGAATGGGGTGGTGGAATCCTATAGCGCCACGAATCTTACACTGACCTTCGATTCGGCCGGAATGACTTCCGGCGCGCGGTATGCGAAGAGTATGATCATCAGCGCAAACGATCCGAGCGAACCTGTGTCACGAATACCCGTAGTTCTGAGCGTCGGAGTGCAGCCTCTTATCGTGCATACGCCGTTCCCGAACACGGCTGTGACTTCCGGAACCTATGCGATCGAAGCCGCGATTACTCCGGCGGCTTTCCTCAATACGAACGAGCTCAAGGTGTTCTGGAATACGAACGGATCGCTTGTGGCATTCTCAACCGCGCTCATGGCGCGCGCGACCGGCGATGTTTACCGGGCGCTGTTGCCTGCCCAGCCGATGGGAACGCGCGTGCATTATTATCTGTCGGCCATGGCCGGCGTGGGGCTCATCACAACAGAGCCCTCGGATGCGCCTGCCGTTCTGCATGTGTTTGAAGTGGCGCAAACCAGGAATCTTCTGGTGACCGGTACACCACTGGAAACGGGTTTCCCGAGCCCTGCTTATGGATTGCATGCGCTTGCATCCGGCGCCGTTGTTCAAGCCTTCGCCGGCCCGGCCGAGCCGGTCAGCGGTACGCGTTATTCCGCGTCGGGTTGGCTGGGAAGCGGCAGCGTTCCCGCGACGGGCTCGACGCACAACGTGACGTTCGCTTTGCTGGAGGATTCGATCCTGGATTGGCAGTGGAGCGTGCAATATGAGCTGTCGCAGACCTCGACAGTTCGCGGCGCGGTGGAAACGTCTTCGTGGTGGTTCGCGGGGGCGACGGGCGAAACGGTTGTCGCTCCGTGGGCGTGGACGCTGCAAAGCACCAATTATGTATTCGCGCAGTGGGTGGTGGATGGAGCGCGGCAACCGGATGCGACCAACCCGGCGGTGAATCCGGCTGCGAGCATCATCATGAGTGCTGCACGCTCCGCTGCCGCCGTGTATCTGCCCGCTGAATTGGATTTGGATGGCGATGATCTGGCTGACTGGTGGGAGTACCGCTATTTCGGATCGCTGACGCCGTGGAGGAATGATGATCCGGACGGCGACGAATTCTCGAATCTAATGGAATATCGCGACCGCACCGATCCGCGTGACGCAAGTTCGTTCCCGGTGCCGCCGGTCATTCAACATGTCCCGTTGCCGAGTCCGCAGACCGCCGGTGCGCCGTGGCAGGTCACCGCGGTCGTGACCGATAATTACATGGTGGCCAACGCGACACTCTGGTGGCGGCGCAACAGCGATACATGGCAATCGTCGAACATGACATCAGGAGTGTCCAATCAATACGCGGCAATCATCGCCGGCCCGGCGACGGACGGCGATGTGTTGAACTATCGAGTAGAGGCCACCGATGCGGCCGGGCTGCGCACGACCAATGGGCCGCATGCCTTTGCCGTGTTGTGGCCCGTGCTGACTATCATCACTCCAACAAACATGGAAAACATCCTTGTTATTGAAAATACTACTTCGAATATGTTTTTGGGTCTTGGAAACATTGGCGGTGGGACACTGGGCTGGACGGCAGCCGTTTGGCGTGTGGGCCTTTGGGATGACGTCGAATCGGGTGCCGGTGCGTGGTCTCACGACGGCGCCGGAGATCTCTGGCATATCAGCACCAATCGCGCCGCGTCGCCGATTCATTCATGGTATGGCGGTTCGGTCGCGACTCGGGAATATGGAAACGGCATGGACAGTCGGCTGGTCAGCGAGCCGGTGATGCTGGGTCCGTCGGCGCAATTGACATTCAAGCACTTCATGGACAGCGAATTAAAGGATTCGCAATACGCCTATGATGGCGGAGTGGTGGAAATCTCAACCAACGGCGGCGCGAGCTACGCCCGAATTACGCCGGTCGGTGGATATCCTTATCTTCTTGCCGCCGGCACTTCCTTGCCTGCCGAGACGCCGTGTTTCGCCGGCACAGGCGGATGGCAAACCGTAACGTTCAGCCTGGCGGCGCATGCGGGGAAGACCGCTCGTTTTCGTTTCCGTTTTGTTTCCGATTCGAGCAAAACGCGCGAAGGATGGTACGTGGATGACGTCGCCGTTTATCCCGGGACCGGCGATGGGGCGTGGCTTGAGTTGCAGAACAACTCCGGAACGCTTGGTCCCAGCGTGGCGACGGTCGTTACCGTATCGCTGAACGCCGTGGACTTGCCGGGTGGCACGCGGTGGCCTGCCGAAATCGCCGTGACCTCAACCGATCCGTTGCGTCCGTTGCAGATCATTCCGATTTCCATGGCGGTCCTTGGCGTGTGGAGCGACCTGGATGGAGATGGAATGCCCGATCTGTGGGAATACGGATATGGATTGGATCCCTTGAACTCGGATGATGCCGCGGTTGATTCCGATGGGGACGAATTCAGCAATCTGGAAGAATACATCGCGGGAACCGATCCGCTGGATGACGAATCCTATTTCCGCATGACGGACCTCACGACCCAGGACGGGCGCAGCGTCGAGTTCCTGTCCATTTCCGGCCGCGTTTACAGCTTGTTTGCCGCATCGAACTTTTTCGATGGCGTCTTGTGGCATATCGTTACGCAAGCACCGGGCAGCAACGGGGTCATGACCCTCACGGACACCAACACCGCCGCGCGGCGCTACTATCGCATAGCCGTTGAGCCCGTTCCCTAATTGTTGCGGCTGATATTCAGCGGTCTGTGCTGTTGCCGGGACTTGTGCGGAGCGGCATCCTCTGGCATGATGTTGCATCCGAGAAACAAGGTGGAAACACAGATTCCAGAGTCCCTCGCTTTGATCGCGGGCAAAGGCGTTTATCCGCTTGAGCTGGCGGCGTCTGCGCGGCAGCAGGGGGTGAAGCGGCTCGTTGCGGTTGCTTTCCGTGGCGAGACGGATCGCGCGATTTCCTCGTTGGTGGATGAGGTTCTGTGGGTGCGACTTGGGCAACTTGACGCATTTCTCGATGCGTTCAGACAGGTGGGCATCAAGCAAGCCGTCATGGTAGGGCAGATCACGCCCACGCACATTTTCCGCGTCCGGTTAGATCGCGCCATGTTGAATCTTCTCTCCCGCTTACCGGTGAAGAATGCGGAAACGGTCTTCGGCGCCGTGGGCGATGAACTGCAAAAGCTCGGGGTCGGCCTCTTGCCTGCTCATCTGTTCATGCAGTCGGCCATGCCCGCTGTCGGCCCGCTAACGAAAGGCGCGCCGACGGAACGTCAGCGGTTGGATATCGAACTGGGGCAGCGGATCGCGAAAGCAACGAGCGGCCTGGATATCGGCCAGACGGTCGTCATCAAGGACGGCATCGTGATCGCGGTGGAGGCTTTCGAGGGTACCGACGCGACGATCCTGCGCGCAGGCAAGCTGGCCGGGCCGGGTGTCGTGATTGTGAAAGTGGCCAAGCGCGGTCACGATATGCGTTTCGATATTCCCGTCATCGGCATGCACACCATGAAGACATTGCGAAAGGCGCGTGCGTCGGTTCTCGCATTGGAAGCGGGCCGGACCATTCTTCTCGAGCGAGCGCGCGTCATTGCCGAAGCAGAGCGTCTCGGCGTTTGCATGTTGGCCTTTGAGATCGAGTCATAGCCTAACAGAGGAAGCACCAGCCATGAGCGACCGTCGGATAAAAGTCGGTGTAATCGGAGTCGGCAGTCTCGGACAGCATCATGCCCGTATTTACTCGCAGATGAAGGACGTCGAATTGGTCGGCGTATTCGATACCGATCGTTCGCGTTGTGAGAAGGTGGCGGGCGAACATCGCACAAAGGCTTTTTCGGCCATGAGCGAGCTGGCTTCGAAAATTGAGGCGGCGAGCATCGTAGTTCCCACTGATTTGCATCGTCAAGTGGCGGGTGAATTGATCGAACAGGGCATCCATCTGCTGGTCGAAAAGCCGATTTCGGCGACCACGGCTGAAGCGGAAGAAATGGTGAGCCTTGCGCAGGAAAAGAAAGTGATTTTGCAGGTCGGACATGTGGAGCGATTCAATCCCGTGCTTGGTTTCCTGGATAAGTGGAAGACGCGCCCGCGCTTTATTGAAGCTCACCGTCTTGCTCCCTATCCGCCCCCGCGCGAAGGACTTCTTCCGCGCGGCACAGAGGTCAGCGTCGTGCTCGATCTGATGATCCATGACCTGGAAGTGATCCTTCACCTTGTCGGCAAACCCGTGAAGGACATTCGCGCGGTGGGCGTGCCGGTGCTCAGCAAGAGCGAGGATATCGCCAACGTGCGCCTGTTGTTCGAAGGCGACTGTGTGGCCAATGTGACGGCGAGCCGGATCAGCAAGGATCGCATGCGCAAGATCCGGTGCTTTTTTGAGGATGCTTATATCTCGCTCGATTACCAGAACCAGACCGGCGAAATTTACCGAAAGGGACTGGTGGGGATCAAGCGGGAGGAGGTTGCGATTGAGAAGGGAGAGCCTCTCGCCAATGAATTGAAGTCATTTGTTCGATGCGTTGCGGGCCGGGACAAGCCGGTCGTTTCGGGTGAGCACGCGGCGGAGGCGTTGAAGCTGGCCGTTGCGATCACGCATCGAATTCGCGAGGGCGTTTCATGACGCGTTCGGTTCTGGTTGTCGCCGGAGAGATATCGGGGGATATGCACGCCGCTCAAGTAGTGCGTGCCCTGCGTTCACGCGATCCGGAGTTGAGTTTCTTCGGTGTCGGCGGTGATGAGCTTCGCGCGGCAGGGATGGAAGTCATACACGACGTGCGCGAGATGGCCGTGATGGGTCTCGCGGAGGTGTTGCGCCGCTACGGTTTTTTCCGGCGCGTATTCCGTGAAATGGTCGAACTGGCGCGCACGCGGCGGCCGGATGCCGTTATCCTCGTGGACTATCCAGGCTTCAATCTGCGTTTCGCCGCGGAACTGAAGCGCATGGGCATCAAGGTGATCTACTATGTCTGTCCCCAGGTTTGGGCCTGGCATCGGTCGCGCATTCAACTGATGGCGCGAATTGTTGATCGGTTGATTGTCATTTTTCCTTTCGAGGTGGACGTATTTGCGGGGACAGGTTTGAAGGTGGATTTTGTCGGACATCCCCTGGTGGATGTCGCCGAAAAAATCCGCGCGGAAGCGCCGATTGCCCTGCCATGGCCGGGAAAACTTCCCGTCGCGCTGCTGCCCGGCAGTCGCGTGCAGGAGGTGCACCGCATTCTGCCGCCGATGCTGGGGGCTGCGGCAATCCTGGCGCAAAAATTTGCCAATGCAGGATTTCTCATCGCTGCGCCGTCCGAGGCGATTGCGGATTTGATCCGAAGCATGTTGAGGGATGCGGATTTGAAAGGGGCCCGGTGCGAGGTTGTGGTGGGGCAAACGCGACAGGTTCTGAAGCAAGCCCGGGCGGCAATGGTTGCGTCCGGTACGGCAACTATCGAGACTGCTTTGATGGATTGTCCGATGGTAGTGGTGTATCGGACGTCGCCGATCACCTACTGGATGGCGCGATTGCTGGTGCGGGTTGAGCAGATCGGCATGGTCAATATTGTTGCCGGCAAAGAGTTGTGTCCTGAATTCATCCAGGGCGAGGCGTCACCTGAAAATATTGCTGCGGGCATGGAGCCGCTGCTGGCCGAAACACCGGAGCGTGCGCAGATGGTTGTTGGGCTTGAACAAGTTCGCCAGGCGCTGGGGGAGGGTGGATGTGCGGAACGGGCAGCGGATGTGGCATGGGATGAGTTGGGAGGATAGAACATCGAACGTTCAAGGTCCGAAGTTTTTTTACCGATCCCTCTGCAGCACGTGCAAGGCGATGAGGTTCAGTGGTTCGACATGCCCCTTCAGCTTTCCGAGCTCGGTCAGGGCTCGATCCACAAGTTCTTCCGCTTTCTTGCGGGCACCTTCAATGCCATACAAGGCGGGATAGGTCATCTTGCCGCGCGCGGAATCGCTTCCGGCCGCTTTTCCGAGCACTTCGGCTGACGACGTGGCATTGAGAATGTCGTCCGTGATTTGAAACACAAGACCCACGTTGCATCCATAAATCGTGAGGGCGTCCAATTCGGCGGGCTTTGCTCCGGCTGAAATCGCGCCGATCCGTAACGCCGCGCGAATCAGCTCCGCCGTCTTGTGAAGGTGGATATAGTCCACGGTATCCGCATCCGGAGCGCGTCCTTCCGCCGCCAAGTCCTCCACCTGTCCGCCGATCACTCCGCGACTGCCTGCTGCCGCCGCCAATTCCAACGAAATCTGATTCGGCAGGTAAGGCTTGGGAGCCTGGCATTCCGCGGTCCATTCGAATGCGAGCGTCAAAAGCGCATCGCCCGCAAGAATGGCCTGGGCCTCGCCGAATTTGACGTGACAAGTCGGAATGCCGCGACGGAGAGCGTCATTATCCATGGCGGGCAAATCGTCGTGGATCAGCGTGTACGTATGCAGCACCTCGAGAGCGAGTGCGGGCAAAAGAGCATCTTTTGCGGAACCGCCCACAGCTTCCGCGGCAGCCATACAGAGGATCGGGCGTATTCGCTTGCCTCCCGCCAATACGCTGTAACGCATCGCCTCGTGCAGCGCCGCCGGTCGTTCCGCCGCGGGCGGCAAGCGCTGGTCGAGTTCCTTGTCGATCCACGCTTTTTTCTCCGCGAGATATTCCTGGACACTGTTCATGTGCCGACTTTAGTGCGGGCTGTAGGGCTCTGCAAAGCACAAAGGATGAGGGGCCCGAATTGCCTTCCGTCCTCCCAATGTGTATGATGAATAGCAGACGGAGGGTTCCCTGCCATGGAGACGAAGCGATATATGGAATTCCGCGTGCGCAAAGGCATTTGTTTCGTTCTCTATGCCTACGATATCGGCCTGGAGGTAAATCTGGAAAAATGCCGCGCGCTCATCGGCTCGGGCAGCGTGAATGGCGATATCAGGCCCAACCGCCGTGCGCCGAAGTGTTTCGATTATCGCCCTGCGCCGTTGCGGATGTCACAGGAAATAACGCCCCTGAAAGTCGGTGAGGCCGAAGCCGTGCCTTCCGTTGACCTCGTGGTTTACGATTTCGGCGGCGTTTCCATTACGTACGCCGTTCCGTTCGAGGGCGATTGGTCGGCCTTGCGGGCCTTGAGCGCCGGACTTTGCGAGTCGGATGTGCTGAGAGCCGATTCCCTGAAGCGGGTGAACGACCTCCTCGAATCCATTCGTCAGGCGGTTTCCAAGCCGGCCGTGTCCGATTTCGTGGAAGACTATCTTGTTTTCCAAGTTGAACAGTTTGACGCGGCCTGTTCCGTGTCGCAGTTGCACGAACGATATGCGGCTGAAATGGCGCAGGTCTTGCGCGCGGAGACCCAGGCGTTGTCCGATGGCGAGGTAACGGACGCGATTTCCTGTCGCATTGCATTCGGCCCCGACGACGTGACAATGATTGACTGGAACGCCGCGTTGGCGTTCGATCGCGACATGGACGATGTGCGGGCTGTGCTGGAGTATGCCAATGTCGAATTGCTGGAGCTTCGCTTTCTCGATCATCAGCTTGATGAGTCACTGGAACGATCTTATCAACGCGTCACGCATCGGACACCGCTGGAGGTACTCGGCCTTTCCCGCGGTTCCGGGTTGAGGCAGGTCGGCCAGTTTCAGGTTGATGGCGCGATGTTGTTCGAGCGGGTCAGCAATGCGATCAAATTGCTGGGTGACCAGTACCTGGCGCGCGTGTACCGCCTGGCCTCACAGCGCTTTCACCTGGGTGAATGGAACGCCGGGATTCTGCGCAAGCTGGAGACGGTGGACAACCTGTACGAGAAAATCAGTGATCGCAACGCCAACCGGCGCCTGGAAATATTGGAATGGATCATCATTCTGTTGATCGCATTCGATATCGTATGGTCGTTCATTTCGAAATGGCTCGCAAAGTAGTTGCCCGGAACGGGTGTGATTGTTGAAGTTGGCTATGACCACACTTTGCAAAGTGTGGTCATAGTGTTCTGGGTTATGGCTGCGCTCAAGAGGACTTCGGGTCGTTGACTTTCAGGCTGGAATGCGGCAGCCTTCGGGAAGTATGAGCACTCCAAAAAGCATCATCACGCGCGTAGGTGATCGGGGCACTACGCGGCTCTTTTCCGGCGAGGAAGTCTCGAAGAATTCGCCGCGTCCATGCGCTTGCGGCGAGGTGGACGAGTTGGTCAGCGCACTGGGTCTCGCCCGCGCCCATGTTGCCTGCGATGCCGATCGCGGAGCGTTGCTTCACCTTCAACGTACGCTTTTCCATGTCGGCGCGGAAGTTGCCACCATGGCGTCGAAGCGGTCCGTCCTGGAACGGCGATTGGATGCATCCGCCGTGGAGGACATAGAGCATCGTTGCGCAGCGGCTGAAAAGAGGGTGGATCTGCCGGACGGCTTCGTTGTCCCTGGCGGAAATCCGGGGGCTGCATTTCTCGATCACGCGCGCGCTGTTGCCCGCCGGTGCGAACGACGGCTGGTTGGGTTGCATGATGCCGGCCAGTTGCGGAACGAGTTCATCCTCGTGTGGATGAATCGCCTTTCGGATTACCTTTGGCTCATGGCGCGAATCGAAGAAGGAACCTCCACGCCCGTCAAGGAATAGCCATGGACTGGAGTGCCCTGCGAAATACCGGTTGCGAGGTGCGGGAATGCGCGCCGCTGTGCGATTACACAACCTTCCGATTGGGCGGTCCGTGCTCCGTGCTGATCACCTGCGAAACGCCAGCGGCGCTTGTGGAGGCCGTGCGGGACGTTGCCCGGGGTGGCAGGCCGTTTCATTTGATCGGAGGCGGATCGAACCTTCTGGTGTCCGATAAAGGGGTTGATGCGGTGATCATTCGCTATTGCACGACCGTCTGCAATCCTCGTTATGCGCAGGAAGTTGTTGAGGTTTCCGGAAGCGTGGGGCTCGATGACCTTGTTGTCTCTACAATCAGTCAAGGTCTCGACGGGCTTGTGTTTGCAAGCGGTATTCCAGGTACCATCGGCGGTGCAATCGCAGGGAATGCGGGTGCTTTCGGCAAGCAGATCGGCGACGTCATGGTTTCCGCGACATTGCTGAGCCGCGAAGGGCAACTCTCGGAAGTTGCGCGCGATGCGTTCGATTTCTCCTACCGTCATTCGCGGTTGCATGAATCCGGCGATATTCTCGTGTCGGCCCGACTTCGCCTGGCCCCGGGAGATAAAGAAACGCTTTCTGCTGAAAGGCAAAGAATTCTTCAGCTTCGCCGGGAACGGCATCCCGATTGGCACACCCAGGCCACCGCCGGTAGTTTCTTTCGGAATATCGAACCGACGTCCGCAGCCGGACGCCGACAGGCGGCGGGATGGTTCCTGGAGCAGGCAGGCGCGAAAACAATGAGGGTCGGTGGTGCGCATGTCTTTGAAAAGCATGCAAATATTATCATCGCGGAGAAGGATGCCACGGCGAGCGATGTGCTTACGCTGTCGGAAATGATGGCCGCCGCCGTTAAGCATATGTTTTCGCAGGAATTGCATCGGGAAGTGCGCCTGCTCGGTGTTTTTGACCACGCGGACAAAAGCTGTTGATTCACGCAGATAACCCCGCTATGCTCCGGCGCTTATTTAAGAAACGAGGA
>CAZTYH010000031.1:31389-32874 GCA_964617565.1 uncultured Verrucomicrobiota bacterium
GTTGATTCACGCAGATAACCCCGCTATGCTCCGGCGCTTATTTAAGAAACGAGGAGAATCCAATGACGTGCAAAGCAGACAGGCATAAACCTTCCAACCGCCCGAAGAAGAGTGATGCACAGAAGCGTAAACGGCTGAAAGTTCAGAAGAAGCGTCTTGTGGCCCTTGGCCTTGCCGCGGATAAGGTGGAAAAACTGGATCCAAACACCGTCCGCGAAATGCTGCGGCGGCCGGCGAAAATCGCCAAGAAGTAAGCCGCTTGAATGCGAACCCTCTCCTCTCCGGGAGAGGGTTGGGGCGATGGGAGCGTTACGGATTCTTTCCGAAATACGCACTCATTGAGATGCGTATGGAAGGCGTGAACCCGAAATCTTCTTCCTTCGGGAAGTCAATCTGTGGCGATATTTCTCCGAATAGCCAGGGCCTGTGCAACCGACGGGTGTAGCTGGTGTATATACGGTAGTTCGTCATTTCGAACACCCCGATCTTGTGAGCAAATACACTGGCCCCGGTCTGAAGAGAACGCCGCCCTTTCTCGATGATCCAGGTTGTTCTTACCGTCTGCTCAAATTCCACACCCTTGGTGGTTTCGCCCCACGTTGCGGCTGTAATGGAGCGAAACAGCAAGTTGGTACGCAGAGGGTAATCCCAGTCCATCTCTGTGACTTCTCCAAACCCATCGCCTGCCTGCCAGTAACCCTGCTCAATCAATTGGAATGTCCAGCGGCCGACAGGTCTTTTGTAACTCGCCGTTAACGTCGTAAAGGGCTGGGGGAACGGACCGAATCTCAGGCCGGCATCCCAGCTCAAGAGTGAGCGTAATTGTTTGTAGAGGTGAAGACGAATACCGGCTCGGAACTCATCGTCCTGCGTCCTTTCATCTTCCTCGCCCGGCAGGGCGCCCCGGCGGAGGTTGTCCGCGAACAGGTGGACCCGTTTTTTCAGGCGCGGCAATGACGCGTGACCGCTCATGGAAGGATTCACTTTCATGCCTTGATCCCGGCTGACTTTCAGGGAAAGGCGAACCCGCAACACGGCATCCTGCTCTTCTTCCTCCTCCAGTTCGGATTCACCGCCCAGCCATTCATCGAGCCGCAAAGCGGAAATGTTAACCCGTTCGGAAATATCAGCGTGATAGCGGTCCATTGTCTGGGTGGCATTTCGAATGGCGTTGGTCGGGATCGGAATGTTTATGTCGGGACTCTGCGCCGCGGCAATAGAGCAGAAGAAAAAGACCGCGAGGAACCCCACACCACCCAGGACCATCCCAATGATTCTGCATGAAGAACCGGATCGCATGCGCGCGATAATAAGGGTTGCCCCGGGTGTTTTCAATGCCGCCGATGTACGTGCTTGCATGACAGCCCGCCGTGTCGAGAATAGGGTCATGTCTTCTATCGCCAGGGTCGTCGTGGAAATCGCAGTGGATAAGGAGTTCGACTATCTCATTCCTGAGCGCCTTCGGGATGAGATCAAGGTCGGGAC
>CAZTYH010000032.1:0-30276 GCA_964617565.1 uncultured Verrucomicrobiota bacterium
CGGTAGCTTCACCGAGCTGATGGCCCGGAAAGGCGCCCTCTGGCGCATGAATTCCGCTGTGAATTGAGCGCATCGCCGCGAGTTTCTTCTTTGTTGCCGGTGCATTTGCCCTGTGGCAACATCCAGCGCAATGAAACGTCGTTGCGGGTAAAGACGGGTGTCAGGGTTTTCCCCGGCAGGCGATTTCATGCCAAGGAGCAATAGCAGGTTTCCGTTAATGAAAGAGATCGCTTTCTTTGTCGATCCAGGGATGGATTACCACGTCGCGAGCGTCTTGAAGATCCTCTCTGTCGAGATGCCCGGCCGCTGCACGGTGATCCGCCGTCGTCACGCGACCGAGTATGATTTCAAAAACTGTGCCGTGGCGGTTGTCGCCGATCCGATCGGCCCGCACATAGTGACGGCCATGCAACGCGCCCGGGAAGCCGGCGTTCCTTCGCTGGGGTTGGAAGACGGGATCGTCGAATATGAGCATTGCTGGAAAAAGAGACCGGAACGTTATCGGCCGTTGCTGACGGATCAATTGGCTGTGTTTGGCCCGTATACGAAACGGATTCTGATGTCGTGGGGTTTGGCGGAAAACCGGATCGTGGTGACGGGTTGTCCGCGATTCGACCTGTATCATGAGCTGAGGCAGCAGCCCGGGCCTGCGGAACCGCGGATCCTCCTGACCAGCGCGAATACGCCTTACTGCGACGATCAATCGAAAACCGAATTCCGTTCCGCGTTTCTTGACGTGGCGAAGGAGCTGGAAAGCTCCGGGGTGGATTACCTGGTGCGGATCAACCGGCGGAAAGTCATGGAGCTATATGGAAGGGATGAGCCGGCGTTGACCGGAAAAATGCGGCTGCATCCACAAAGCCTCGCACACCGGCTCGGGCGATGGCCCGCCGCGGCGGTAAGCGCGGTTCTTCGCAAGCTCGATCCGGATCGGTTTTCCATTGCGCGGGATATCGCCGATTCGACGGCCGTGATCACCACCATTTCAACCGTGGGGTTGGAGGCCATGGCCATGGGGCGGCCGGTGGCGATTTTAAATTACAGCGGCGAGACGCTTTATCATCGCACGCCGTGGGAAATAAGCGGGCCGGCGCATTTGAAGCGGGTTGTTGGTGAGCTGTTGAATCCGCCGGCGGCCAAGATGCTTTTCCAGGAACAATTGCTTTCGGAATACATCACCTTCGACGGTTCTGCCTCGCGGCGCCTGGTGGATCATATTGTCGGCTTGATGAAGGATTGAACATGCGAAGCATTCGAAAAGGATTTCGTCGCGTCATCGAAGTGATGGGGGGAGGATTTTGCGCACGGCTTGCGCGGGACCTGCAAAACATCACGCCGTCGAAAAAAGGTCCCTGCCTTGTTCTCGGTTCCGCGCCGGACCTGGTGTTGCCCGCAGGTTTCGACGAATCGTGGACGTTGTTGAGCGTGAATGCGTCGCAAGCTTCGATTGACCGGCGGCCGGACTGCACCATCATGACCAGCGCGATGCTCGGCGAAAAGCAGGTGAATTTATCCGCCCAGAACGCGCTCAGAGGGAAATCAACCGGTCGGCTGTTTCTGATCGAGCGGGCCTGTTCCGTTTCCGCGGCCGAAGAAAAATTGCGTGCGATCGGCTATCACTATGAAAGCATGGCGACGGTCGGGCATTGGCAGCGCGCGAAAGTTGTGCTGCGTGCGACAGGCAGAAACATGGCTGCCGGCAGCGGGAAGCGGAAAGTGTCGAACGGAATCTTCGCCGCCTTATGGGCTTCACACTCGGGAGCCTGTCCGGTCGTGATGAGCGGGTTCTCCTTTACGAGGGATGGGCATGCGTACGACCGGTGCGGATATAAGCGTGAGCATGTTTCGATAGACAAAAAAGCCCTGGAGCTTGCCGGACGGAAAGGGCTGCCGTTGTATGCGGCGGACAGTAATTTCGCGCGCGAAAGCGGTCTGCCGAAATGGCCGGAGCGATGGACTGTTGCCTGCGTCAAGTGGGGGAAGAAATACCCGGCGGACTACGTCAACAGGCTTCGACGGATGGTGGCGCGGAACTTCACATTGCCTCACCGGTTTGTCTGCCTCACCGACGACGCGAGCGGCCTGGATTCCGGGATCGAGATCGTGCGGCTGGACCAGGGGCTTGAGTCCTGCTGGGCGAAAATGGAGTTGTTCAAACCGGGCTTGTTTGGCGACGAGGATACGTGCCTGTTTCTTGATTTGGACGTGGTGATCACGGGTAATATCAACGACATGGCCGTGTTCCGGCCTCAAGATCGATTCGTGGGATTGCTCGATTGGTACAGGCCGGACGGATCCCAGTATAATTCCTCCGTCATGAAAATTCGAGGCGGCGGCAATGCGGAGCTGAACAATTCACTCATGGCCAAGATCCGCGCGGGCAAGCTCGCGTGGAACAAGGAATTCGACAAATATTTGCAGGCGAATGAAAAGGTCGTCTTGTGGGAGGGGCGGCGAAAGTACAAGAGCGATCAGGAGTGGATTTCCCGATACGTTTATCCTTCACGGGAGCTTGCGAAACATGCATGGCCTGCCGAATGGGTTTGCAGTTATCGGAAACATGGGCAGGGCCATGTGCCGGCCGGGTGCAAGGTCATGGTCTTCCACGGATTCCCCAAGCCTCATGAAGTGAATGATGCCTATGTCAGGGAAGCGTGGGTGTAGCCCGGAAATCGTCTATCTGAATCGAATGCGATCCTTCACCGGGCCGAGGAACGGGCCAAGGTCAATCGAGACATCCACTTCGTGACGGCGGCCCCGCTCCATATTCTGGAAGCGGTGGTTGATCGTGCGGTCCGGCTTGCCGCTCAGCAATCGTTGTTCCTCGATGGCCAGGGCGACGCTCTCCACGCTGCGTTCGGTTTCGATGTCCATGAGGTTTACACGCAGCGAAGTTTCCATCCCGGATTTGGGAATGACGGACAAGCGGTTCATCGCGCATGAGCCGTAGAGGACGGGCGCTCCGAAAATACGCGCCACGACGGCGGCTCTCGGCGTGGCGAGAATAGGGACGGGTTTAATGGTGCCCGCGCCGTACAGCGCATCGTCATTCAGAAATCCGCCGACAGTGAATGTGCTCGCGGTTCGTCCGCGTTCCAGCTTGGAGTTCGCCACGAGGAGAACCGTGTCGCCTCGTCCGAACCCGCAATAAAATTCGATGTCGGCGGAATAACGGATATCGCCGAAATCGGATTGCACCTGGATGTCGCGGAAACGAACAACGCGCTCGTCGCCGACGCTGCGCCGTGTTCCCTTCAGCGTGCGATTCTGGTTTTGCGGTGCAAGGCCCGGACCGTAGATGTGCATCGTTTCCGGTGGGCGGGCGGGGTCCGTGACCTCGAACGCGCAGTACAGGACGTCCGTCTTTGCCGGGCCGTATTGCAGGCCGACAAAGATCGAGCGGTTGAGATTGTCCTTCGAGAGCTTGGAAAAGCGGTCGGTGCTGACCGGGTCGGGCGTCGCGAATACATTCGGGCCGGTGATGCGATCCCATTCGCCGGGCTCGCGGACGGGCGCGCGCGGGCCTTCGTCGCGGCGGGCCGAGCGCCGGTCGCGCGGATCGCGTTCTTCGGCGGGAGCTTCTTCAGGCGCGGCCGGCTGAGTTGTATTGCGGATGAAAGCCTGATCCGCTTCGTTCAGCGCGGAGACGAGGATTTTGAATTCGCGGCCATCGGGGGAGCGCAATACGGCGTGATCGCCCTGGAGTTCCGTGAACTCGGCTTCGATTTGCGAGCCTGTCGCGCTGGTCCACGTACGCATTTCCGCAAAAGCCGTGAGGGTCAAAGCCGATAAGGCGACCGCAATGATCAAATGTCTCCAATTCATGCACTATCTCCATGAATGGGCCGTTGCCTTGCTATTTTGCACGGAGAAACCGCGTCCTGCAACCCAGAAGAATTCGTCCGTAACAATCCGCTCCATGCTGTGAACCACGCCTTACCAGGCGCGGCGACGCACGGCAGCGTTTGCATCCTGCCGGATACTCTCTATAATGGCGCGGCATTTATGAGGATTTTATGACACGATCCAAGTTTTACGTTACGACGCCGATTTACTACGTGAACGACAAGCCGCACATCGGGCATGCCTACACCACGATTGTGGCCGATGTCCTGGCGCGCTATCACCGCTTGCTTGGCATTCCGACCTATTTCCTGACCGGAACGGATGAGCACGGGCAGAAGGTGCAGAAAGCGGCTGAAGCGGCCGGCATTACGCCCAAGGAGCAGGCGGACCAGACCGTCGTGCGTTTCCAGGATCTGTGGAAGAAGCTGGAGATCACCAACGACGATTACATTCGCACGACCGAGGAGCGCCACAAGGTCGTCGTTCAAAAAATCCTTCAAGATCTTTACGATCGCGACGAAATCTATCGCGCCGAATACGACGGCTGGTACTGCGTGCCCTGCGAACGGTTCTTCATGGAAAAAGACCTGGTTGAGGGAAACTGCCCCGAATGCGGCCGGCCCGTAGAGAAGATCAAGGAAGCGAATTATTTCTTCCGCATGAGCAAGTACCAGTCGTGGCTGGTGCAATATATCGAGGAGCATCCGAAGTTCATCCAGCCGGATTCGCGGCGCAATGAAACGCTTGGGTTCCTCCGCAAGCCGCTGAACGATCTCTGCATCTCGCGGCCGAAAAGCCGCATGAGCTGGGGCATTGATCTTCCGTTCGACAAGGACTACGTCTGCTATGTCTGGTTCGACGCGCTGGTCAACTACATCAGCGGGGTTGGTTATCTCGCCGACGACAAAATGTTCAAGAAGTGGTGGCCCGCGTCGTATCACCTGATCGGCAAAGACATCCTGACAACGCACACAGTGTATTGGCCCACGATGCTCAAGGCGATGGGGGTGGAGCAGCCGGAGACGATTTTCGCGCACGGCTGGTGGTTGTTCGGCGACAGCAAGATGAGCAAGTCGCTGGGCAACGTCGTCAATCCGATGGACATGATTGCGAAGAGCGGCGTGGACGCGTTCCGCTATTTCGTCATGGCAGAGATGGCGCTCGGACAGGACGCGGGCTTCACGGAGGACGTTTTCACGCGGCGATACAACGCCGACCTCGCGAACGATCTCGGCAACCTCCTGAGCCGGCTGGTCAACATGATGGAACGGCACTGTGGCGGGCGCATCCCGGATGTGCCGGGTAAAGATGTGGAAGGCGACGCGGAGCGCGGATTGCGTGAGGCGGCGCAGGCCACGGTGCTTGAGATGGAAAAGGCGCTTGAGGAAATGCGCATACAGGACGGTCTTGCCGCGGTGATCGCCATGGTGCGATCCATCAACCGCTATCTTGAGGTCAAGCAGCCGTGGACTCTTGCCAAGGAAGGGAAGTCGGCCGAGTTGGGAGTTGCTCTTTACACGGCGACGGATGCTTTGCGTGTTGCGGCCGGGCTGCTCTATCCCGTGATGCCCGGCAAGATGAAGGAACTGCGCAAGGCGCTCGGCATGGGCGACGGCGAGCCGGAGCTCAAGCTGTTGCGGCAATCGAACGTGCTGAAACCGGGAGTGACGGTCCGGCAACCGCCGCCCTTGTTCCCGCGTATTGTCGCGGAAGAAAAGGCTGCGGAGAAAAAACCGGAAGCCGCTCCGGAAGGGGTGGCCTTGATCGAGTACGACGATTTCATGAAAGTCCAGTTGCGCACCGCGCGGATCACGCAAGCGGAGAAAATTCCGGGCGCAACGAAACTGCTGAAGCTCGAAGTGGCGATTGATGAAGAGAAGCGCCAGTTGGTTGCGGGAATCGCGCAGCATTACGAGCCGGAGCAGTTGATCGGCAAGACGGTCGTGGTGGTGGCGAATCTCAAGCCCGCGAAGATCCGCGGCGTTGAGTCGCGCGGCATGCTCCTCGCTGCGTCGAAGGGTGAAACGCTGCGTCTCGTAACCGTGGAAGGCGATATGCCGGGCGGCGCCGTGGTGAAGTGAACGATTTCTCTTGTAGCTGCTGCTGATAAGCGGTGGCTACACGAATTTCCCGTTCTTCTGAAATACTTTGCCGTCCACGTACATCGCGCCGCCGCGGCGGAGGTCCTTGATCATGTCCCAATGTAGCGCCGATTGATTCTTGCCGCCGGTTTCCTCGTAGGACTGGCCGAGCGCGAGATGGATCGTGCCGCCGATCTTCTCATCGAACAGGATATTCTTGATGAACTTCTGGATGCCGTAGTTCGTGCCGATGCCCAGTTCGCCGAGGAACCGCGCGCCCTTGTCCATGTCGAGCATCGTAAGCAGAAACTTTTCATTCTTCGTCGCGGTGGCCTCCACAACGCGCCCTTTGCGGAACACGAGACGGATGCCGTCAATCTCCCGTCCTGCGTGGCAGACGGGGTAGTCGAAACGGATATGTCCTTCAGCCGAGTTTTCGACGGGGCCGGTGAACACTTCGCCGCTGGGCATGTTGTAGCGGCCGGCGGAATTGATGAACTTGCGGCCCTGCACGGAGAGGGTGAGGTCGGTTTCGGGTCCGACGATGCGGACCGTTTTTGCGCCGCGCAGCTTGCGGATCAATTTCTCCTGGCGCGCGGCGAGCGCGTGCCATTCCTTGATGGGATCCTTTCGATCCGCGAACGTTGCGGCATAGACGAAGTTTTCGAAGTCGGTGAGGCTCATCTCCGCATCCTGCGCGTAGGCCTGAGTGGGAAATAGGGTGATGCACCACTTTTTCCTGATAATGATTTCGCGGACCGGCTTCGACGCCCGGGAGACACGCGCCTGCTTCTTTGGGTCCACACCGGAGAGTGCGCGCGTGTTTGGACTGGAATCAATATAGATCGTTCCGGCCAGCTCATTCGCGAGCATGCGCTGATACGGCGCCACTTCGTCGAGGTGGTGCTTTTTTGCATTCGCGTAAAAGATCTCGGCGGAGCCGCGCGGGGCCATTCGGACGAGGGGATAGGCGCCTGCCCTGATCAGTTCTTCGTAAACGGCAAGGATGAGCGGTTCCGCTTCGGCGGTGCCGTCCACGGTGATCAACTCCTTGGATTTTACTCCAACGCTGTACTTCACGAGTACGCGGGCCAGGTTCTGAACGCGAATATCTTTCATAAATGCATTCCTTTGTTTAGACCGGGAATATCCGCCATGAATGCGGAATGGTCAATGGGAATGAAACTTGTTCGAAGCGTTTCCCGGCATCTCTACTCGATTGCAAACGTGGCTGAGACGACGGCCATGACTTTCTTTTCCAGCGACGAAGTGTCGTTCATGCCGTAATCGGAGACATCGGTCGAGTTGGGCGCGGTGATCTGGAACACGCCCATGCGGGCGGAGCGGAGGAGGCCGATCCGGTTGCCGGCCGCGCGGGCCATGTTGTCGGCGCGCTGCTTCGCGTTGTCGGTCGCGCGCGCGAGCATTTCGATTTTGAGCTCGTCGAGCTTCGTGTAAAAATATTCAGGTGCCTGTGATGAAAGCGCGATGCCTTTGTCTATCAGCTCCGTGCATTCGCGCGAGAGGCGCGTGATCTTGTCCACGTCATACGATCTCACGGAGATGTTCTGCGATACGCGATAGCCTTCGATTTCATGCGTGTCATAACCCTGGCTCGTTTTCTTGAAGAGCGTGGTGGTGAAGACCTGCGAGACTTCGAGTTCTGATTCCGCGACGCCTTTCGACAACAGATAAGAACGCACGGCGGTCATGTCGTCTTTCAGCGCGCGATAGGCGGTGGCGAGATTTGTTTCGCGCCGTCCGAATGAAACCTGCCACGTGGCGAAGTCGCTTCGGATCGGCTGTTGCGCGGAGCCGGTGACGGTGATGACTTCTTTTGTGAATTGCATGATGCGCAGCGAAGCGCGCGAGAGAATCATGCTGGCGATGATGGTGGCTGCAGCGATGCAGAGGCCGAGGATGATGATCTGCGAGTTGCGAAGGACACGACCGCTTTCCATTGAGAGATCTCCCATGGTTGCGGTGACGGTGACAGGACGGCGAAGAGAATAGGGTGTTGAAAAAGAAGAAAAAAGAACTTTAACAAGGAATTTCCAGACATTGGAAAAAATTCGGAGTGTTTTTCCAATGATTGGAAAAGTGACGAACCTCGCCACCGGAAAATTTCATCCGAGTAGAAGCGTTCTCAAGAACGCTTCGCGTTACGCGCTCTGAAGAGCGCGTCTACGGCCTCCATCCCGATAGCCGTGGTGCAGAGATTCTTCCGCTCCATTACTCCAACACTCCATCACTCCAATACCCCATTCCTCACCCGTGGGGCCGGGTGGGGAACGGGCCGGGGCATTCCGGCGATTGGTTTTCGCCCCTTATTCAGCACCTCGAGAGGGGGCTGTTAATAACTTGTGAATGAAAAATAAGGGGTTTTGAGTGTTTGTGGCCTTTTGCTGGCAATAACACGCCCAAAAATTTCATTGAAAGCTGTTGACAGAAGGTGGTGGAAAGTGTTTTAAAGTGTGGCGGAGGGAAGCCCTTGTGGAGGATAGGGACATAACAGTAACTGGTGACGCAGCAGGACAGGGCGTATTCGTCAATACGTATACGCACTCCCTCGACTCCAAGAAGCGGCTGACCATTCCTTCTGATTGGCGTGAGCTGGCGGGTATTCCGAAGCGACTGTTTGTTCTCCCTGGTGTGAATGACAAATGCCTGTGCGTGTACCCCGCTCGCGAAATGACACGGCGGCTGGAGAGGCTTCGCAATCTTTCCATCGCCGATGTCAGAGGCCGGCAGCTTGCCCGGGTACTCGCCGCTCGCTCCGATCTGGTGCCTTGGGATTCCCAGGGTCGAATTCGTATCAAGGATGAATTGCTTCAGTTCGCGGATCTTATCAACCAGGTTGTGCTCGTCGGCACGTTCGACGGCTTCGAATTATGGAGTCCAGACAGATGGAAAGAACAGGAATCATCGGTGGGTCAGCCAGAGCTCGGGGATGCGGCGCGATACGTCGGTTTCTGACGCATCTCGGGGCGCAGTTGATCGGCATATCCGAAGAGCAGGATTCGGATGCGCCCGTTTCGTGGTGGGACGACACATTGAGCCTTGCGCGGGTAGGGGCCGGGTCGTCGCGCGCTACGGCGGCAGGATTGGGTTCCCGCCAGGTCGAGTTCTGGGTGGACGAAGATCTCAAGCAACAACAGCCGGCAGCTGTCCGCGAGACGCGCGCGGAGTATCGCGCCGAGGCGGTGAAGCCGTCGGAGCCGGAACGGTTTTCTGTGAAACTGAAAGGGGCGACGAAGCAAACAGGAGGCGCCGTGAGCGCAGCGAAGGGCATGGGACGGGTTAATATTGCAAGATTTCTTACGGTGAATGGCGGAGTTTACGACGGGCGCGACCATCAGCGCTGGATGGCGCTTCCCGAGAGAGAGCGCGGATTGCGCTTCCAGTTCATGAAGCAGCGCGACATGGATTTGAACGCGGATTTGAAGGTGTCGCGTAGTCTTCCGCGCGATTTCGGAGGCGCGAGTTGCCGTTGATTGCGAGCTGACGGGGCCGGAAAACGGCGCAGGCTGCGGTCGGCGGAGTGAGGCGGAGAGCGCGGTATGCATACGCCGGTTCTTTTAAAGCAGGTGCTGGAGTTGCTGCAGATTCGTCCGGGTGGTGTGTATGTGGACGGGACGCTGGGCGGCGGCGGGCATGCAAAGGCGGTTCTCGATGCGATGGGGGGCGAAGGATTGCTCATCGGGATAGACCGGGATCCGGAAGCGCTTCAGCGGGCAGCAGATCGAATTTCGAAACAGGTTGCGCGATGTATGTTTGAGCATGGGGACTTCGCGGACATGAAAGTCATAGCAGAACGTCATGGCATAAGCGAAGTGGATGGGATCGTCCTCGACCTTGGGATGTCATCCGACCAGGTGGACACCGCGCGCCGCGGGTTCAGTTTCCAGCAGGACGGCCCGCTCGACATGCGCATGAACCCGGAGCAGCAGATGACGGCGGCCTCGTTGCTGGCGACGATCGAGGAACGCGAACTGGCCGACTTGCTGTACCGGTTGGGTGAAGAGCATGCCGCGCGCCGCATTGCCCGGGCGATTGTCGAGGAGCGCAAGACGGGTCCGATCAACAGCACGGAGCAGCTCGCGCAGCTGGTGGCGAAGGTGAAGGGCGGTCACAGCGGACGCATTCATCCTGCCACACAGACATTCCAGGCCTTGCGCATGGCGGTGAACACGGAGTTGGAGAGCCTGCAGGCGGGGCTTGAGTCAGGAATTTCGATGCTGAAGCAAGGCGGGCGGATGGCGGTGATCAGTTTTCACAGCCTGGAAGACCGCGTCGTGAAGCAGGCTTTCGTGCGGCACGAGGGCCGGTGGGAATCGCTGGCAGCGGGCGGGCGCCAATGGGTAGGGCGGTTGCCGCATGTGCGACGGATTACCAGGAAGCCAGTTATTGCCGATGAAGATGAGGTGCGCGCAAACCCGCGTGCACGCTCGGCCAAGCTTAGAGTGATTGAGCGAAATTGAAGGAGAGCAGAACCATGGGACGGCGGAATAACAGAAAGAAACAGTCTGAAGGATTCATCTTCCCGGTGCCGCTGGCGAGTGCGCTTGGATTGGCTGCCGCGGTGGCGCTGACCTATCTCTGGCTCTGTGGCCGGTGCGAAGCCATCGGAGGGCAAATCAAGATTCTCGAAGACCGCAAGACGGAGTTGCAGAAGCGGGTGATTAACGAGGAATACAAGTGGGCGAGCATGAAGTCGCCCGCCAATATCGAACGGTTGCTGCGGCAGTTCAACATCGAGATGGTCTGGCCCGAGAAAGGCCACGTGGTGCAGGTGCGCGATGCCGACAGGGAGTTGCGCTTGCTGCAGGTCGCAGCGAATGTGGGTGGGTATCGGCGAGAGAACGGAACCAGGGTGAATGAGTGAGAAGCGTTATGTCTGGCGCGTGGTTGTGGTTCTCCTGATCGCGACGGCGGTTTGGAGCGGGCTGGCGTCGCGGCTGGTGTTGCTTCATCTCGGACAGAACGAAAGTCTCCGCAAGCGTGTTGCGCGAATCCGCAAGGTGGAGCAGGACATCCTCGTTGGTCGCGGCCGCATTCTCGACTGCAACGGCAACATTCTTGCCCTGGACCTGACACTTCGCAACGTCTGTGCCGATCCCAAGACGATCCTTGAGAAAGGACATCTCCGGTTTGTGGGGAATCATCTGGCGCGATTGCTGGATCTCGAGCCCGCGATGGTTTTTTCGCGGCTTGAGCGTCCGGACCGCAGGTTCGAATACATCAAGATGTATGTGCATGATGACGTGGTGCAGCAGATTCGACGGATGCAGTTGAGTGGGGTTTTCTTCGAGGATACATCGGCCCGTCACTATCCGAAGGGCGACCTGCTTGCGCATGTGGTTGGCTTTTCCAACCTGGAAGGGGTGGGCAGCGCGGGGATCGAGCAGCGAATGGATTCCCTGCTGCGGGGCCGGGCAGGACTGAGGATCAGCGAGAAGGATGGCCGCCGCCGCGAGGTGTACACACGGCGAAGCCTCGAGATCGCGCCGCAGGAAGGCGCCGATGTTTACCTGACGCTGGATCAGAATCTCCAATACGTTGTCGAAAAGGCGCTCGATACGGCGGTTGAAGCGCACCAGGCGAAGGGGGCCTGGGCAATCATTCAGCGCATTTCCACCGGCGAAATCCTGGCCATGGCGAGCCGGCCTTCGTACGACCCGAATGAATATCGCCGCACTCCGCAGGAACTGATGTTGAATCGCAATATCGGCTATGTGTATGAGCCGGGCTCGACGTTCAAGGTGGCGGTGATTGCCGCCGCGCTGAACGAAGGGACGGTTTCGCCGGAAACGGTATATGATTGCGAAAACGGCCGGTGGTTCTTTCGTGGCCGTCCTCTGAATGACTATCATCCATACGGGAAGCTTTCCGTCGCGGACATCCTGAAGAAGTCGAGCAACATCGGTGCGGCCAAAGTGGCCTTGACGCTCGGTGACAAGCGGCTCGAACAGTATTTGCGCGCCTTTGGCGTGGGCCGCCCGACCGGCATCGAGTTGCCGGGCGAGGAGGCGGGCATCCTGCATCCTGCGAACCGGTGGTCGGCGATCAGCATCTCCCGCATCGCAATGGGGCACGAGGTGTGCGTGACCGCCTTGCAGATGTTGAACATGATGTGCGGGATCGCGAACGATGGATTTGTGATGAAGCCCTCCGTGGTGAAGCGTGTCGTGGATGCGCGCGGACATACCATCATGGAGTTCAAGCCGGAAGTGTTTTCCCGTCCTATTCGCCAGGACACGGCACGCCTGATGCAGCGATTGCTGACCCGCACCACGGAAGAAGGCGGCACCGGGACGCGGGCCCGGCTCGACGGTTATCTCGTGGCGGGCAAGACCGGCACGGCGCAGAAAGTGTTGCCGGGCGGCGGATATTCCCACTCGGCCAACATCGCTTCTTTTGTCGGATTCCTTCCGTCGGATAATCCCGAAATAGGAATGATCGTGGTCGTAGATGAACCGCAGCCGTTGCGAACCGGAGGCGCGGTGGCCGCGCCGGTGTTCCGGGAAATCGCCGAGCAGGCGGTACGGTACCTGGACGTGCAACCGTCCGGAGTGCCGGGCTTTGCAGCCAATGAACAGCGGAGATCGGTTGGAAGTCTGTAGGAGGAAAAGTCGTGATCCTCGGCCAACTGTGTTCGGAGACAATGAGGCTCGAATACATAACGAAAATGGTGCAGCCCCTGACGGTGAAGGGGCCGCAGAGCTGCGAGATCGAAGGCATTGCCTACGATTCCCGGCAGGTCCGTCCCGGTTTTCTGTTCGTGGCGCTGCATGGCCACCGGCAGAACGGAGACGATTTCATCGCTGACGCTTTGAAAAGGGGGGCGGTCGCCGTAGTGGCCGATTCCGATCGCTGGACCGGCCGGAACGTGACGACCATTGTCGTCAAGGATACGCGGCAGTCTCTCGCCGAGATCGCCTGTGCGTTCTATGAAGAGCCGTCGAGCAGGCTTCAAATGATAGGTGTCACCGGCACAAACGGAAAGACCACCACCTCGTTCATGGTGCGGGACATCATGAATGCGGCGGAACGGCCGGCGGGGCTTATCGGCACGATTCGCTACGAAATCGGCCAGCGCATTATTCCTGCCGCGCGCACGACGCCGGAAGCGCCAGACATCCAGGCGATGTTGGACCGCATGTTGAAGGCAGGATGCCGCAGTGCGGTCATGGAAGTGTCATCGCACGGACTCGATCAAAAGCGGGTGTGGGGGATTGATTTCGACGTGGGCGTGTTCACGAATCTGAGCCAGGACCATCTCGACTATCACGAGACGATGGAGAAATATTTCGCGGCGAAAACGCAACTGTTTCGCGGGCTCGGCCAGATGGAAAAACGCGCATATGCCGTCATCAACATGGACGATGCGTGGGGCTTGCAGTTGGCCAATACGAACGGGTTCAGCGCGCGCCTCATCACGTACGGTGTTCACCCGACCGCGATGGTGATGGCGGAAGATGTGCACCTTGCGGCCGATCACTCCACGTTCCGCTTGGTCACGCCGTGGGGCGCGGCGGCGGTTCGGTTGCGGTTGCCGGGCGCGTTCAATGTGAGCAATGCGCTGGCGGCTACCGCGGCCACGGCCGTGCTCGGTGTGGATGTCGGGCTTATCGCGCAAACGCTGGAGAAGACAGAATCAGTACCCGGCCGCCTGGAGCGGATCCCTGCTGATCGCGGCTTCCATGTGTTTGTGGATTACGCTCACACACCGGATGCGCTGGAGAATGTGCTCATGACTCTGCGCGCGTTTACCCGCGGACGATTGATCACGGTTTTCGGCTGCGGTGGAAGCCGGGATCGCGGTAAGCGCCCGCTGATGGGTGCGGCCGCGGCGCGATTGGCGGATTACACGATTCTCACAAGCGACAACCCGCGCAACGAGGAGCCCGCGGCGATTATCGAGGAGATTGAGGCGGGCATGCAGGGCAGCGAAACCTGCGAGAGCGAGGTGGATCGCGAGAAGGCGATCTTCAAGGCGCTCTCCATGGCGAAACCCGGCGACGTGGTGCTGGTGGCGGGGAAGGGGCACGAGAATTGCCAGGAGTTTGCGGATACGGTGGTGCCGTTCGACGACCGTGAGGTCGTGCGCCGGCTTTTGAACAATCTTTGATCAGGGTGGTGAGTCGTGAGCGAAGCCGAAAAATATATAACCGCGGCATCCGGCGACACAGCAGTGATCGTCGTCAAGTGTTGCGCGTGCCGGCGGGTCCGGGAAGATGGCCACTGGCTGTTCCCCAAGAACATCCCTGAGCGGAATTCCATCTATTCGCACACCTATTGCCCGGCGTGTTTGAAGGACGCTTACGCGACCCTGGATGTGCTTGAAGTATGCGCGGGTTGAGCGCCCGTTGAAACAGGATGAAGCGTGATCGCCGGAACGATCCGGCGGGAACGCCTTTCGTTTGGAGCCGGGTTTATGCTGAGCTTCGGGGTACAGGAGGTGGCGGAATGGTGTGGCGGGCGATGGATGGGATCGCCGCGCGAGCCACTTTCCGGCGTTTGCACCGACACGCGATCGCTGCTCAAGGGAAACCTGTTTGTCGCGTTGCGCGGACCGAATCATGACGCGCACGATTACATCGCCGAGGCCTTCTCGCGTGGCGCTCATGGGGCTGTGGTGACCAGCGATCGCGCAGAATCATTGGCCGCGCTCGGTCCGATCCTGGTTGTGGATGACACTCTTGCCGCCTTGCGCGCGATGGCCCGGGGATATCGGTGCATATTGAATGCCGAGATGATTGCCGTGACCGGCAGTTCGGGCAAGACCACTGTGAAGGAAATGATTGCGGATGTCTGCGCTTCGTTGGGACCGACCGCCCGGACTCGCGGCAATTGGAACAACGACATCGGATTGCCCCTGAGCCTTTTGAGCGCCGAACGCGATGCACGCTTTGGCGTGTTCGAGGTCGGCATGAACCATCCCGGCGAACTGGCGCCACTTTGCGAAATCCTGAAGCCGAAATGGGGCGTTGTGACGAACGTCGGCCCGGTTCATCTTGAATTCTTTGATTCGGTCGAGTCCATCGCAAAAGAAAAAGCGGCAGTGCCGGCGAGCCTTTCCCGCGATGGGGTTGCGGTGCTGGATCGCGACGGACCTTATTACGAGATTTTGCGCGGAGCGGCTCCATGTCGTGTGATCACGGTGTCGCTTGGACTGGATGCGGATATGTCGGCGGAGATTCACAATCCGGGAGAGGGGTTGTTTACCGTTCGCGAGTCGGCCACAGGCGATTCGATGCCGTTTCGCTTGCCGGTTCCCGGGCGGCATATGATTGCGGATGCGATGTTCGCGATCGCCATCGGGCGCAGTTTGGGAGTGGCATGGGATGTCCTGGCGCGGGTCCTGGGCTCTTTCAAGCCTCTCCCTTTGCGATGGACGCGCGTCATGGTCAATGGCGTTGAAGTGGTCAACGATGCCTACAACGCCAACCCCATGAGCATGATTGCAGCACTGGAAGCCTTTTCGAGAGCGGAGGCACTGGGCCGTAAGTGGCTCGTACTTGGCGGAATGCGTGAGCTTGGTTCCGCAACGGAGGCGGAGCATGCGCGGCTTGGCCGGCTGGTCGCGCAGGGAAATTGGAGCGGCATCGTCACGGTGGGTCCTCTCGGAGGGATTATTGCGCGAAGTGTGCGAGACAGTGCGCATGGCGGAATGAAGGTGGTCGAGTGTGCGGATCACAGGGATGCAACGATTGAATTGAAAAGACTCGTCGTGCCGGGTGACGCGGTGTTATTGAAGGCATCTCGCGCAGAAGCCCTGGAGAAGGTTTTGGAGGGCTGGTCGGGCGAAAGAGCGGGCCATTGAGGGTGATGAGACAGACTAATTTAAAGGATGAAGTGCCGTGTTTTACTATTTGAGTTTATTAACCGATTGGTATTCGCCCTTGCGGGTGTTCCGCTATATCACATTCCGCGCGCTCGCCGGCGCGGGCACCGCGTTCATTATCAGTCTGCTGCTCGGGCCCTGGATGATCCGAAAGCTGCGTGAATTCAAGATCGGCCAGCAGGTGCGCAAGGATGAAGCGCCGCCGCTGTATGTTTTTCACGGGAAGAAAGCGGGAACGCCGACCATGGGCGGCCTGCTGATTATTGCAGCGGTCCTGGTGTCCACCTTGTTGTGGGCGATGCCCACAAATGGATTCGTGCTCATCACGCTGGCCACGATGTTGTTCATGGGCTTCGTGGGCTTCCGGGATGATTATTTGAAAGTCACGCGCAAGCAGTCGAAAGGATTGGGTGCGCGCGCGAAACTGGCGTACCAGGGGGCATGGGCGCTGGTGGTGCTGCTGGTGCTGCTGGCCTGGCCGGAGACGCGGGTCCAGGTGCGCGAACTGATGTTGCCTTTTTTGAAGGATCCCGTGGTGCGTGACATGGGCTTGGTTTTAACGGTGTTGTTTCTCGGGCTTGTCATGGTGGGATGTACAAACGCGGTGAATTTAACAGATGGATTGGATGGGTTGGCCATCGGCTGCAGCAATTCCGTTGCCGTGGCCTATCTCGTGATGGCGTACGTGGCGGGCCATTTTCATTTTGCACAATACCTCCAGGTTCCCTTCATTGCCGGAAGCGGCGAGCTGGCCGTCTTCTGCGGATGTCTTCTCGGGGCGGGGTTGGGCTTTCTATGGTTCAACTGCCATCCCGCGCGCGTTTTCATGGGAGACACGGGAAGCCTCGCGCTCGGCGGCGCAATTGCCATGGTGGCTATCCTGATCAAGCAGGAATTGGTGCTGATCATTGTCGGTGGCGTGTTTGTCGTTGAAGCGGTGAGCGTGCTTATGCAGGTGGCCTATTTCAAGTACACGGGTGGCCGACGGATATTCAAATGCTCGCCGCTGCATCATCACTTTGAGGTATTGGAGAAAGAGGCGGCGGAGAGGGAAGGCCGGGACGTGGAAGTTGTCGAAACAATGATTACGACACGGTTCTGGATTGCTTCCATCATTTTCGCGTTGCTTGGTGTGGCGACGCTCAAGATTCGCTGATGAAGACGTATGGAAAAGCACTGGTGCTCGGATGCGGCGGCAGTGGCGCGGCAGCGGCGCAGCTTCTGCATTCGGAGTGCACGCATGTGATCGTGCTGGATGGAGGAGCGGGCGACGAAGTGATTGCGCGCGCCGATGTGCTGCGTCACTCCGGCATGGAAGTTGTGACGGACTGTCGCGACCTGCCACCGGGGGATTACGATGTGTGTGTGGCGAGTCCCGGAGTGCCGCTCTCATCGCCCTTGCTTCAGCAGGCGCGCGCAAGAAAACTTCCGGTGCTTTCCGAGTTGGAGCTCGGGTGGAGCCGATGCTGTTGTCCCGTGGTTGCCGTTACAGGTTCAAACGGCAAAAGCACGGCCGTGAAATGGATCGCAGAGTCGCTTCAAGCCGGTGGATTGCGCGCCGAGCCCGCGGGCAACTACGGCCCTCCCGTATCGAAGATTGTGTTGGAGCAAAAAGACCTCGACTGGCTGGTCCTGGAGGTCAGCACGTTCCAGTTGGAAACCGTTTCCGAATTCCGGGCTGAGGTCGGTATCCTCCTGAATATTCATCCCAACCACCTGGATCGTCACGGCGATATGCAGACCTACCGCATGCTCAAGGCGAAGCTTTTTGCGCAGTCAAAAGGGTCTGATGCATGCATTGTTCACCAACCCCTGCTCGAAGAAGCGCGGCGACTGTCGGGTGGAAAGGGCCGCTGGATATCGTTTGGAAATTCTGCAGGCGCCGACTACCTGTACAAGAATGGCATTGTGACCGCGGGCGGCAAACAAGTTCTCGATCTGCAGGATACAATCTTTGCGAATGATGTGCTTGGACAGGCCGGGGCTGCCGTTGCCGCCGCGCTCGTTTCGTGCGGCCTCGACCCCTCGTGTGCGGCACGCGCGGCGTCCACTTTCAAGCCTCTGCCGCACCGAATGCAACCGGTGGGTGGGTTTGGCGGCGTACGTTTCATTAACGATTCCAAGGCAACCAATCTTGCTGCCATGGCCGCCGCGCTCCGCATGATTCCTTCGAAAATTCGATTGATTGCCGGTGGTTTGGGCAAGGAAAAAGATTACAGCTTTGTAAAAGAATTGCTGGCGAAAAAGGTGCAGGGTGTTTACCTTATCGGACGTACATCGAAAGAAATGGCCTCGGCTTGGTCCGACGCAGTACCCTGTTTCCTTTGCGAGACATTGGAAATTGCGGTCAGGCGGGCGACCGATGATGCGAAAGAGGGAGATGTCATTCTTCTTTCGCCGGCATGCGCGAGCTTCGATCAGTTCAGGAATTTCGAGGAGCGCGGAGATCGGTTTGTACGCCTGGTTGAGGATCGGGTGAGAGGTGGAATTGAACGGGAGATGAAAAGTGCGCCGCCGGCGGGAGCCGTTGGCGATTTGCTGAAAGGAGTTTCGGGAAGATGAAAACGCCTGTGTTGATTGTTACGGTTGTGTTAATCCACGTGCTGGCTATTGGATCGGTGCTTTTCATTCAGGGATGTGGCACACGACGAGCAGCTGGTCCCGTCGAGCCTCCGCCGGCACCGGTTATGCCGCCGAGACAGGACACTTCAATCACACCGGCACCCCGTCCGGTCTTTCAGCCGCCCATCCCCGTTGAGCCGGCACCGTCCATGATGGTCCCGACGGATGGTCGCAGCTACACGGTTCAGAAAGGCGACTCGTTGTCCAAGATCGCCAGCCGCCTCGGCGTGAGCGCGAGAGAGCTTGCCGAGATCAACAACATCAAGGATCCGAATCGCATTGTTGTCGGCCAGGTCCTTGCGTTGCCGGATTATGCGAAGAGCGTTCCTGCTTCCGCGCCGGTGGCACCGCGCGTGGAGCGCGCGGTTGTGCCGGAAGGTGGCGCAATGTACGTTGTTCAGGCGGGTGACAGTCTTTCGAAGATTGCAGTGAAGCATGGCGTACGCGTGAATGACATTCGCGAAGCAAACAAATTGAGCGGCGATTTGATTCGTGTGGGACAGAAGCTCGTTATTCCCGGTTCGTCGGCTCGTACAGCAACGCAACCGAAGCCTGCTGCAGCGCCCAAACCCGCTCCGGCTCCCGCGCCTGCACCAGTGCCCGCTCCTGTGCCCGCACCCGCTCCGGCGCCGGCGCCTTCAGCAATGCTGGCTCCGATGCCGCCTCCAGCTCCGGTAGCGGCGGCTCCGGCTGCGGCTCCCCGAGTTGACGTTCCCCAGGATCAGCCGCTCGATTACACGGTGCAGGACAACGATACGTTGGAATCCATCGCAACACTCTTCATCGTGAAGGTCGAGGACATCATGGCTCTGAACGGCATCACGGATGCGAAGGCGCCGCTGAAGGTCGGACAGAAACTCAAGATTCCGCCGACGGATATCTAAATTGCTCATGCGGTACCGGCCAAGCCTGGTGCTGACATAGTGCAGGTAGAGGGCTGATGTGGAAGACCGCCACTGTTCTGCTCGGCATTGTCCTGGTTCTGATTACGCTGGGTATTGTCATGCTTGCGAGCACCAGCGGCATACAGGGCCGTCTTCAATATCATGACCCGCTATTCTTCGTGAAACGCCAGGTTGTGGCGTTGATTCTCGGGGCGATCGGCGCGATTCTGACTTCATGGGTGGATTACCGCTACTGGCGTCGGTTGGCCATTCCTCTGGCGGCTGTTGCTGTTGTGCTGTTGATCATGGTGCTTATCCCGGGAGTCGGGTTGACGATCAAGGGCAGCAGTCGCTGGCTGAGAGCTGGACCGATCAATTTCCAACCTTCGGAACTGGCGAAGCTGTCCGTTATTGTCTTGCTGGCCTGGTGGATGGCCCGGGTTCAGCGGCATGCCCACGAATTCAAGCGTGGGCTTGTTGCGCCGCTTCTGATTCTCGGAGTGTTCCTGGGTTTGATCTTTCTAGAGCCTGATTTCGGGACGACCATGCTGGTGGGTGTGGTTGGGATGATGATTCTTTTTGTCGGTGGTACGCGGCCGGGATATCTGATCGTGTCGGGAGCGGGAGGGCTTGCGTTGTTCACGCTTGCGGTCATGCACAATGCCGAGCGCATGAGGCGGATCACCGCGTTCCTGAACCCGGAAAAATATGCGGAGGACGCGGCGTTCCAGTTGCTGAACGCGATATATGCCTTTGTGACCGGTGGCGGGCGCGGAGTGGGATTGGGGCAGGGGCTGCAGAAACACTTCTATCTGCCCGAAGCGCATACGGATTTCATCTTCGCCATCGTGGGGGAAGAGCTGGGTTTGGCTGCATCGCTCGGAGTGGTCATGCTTTTCCTCGGGCTGTTTTTATGCGGGATTCGAATCACCTTTCGCGCGCCGGACCAGTTCGGAAAACTGTTGGCGTTCGGAATTACGCTGATGTTGTCGGTGCAGGCGATGATCAATATCGCCGTAGTGACCGGCAGCATGCCGACAAAGGGGTTGGCGCTGCCGTTCATGAGCTATGGCGGGTCCAGCCTTCTCATTTCAATGGCCATGATTGGAATCCTGGTCAATATCGCCCGGCAGGCAGGGGAGCTGGAAGACGGCGATGACGCCGGCTTCATCAAGGACGCCGCGCATCGGTTTTAACGAGCCCTTGAAAAAAGCCCGCCGATCGCCTACTTTATCCGCTCGATCGCGATACAGGAAAGGACTGAACCTATGGCCCGGAAAACAAAGAAAAACACGGACTACGTAATCAAGGACATCAAACTGGCCGGCTTCGGCCGCAAGGAAATCGAGCTGGCCGAGCACGAAATGCCGGGTCTCATGGCCGTGCGCAAGCAGTATGCGCGGTCGAAGCCCTTGAAGGGCGCGCGCGTTTCCGGGTCGCTCCACATGACCATCCAGACGGCGGTCCTGATTGAAACGTTGAAGGAGCTTGGCGCGCAGGTGCGCTGGGCCAGTTGCAATATTTTCTCCACGCAGGACCATGCCGCCGCCGCGATTGCGGCGACGGGCACACCTGTTTTCGCCTACAAGGGTGAAACGCTGGAAGAATACTGGGAGTTTACAGATCGCCTGCTCGATTGGGGTAACGGCCGCGGCCCGAACATGATCGTGGATGATGGCGGCGATGCCACGCTTTTCATTCATCTTGGCTACAAGGCGGAGGAGGATCCGAAAATCCTGAATCGCAAGCCGGATAGTCACGAGGAAGCGGTGTTATTGAAGCAGCTTAAGAAGTCGCTGCGCCGTGACCCCAAGCGCTTCCATCGCATCGCGAAACAGATTCGCGGCGTCAGCGAAGAGACCACTACCGGCGTAAACCGTCTTTACCAGATGTATAAACGCGGCGAGCTTCTGTTCCCGGCGTTCAACGTGAACGATTCGGTCACGAAGTCGAAGTTCGACAATATTTACGGATGCCGACATTCGCTCTGCGACGGCATCATGCGCGCGACTGACGTGTTGCTTTCCGGCAAGGTCGCGGTGGTGGCGGGCTATGGCGACGTGGGCAAGGGGAGCGCTCAATCGTTGCGCAGCCAGTGTGCCCGCGTGATCGTCACGGAAATTGATCCGATCTGCGCTCTCCAGGCGGCGATGGAAGGCTTCGAGGTCATGACGATGGATGAAGCCTGCAAGATCGGTGACATCTTCGTCACGGCGACGGGATGCTGCGACGTGATTACCGAGAAGCACATGAAGCAGATGAAGCATCTGGCGATCGTGTGCAACATCGGGCACTTCGACCACGAGATCGAGGTGGCATCGCTGAATAAGTACAAGTGGGATGAGATCAAGCCGCAGGTGCATCGCATCACGTTCCCGAACGGCCGCAGCATCATTCTGCTTGCCGAAGGGCGGCTGGTGAATCTTGGTTGCGCAACAGGGCATCCGAGCTTCGTGATGTCGAACAGCTTCACGAACCAGACGTTGGCTCAGCTTGAGCTCTACACCGGGCACGGCAAATATCCGGTGGGCGTGTACACCTTGCCGAAGCTCCTCGATGAGCAGGTGGCGCGGCTGCATCTTGGGCAACTTGGCGTCAAGCTGGAGAAGCTCTCGAAGAAGCAGGCGAAATATATCGGCGTACCGGTGGAAGGCCCATTCAAGCCGGATCATTACCGGTATTGAGTCATTTTGGGACGCGATTGCAACGGGAGAGAACGGTTGCAATCTTTTCCCAAAAAAGCGCTTTACAGGAATATCTCACGGCGGTAACTTGCTTAATCAGTAAAACGATTGATTTGTCCAATGAAGGGCAAATTAGCTCAAGAGAGGGATTATGAAGAGCAAAGCGTTTGTTGTTGCGTTGGTTTGCGTCCTTATGGCGGTTGCGAATGCGTCTGCATCGCTGATTGATATTGCCAGTAATTACGAGACAGCTACGTGGACAAATGGCAGTAATCTCGGATCGGGATTCGGCGCATGGAATCTGGTGTCTGGTGCCAATTCCGGGTTCTTCATCTGGGACAGCACTGAGCATGGTCATGGCGATATTAACACTTCTGATTTAGCGTTCGGTTTCTGGGGAAATAGTGGAAGCTGGGCTGACGCCAATCGCGGCATAACCACGTGGGGGAATAATCACTCCTTCAGCATGGATATGGCTGTTCAGTGGCGCACAGGCGCATATGGATTAAACCTGTACAATGTCAGCGACACGGCGCTGTTCGATGGCAGCACCCTGATTTGGAATTTCAACATTGATGATACGGGATATGGCGGCACCGGATGGGACTATTACAGTGATATCATTCTGAATTTCTCTTTTGTTCAGAATGGCAGCGATTTGGATGTCACGGTGACGGGGTCCAGCGTGAATGGCTCATGGACGGACACATGGAACACGCAGGTAGCCGGAGAAACTCTTGGTGGATTCCGCGTATATGCCGGCTCTGGCGAGGCAGCTTCCGGTCAGCGAAACCTGTACATCAACAATCTTGAAGTCATTCCCGAGCCGACGACGTTGGGATTGCTCGGCGTCGGTACGCTGGGACTCCTGTTGATCCGTCGCAAGAAGCAGCAGGCTTGATCTGATTCCTGGTTTAAATCGAAACGGCCCGGGTTTATCCCGGGCCGTTTTTTTTGCGTCGCTCAGCGCTTGGGGGTTGGCTGGTTCAAGAGGTCGTCGAGTTTCTTGAGCTTTGGTCGGATCACGAACATGCAATAGGGGGCTGTGGGGTTGTTGTTGAAGTAGTCCTGATGGTGTTGCTCGGCCTCGTAAAACTTTTCCGCCGGCGCAATTTGCGTGACGACCTGCACACCGGATTCGACAAGTAATTGCTTGGCCTTTTCCGCCATCTCTTTCTGGTCGGGCGAGTGATAAAAAATGGCCGACCGATACTGGGTGCCGACATCGGCGCCCTGGCGGTTCATCTGGGAAGGATCGTGGGCGTGCCAGAACAGATCCAGGAGTTCAGCATAGCTTACGACGGCAGGATCGAATTCGATTTCCACGGCTTCGGCGTGTCCTGTTTTCCCTGAGCAAACCTGCTTGTAGGTTGGATTTTCGACATGCCCGCCCGTATAGCCCGACCTGACGGATTTAACTCCGTTTACACGCTGAAACACGGCTTCTACGCACCAGAAGCAACCGCCCGCGAATGTTGCTTTCTGAACGCTATCTTTATCCGGTTGCTGTAGTTCATGCATCACTTCACCCCTTGCAGTTAAAACAATCAGCGAAACCAGAGCCAGCAAACCCGACAAATGCTGCAACATATTACGCTGCATAGCTGTTTTTGCCCTTCCTGCATCACTTCAATTTAAGATACAAGGGAATCAAGGGATTTCAACCAGAGCGTGGATTGTCAGGGACCGGTACCATTTAGTGTTGCGCGGGAAGGGTTTTTGTGAGAAGAAGCGTAATGCATCAGACACCTTTGCCGTTGTCCTTTTCGTATTTATTCCGTGCGGTCTGTATCGCGTTATCGGGGTTTATACTGGCGTCGTGCCGCAGCATTCCTGAACGGCATGCCGCTCCCGAGGCAGCGCATAAATTCGATTTCCAATTTCTTTCCATGGAAGGCACTCGAACCGTGGATGAGAAGGGCAATTCCATTGTCTTGAATGGATGCAACCTGGGCAACTGGTTCCTTCTCGAGATGTGGATGTTTGATTTATGGAAGCTGGGCGAAAATGAGGATATTCACGACCAGTACACTTTCGAACGGATTCTTGCGGAACGATTCGGCGAAGAGAAGCGGCATCACTTGATGGAAATCTTTCGCGAGAACTGGATCCGCGAGCGTGATTTCGAGATCGTTCGCTCCTTCGGGTTCAATGTCGTGCGATTGCCGTTCCACTACAGTCTGCTGGAAGACGATGCGCGGCCGTTTCAACTTCGACCGGATGGTTTGAAGTGGCTGGATCGCGCCGTTGAAATGGCCGCACGCCATGGGTTGTATGTCATTCTGGATCTGCACGGTGTTCCCGGAGGGCAGAGCGTGGATCACACGACCGGGCGCGAGGGACAAAACCTCGTGTGGGATGATCTTGGCTATCGTGCGCGCACGGTCTGGCTCTGGACAGAGATCGCGCGGCATTTCCGCGATTCCCCGGTCGTCGCGGCATACGATCTCATCAACGAGCCTTTCGGCGATTACAAGAGCGACAAGCATCATGCGGCGCTAGTATCGCTGACCGACGAATGCTATCGCGCGATCCGCGCGCTGGGCGACCGGCATATCATTATCTTCCCGGGAACGTTCGGAGGAATTGCCTTCTACGGGGCGCCGGGCGAGCGCGGATGGGAGAACGCGATGTTCACCGAGCATTTCTATCCGGGCTTGTTCGGCGGGGGCGAGCCGACCATCGAAACACACAAGCGGCATATCAATCGAAGGGTGCGCTGGACGGCGTCTCATCTCGAAGAAGTGCAGGCGGGATTCCTTGTGGGTGAGTTCAACGTGGTTTTCCGGCGCGCGGGCGGCCCGACGATGATGCGTCACTACTATGACTTGTACGGGGCGCATGGCTGGTGGAGCACGATGTGGTCCTACAGGCTCCTGTCGGCCAAAGGCGGATACTGGGACGACAATTGGTTCATGGTGGCAAATGCGATGCCCGCGCCGAAGATTTCACTGCGCGCCTCATCATATGGTGAAATCGAGGATTTCTTTCGCTGGTTGGGCCGCGTGGATTACGTTGTGAACGATGATATGCGCGCGGCGCTGACAACGGATACGCCGGAGCCATTGCTGCTTTCAGAGCCGCCCTTTGCATTAAAAGCTTCTCACCAAGATGTGATGGCGGGATGGACGGCAGCAGATATTGCGGCGGTGCCGCCCGGCGGGCAGCGCGTGTTTTCGGAGGAACGTATTGATGTTTACGGCGGTGGCGCCGATATCTGGGGCGCCCGCGATGAATTCCGATTTCTTTGGACTGAGCCGTCCGGTGATTTTGATTTGCAGGCGGAAGTTTTATCGTTGGACGACGTACATCCTTACAGCAAGGCAGGTGTGATGATCCGCGGGAGCGCGGATGCGGATGCGCCGCACGCGTTGTTGCACGTCATTTCGGATAGCCGTGTGATTATGGGTTGGCGTGCGGAAAAGGGCGCAGAAATGAAGGAGATCAAGCTTCATGTTGTTGAGTTCCCCGTGCGATTGAGGTTGTCGCGGCGGGGAAATATCGTCCATGCGTCCTATGCGATTGGCGACGGAGAATGGCGAAAGGTGAATGAGATCGAGTGTGCCTGGTTGGAAGATCGTTGCCTGGCGGGACTTGCGGTGCTCAGTCATGATACGCGGTTTTTGGCCAGGGCTTCTTTCGACCGGGTGGAATTGTCACTTCCAGAAAAAGAATGAGATCATGAGCTTCCGCAAAATATTGTTTTGTTCATTCGTCATGGGGTTTGCCTCGATCCCGCTTGTATCGGGCGCGATGCTGAAGAACGGTTCTTTTGAGGAGCAGGGGCAGGAATCGGACCGGGCGGAGCATTGGTCGCGCTGGGGAGATTGGATCAACCGGGAATGCAGTTGGGCGCCGACACGGGACGGCGCATGCCTCACAGGATATCACCATTGGCAAATCGAAGGCAAAGGCAACTCAGGCATCTGGCAGGATGTTGTGGGTGTGGAGGCGGGAGCGCAGGTGACTTTCAGCGTGTATGCCAATGCCGATCGGGCGGAGGCGGGCGCACAGGATTTCGAGTCTGTGGAGCTGCGGATCGAGACCACGATTCATGGAGAGCAGTCCGTTGTCGCGTCGCGGCGCTGGCCGGCGGATGCGATCGCGACGGGCAGCGATTGGAGCCGTCTTTTTATTACGACAACGATCCCGAAAAATCCTGTTCGAGTGGTTGTCATTGTGACGCCGGGGCAGGGAGAAAAGCCCCGCGGAGGCGCTTTAAAGCTGGATCAGGCCGAACTTGCCGTGCATTCCTCCGAAGACCGTTATCCTTCACCCCATGCTGGACAATAGGGGGCGGAGCGGTAATGTAGTCCTTCCCATGAGAGTTACCGGTGGAATCATAGGGGGGCGCGAGATCCGCGTTCCCAAAAAAGAGGTCCGGCCCACGCAGGATAAAGTGCGGGCCGCGCTTTTCTCTTCGCTTGGAGCCAAGGTGGCGGGCGCGCGGGTGTTGGATGTTTTCGCCGGCTCCGGTGCGCTTGGCCTGGAAGCCTGGAGCCGCGGCGCGTCATTGGTCTGCTGGGTGGAGGGCAGCAAGCCGGTCTTCCGCATTTTGCGCGAGAATATAGCGGCGCTGTGCGCCGCCCCGGGTGGAGAAACGCGCGCGGTGCTTCAGGATGCCGTGAGGTTTTTGCAGTCGGGCTGGCAGGGTGCGCCTTTTGATTTAATCCTTGCGGATCCGCCGTATGATCGGGAGGGCAAGCACCGATGGCTGGAAAATGCCTTGCTCGCGCTCGAAGCGAATCCTATCTTGGCCCCCGATGGAGTTTTTGCGTTTGAACTGAGCGCTTCCGAGCCGGCCGTGCAGCGGCCGGGATGGGTTTTGCTGAAAGACCGGAAGTATGGAGAAACGCAGCTGCTTCTGTATGCTCGAGCATCGAGGTGAAACATGAGAACGGGAATTTACGCAGGCACTTTTGATCCGATGACACTGGGGCACATGGACCTGATCGAACGGGCCGCCAAGGTGTTCGACAAGCTCATTCTTGCCGTGGCCGTGAGTTCCAGGAAAGTAGCGTTGTTCAGCATCGAAGAACGGCTTGAAATGGCAAAAGTGTGCGTTGAGAAGTTCAAGAATGTTGAAGTGGACTCATTTGACGGCCTTCTCGTGGACTATGCCCGGAAACGGAAGGTGCACGTCTTGATTCGCGGGCTTCGGGCTTTTTCGGACTTTGAATTTGAATTCCAGATGGCCTTGACCAATCGAAAGCTTGCGCCTGATATCGAAACCCTTTTCCTGATGCCGAACGAAGATTACAGCTACATCAGTTCCAGCACGGTGCGGGAAGTGGCTCAATTCGGCGGCGATACCAGTCAATTTGTCGCAGAGCCCGTTCAAAAGGCTTTGCATCTAAAATTTGCGCGCTCGGGGTGATCTTTCCGCCGGCTTTCAAGAGGAAAGAATAACAGGTCATGACAAACAACCCGCTTATTATTGAGCTTTCCAAGCTTAATACCACTGAGGATGCGATCTCCGGAGTGGTTCCGGTTGCCATTCTTGCTATTGAGGACGATCGGCAGGTTCATCTTAACGACCCGCTGAAATTCGATCTGCAAACGCAAAAGGTTTCAAGCGAACTGATTGTGCAAGGCACATTGGAGGTTTCGTGCGATGTGGAGTGCAGCCGTTGCGCGGAAATTTACTCGACAACCGTCACGGTTTCGTCTTTCCTACGCGCGTACGAAATCCCGGATGGCACAGATACGGTGGATTTGACGGCGGACGTTCGCGAGGATATCCTGCTTGCTCTTCCATCGTTCCCCTTATGTTCGGATGGCTGCAAGGGATTGTGTCCGCAATGCGGGAAGAACTGGAATGAAGGGCCTTGCGCGTGCAAGCCTTCAAAGAACGATGGCGGGCCATGGGCTGCTTTGAATGGTCTCGGGCTGCCGGAAGATAAATAGATTTGGAGACAGGAGGAGCTTGAAATGGGTGTTCCAAAAAGGAAATCATCAAAGAACCGAACAAACCGGCGTTTTCGCTCGCAGAAGAGAAAAGTAGCTGCGGCGAAACCCTGTCCGAAGTGCGGTGAACCTCATTTGCCGCACCGCGTTTGCCCGTCCTGCGGCACGTATCGCGGTCGGCAGGTATTGATCATCTCCGCGGATGAGTGAAATGCGTATAGCCGTGGATGCCATGGGGGGCGATCACGCGCCTCATGAGATCGTGGTTGGCTGTGTTGAAGCTGCCCGCCTTTATCCGCAGATCACCCGCCTTTTCCTGGTGGGCGATTCGGATTCGCTTGAGCGCGAACTGAAGAAATGCGGAAACGTCCCCGCGTCCATCGAAATCCGTCACGCCTCCCAGGTCGTGGGCATGGAGGAATCTCCGGCGGTTGCGATCCGGCGGAAAAAGGATTCTTCCATAAGCCGCGCGGTGGAATTGATTAAAGATGGGGAAGCGGATGCCGTGTTCTCTGCCGGCAACACCGGTGCGGCGGTCGCGGCAACGACCTTGAAGTTGCGGACGCTGGAAGGGGTGGACAGGCCGGGCATTGCCACGGTCCTCCCGACGCCCGTAAAGCCGTTTGTTTTGATTGACGCGGGAGCGACGACGGATTGTACGCCGGATATCCTGGTTCAGTTTGCGGTGATGGGCGCGGTTTATTCGAAGGAAATCATCGGGCAGGACAAGCCCCGCGTCGGACTGCTCAGCATCGGCGAGGAGGATTCGAAGGGAAACGAGGCGACCAAGGACGCATTCAAGATCCTGGAGAAAAGCCCCCTGGACTTTGCGGGCAACGTGGAGAGCCGCGATATTTTCAACGGCGTTGTGGACGTAGTGGTTTGCGATGGGTTTGTGGGCAACGTGGTGCTGAAAACCAGCGAGGCTGTTGCGCATACCATCAGCCATTGGATCAAGGAAGAGTGTTCCCGGAATCCGCTTCGCATTATCGGGGCGCTCATGGCGCGCGGGGCCTTCAAGACGATCAAGCGCCGTTCGGATCCTGCGATGTACGGCGGGGCGCCGCTTCTGGGTGTGAACGGGATTTGTATTATCGGTCATGGCTCCTCGTCCTCGCGCGCGGTCTGTAACGGGCTTCGCGTGGCGGCGGAGTCCATTGCCCATCAAGTGACCCATCTGATCGTGGATGGGGTCAAAGAAATGCAGGCGTTCAAGTGAAACAAGACGAGAGGAGTGTCGGAATGAACAGGCGAACCGTTTCCATCGTGGGGACAGGTTCCTATCTGCCGGAGCGTGTGCTCACCAACCAGGATCTGGAAAAGATGGTGGATACCAGCGACGAATGGATCCAGACCCGGACCGGCATTAAGGAACGCCGTATTGCCCGCGAGGATCAGGCCACTTCCGATCTCGGCGCCGAGGCGGCGCGCAGAGCGTTGACGGATGCCGGGTTGAAGGCGGAGGACGTGGACGTCATCATTTGCGCCACGATCACCCCCGACATGGGTTTCCCCAACACCGGCTGCTTCATTCAAAAGCAGATCGGCGCGACGAACGCGTTTTGTTTCGATCTCGAAGCCGCTTGCTCGGGTTTTCTCTATGCGCTCGAGGTGGGGCGCGGACTGGTTGAAACCGGCGCGGTCAAAACGGCGCTCGTCGTGGCCGCGGAAAAGATTTCGTCCATTCTCGACTGGCAGGATCGCAATACCTGTGTGCTTTTCGGCGATGCCGCCGGCGCGGCGGTTCTTCAAGCGCGCGGAGCTGAGCACGGGATCATGGCCTCCACGATGGGTTCGGATGGCTCGCTAGCCGAATTGCTGATGCTGCCGGGCGGGGGCAGCAGGCACCCGACATCGGAGCAGACGATCAAGGATCGAATGCATTACATGAAGATGGCGGGCCGCGAAGTGTTCAAGCATGCCGTCAACAATATGGTCCAGTCTGCCAAGAATGCATTGGAGAAAAGCGGGTTGGCCATTGATGATATTCGCTGGATCATTCCTCACCAGGCGAACCTGCGTATCATCAATGCAATCGGCGATCGGTTGGGCGCTGGGCACGACAAGCTGGTGGTTAACCTGGAAAAATACGGCAACACCTCGGCCGCGACGATTATCGTTGCGCTTGATGAGCTTGCGCGCACGGGACGGCTCCAAAAACATGACAAGGTGCTGCTCGTTGCGTTCGGCGGCGGCTTTACGTGGGGCGCGGTCGTGGTGGAATGGGATAAATAGCCGGAAGGCTTCGAGACGAGGGAAATTCAGTCATGAGCAATCTCGCAATCATATTTCCGGGCCAGGGCGCGCAGGCGGTCGGGATGACAAAAGACATCGCCGGCGCTTTCCCCGAGTGCCGGGCTTTGTTTCAGCGCGCGAATGAAATTCTGGGATTCGATCTCGCGAAG
>CAZTYH010000032.1:30376-32129 GCA_964617565.1 uncultured Verrucomicrobiota bacterium
ATCAGGCGTATTGACAAGGAAGCCGTCCTGCATAACATACAGGACCTTCCAAGCTTGGAGCAGGTGGCGGGCGCGTTAGGAAACTGAAGGAAACGAGAATATGGCACAACTTGAAGGAAAAGTGGCGATTGTGACAGGTGCAGCCCGGGGCATCGGGCAGGCGATCGCTCTGAAGCTGGCCGCGGAGGGGGCGAACCTCGCTCTCTGCGATCTGGAGAAGGACTGGCTTTCGGAAACGGCCGGAAAAGCCGCCGAACTCGGGCGCCGCGTTGAGTGCTATGCCGTGGATGTGTCCAAGGGCGAAGCCGTCCAGTCTGCGGTGGGTGAGGTTGAAAAAGCGTTCGGGCAGATTGATATTCTCGTGAATAACGCCGGAATCACAAAGGATGGATTCCTGGCGCGCATGAGCGAGGCGGACTGGGATGCCGTGCTTTCGATCAATCTGAAAGGGGCATTCCTGTTCACCAAGGCTGTTTCTCGCATGATGATGAAGCAGCGCAGGGGAGCCATCGTTAATGTTGCCTCAATCATTGGCTTGATCGGCAACGCGGGACAGTGTAATTATGCGGCATCCAAAGCTGGAATGATTGCTTTGACGAAGTCGGTTGCCAAGGAGTTGGCGTCCCGCGGCATACGGGCAAACGCGGTTGCACCGGGCTTCATACAGACGAAGATGACCGACAAATTGCCCGAGGATATCCGGAAAAGAATGTTGGAAGCCATACCCCTGGGTCGTTTTGGTATGCCTGAGGATGTGGCGAATGTGGTACTGTTCCTGGCCGGTGATGCATCGTCGTATGTGACGGGCCAGGTTCTGACGGTCTGTGGTGGTATGGTTACTTAAGGTGTCAGCATATAAGGAGGAATACTCATGGCACTCGAAGACAAAGTGAAGGACATCATAGTTGAGCAGCTCGGCGTGAACCCGGAACAGGTAACGCCCGAGGCCTCCTTTATAGAGGACCTTGGCGCGGACTCGCTGGACACGGTTGAGCTAGTTATGGCGTTTGAAGAAGAGTTCGGGGCCGAGATCCCGGATGAAGACGCCGAGAAGCTGACCACGGTTGGCGCCGTGATCAATTATCTGAAAGAAAAAGGCTTCAACGCCTGATATTGAAATGGTTCGAGCCGGGGATGGTTGATTCACAGCCGTCCCCGGCCTGCCTTTAGTATTAGTATACTCACCTTCGGGGTTCGAATATGGAACGGAAAAGAGTTGTAGTAACCGGCTTGGGCGTTGTTTCGCCCTTGGGATGCGAGCTCAACGTGGTTTGGGATCGTATGTTGAGCGGGCACTCCGGCATCCGGCGAATTACCCAGTTCGATGCGAGCAATTTCACATCGCAAATTGCCGGCGAGGTGGTTGAATTCGATATCGAAAAATTTATCCCGAAGAAAGAAGCCCGCCGCATGGATCCTTTCTGCCACTATGCCGTGGCGGCTGCCAAGATGGCGGTCCAGGATTCCGGGCTGCAGTTCGACCAGGAGAATCGCGAGCGCGTCGGGGTGCTCGTCAGTTCCGGTGTCGGTGGGCTGAAGGTTCTCGAAGATCAGTATTCGATCTTTATGACCAAGGGACCGAGCCGTTTTTCACCGTTCATGATCCCCATGATGATTACGAACATGGCGTCCGGATTGATCGCTATTGATCATGGTTTGACGGGCCCGAATTTCTGCGTGGTGTCCGCCTGTGCAACAGCGACACATTCTCTTGGCGAGTCGCTGCGCATGATCCAGCACGGCGAAGCCGATA
>CAZTYH010000033.1:0-30756 GCA_964617565.1 uncultured Verrucomicrobiota bacterium
CGATGACCGCAGCCACGTTGCGGACGAAAGAGGTGTGAGTGTTCCGGCTCACTAGAAGCGGTCTGGAGACCGCTTCTATTATGATTTTAGAAGACCATGGACTCTGAAAGGATCTCGCTATCTCTTCCCGCCAACTCCTTCGCGCAGATCGTTGTACAACGCTCGCGCCCGATCATCAGACGGCCTTATTTCGAGCCAGTGTTCCAACACTTCGATGGCTTCGTTGATCCGGCCTGAGCGCGCAAGGGTGATCGCAAGATTAAGCCATCCCGAACCGTGCGCAGGATTCAATGTCACGGTCTCCAAGAAAGATTGCACTGCCTCGCCGTCTCTCCCAAGGCGGGCAAGCACAATACCTTGCGCGTGATAGAGATCGGTACTGTTCGGATCAATCGCCAATCCCTCCCGTACGAGTTCCAGAGCACGCTCCGCATTGCCTGTCCCCAGCACGTGGATCGCGGCGTTGTGATAATCCACGGCGCGCAAATCGCGAATGGGAAACGGATAGGCCACAACGAAAAGCGCAGGGATCAACAGGACCGACCAGAGGATTTTCGCGCGAGATATCGGCCGGAGATTCGAACCCCCGGCGGATCCCATCGCGGCCATGAGGGGGATCAGGGTCAGGCGGTACCGCGCCGTGATAAAAAACAGGACCAGCGAAAACATGCCGGTCAACAAAATGACCTTGGACACCCCCGCGTTTCGCGCAAAAAGAAGTCCGATCAGACCCAGCACAGAAAACCACGCGAAACCCGGCCATAAGCGCGAAGCAAATAATCCGTCCGTAAGCCTGAGTTGTTCCAATACCCTCAAGTCATCCACGTCCCGGAAGTTCCAGAACAACGCCAGCTTTTTCAGGGTGAGCCGAAGAGCCTGCCGCGGATGTTCCTTCCAAAACGATCTCCCCTGCCCGGCCCACCATGCGGAGCTTTCCGCGCGTGTGAGTTCACGCCCTTCCTCTTGCTCCACCGCGCGGTGCGCGTCTTCGAGCATCGCGCGGGCAGTCATGCGGAAATCGCGGACGCGGAGCGGATAGCCGGTCGCGCGTTCGTGATTACCCATGTAGAAGTTGAACCCGCCGTGCGTGGTGAGCAACACGAAACGCCCTTCCGCGCGCGAGTTATGCAGCGCCACCGGCGCGAGCGGCAACGCGCAACCGATCAGACACAGGGCGACCCCCCGCCAGCGCACCGGCATCCGTTCCGGGCTGAATATCAATATCCACGCCAGCCCCGCCGCGAAAAAAGGCAAAGCTCCTGCAAACCCAAGCGCCGTGATTCCGGCGAGTATGCCGACACTGAAACACCATGCGGCCCCTCGCAAGTCCAGGGATTGCAAAGCAAGAGCCAGCGCGGCAACGAGCGTTGTGTTCAACGTGTTCGGCATCGTTATGGCTGAATAAGCAACGGCCAGCGGATATAGCGCGTACAACACTCCGGCCGCCAACGCCACGAGTGGATGAGCCCCTATGCGGCGTGCCAGGGCCAGAACACAAAGGACAGTCAACACATCGCACACAAGACCCAGCATTACCGCAACGATGACCCGCTCACCAAAAACGGCATAGCAGGCACCGAGCACCCATGGATATAACGGGAGATAATCGAACGATTGTTCCGGCCAGATATGTCCCTGCGCGACGGCTCGCGCCGCTTCGTTATAGATCGTGCGGTCGTGTTCACCGGGATGCGGCTCGAAGAGCGGCGACGCAGAGAACGCGGCGACGAACCATAGTCGCACGATGATCACGCTGATCACCGCAATCAGAGCCATACCTTTCCATCTCGATTTCATCGCTCGCCATTTTAACGGCCGGCAAGGGCGGCCGCAATCCACTCGAAAAAGAATGCATGGGTGCACCTGGGCCGAATCGTATACATCGGCGAGGCCGCATTGCTGGCCATGGGGTGCGCGATTCTTCCTCCCGTGTAAATCGGGGGGGAGCGTTCCCGTGCCGCACAACGCGCGAGGGAACGCCCCCTGATTTTGCATAGCTATTTGGAAAGGGCTTTGACTTTTGACGCGGCCATCTTGTGCCCGTTTTCTTCCGCCCTGCGATACCATTCCAGCGCCTTTTCGAGATCGCGAGGAACTCCCCGTCCGCGTTCGTAGCAGCCGGCCAGTATGAATTGGGCGGCCGCGAAATTTTTCTCGGCGGATCTGCGATACCACTCGACGGCCTTCGCCATGTCCTTTTCGACCCCCCGTCCATATTCATAACTCGAACCTACGAGATATTCTGAAGGCGCAAAGCCCTGTTCCGCAGCGCGCCGATTCCATTGAGCAGCCATGGGAATATCTTCTTTCAAGCCGTACATGCCGTAACGGTATGCATTGGCGAGACTGTGCTGAGCCTGCGCATCCCCTGCCTCCGCCTTCTTCCTCAGCTCCGCCAGTTTCGGATCCTCTTTCGGAGCCGGCGCCTGCCCGGGAACTGTTGCCCACAAGCGATCCAAACGGCTCTCTGTCTCCAAGCGTTTAGCCGCCGCGGCATTGCCTGCGGCGGCCGCACGCACATCCGATGCCCATGCATTGCAAATAGCGGCTTCATTCGTGCGGCCGAGCATGACATAAGCCACCTGCAACTGGTCCAACTGTTGCGCCACCTGGGGAGCGCTCCGTCCGTAGGCCTTCTCAAAAATGCCGACTGCGAAAAGCCGGGGAGAAATCACCGGTTCAAAATTCATCTGCGCAAGATAAAGCCGGGAAAGATTCTCCACGCTCAACTCCACAAGTCGTGGCGATAAAGGTTTAAGCTCGGCGGCAATGCGGAATGCTTTTTGCGCCGGGTCCGCCGCATCACCAAAACGACCCTGCCGCGAAAGGACCACGGCCTCGGCCGTGAATTTCTCCCACAGGGCGTTATAAGGTCGTGAATCCAGAAAGTATCCGCTGAGCCTCCACTGACCCTGATCCTGTAGATACACCTGATCCACAAAAACGTGCTCATCGCCGGCGGGATAGCGAACGGTAATCCGCAACAGGCCCTGCTCATCCACCCGCGCAGGCCATTCGAGGGCAAAATCCCTCCCCGGCCAGTATCTCTCTTTCTCGCTCAGATTCATGAGCGATTGATAGGCCGCATTCAGCTCCGCCACGCTCGTGGCCTCTTTCCATGCCTTTGAAATCGCACCGAAGAAGAGCGTCATATCCTTCGCTTCAATGGACTTGATAAAAACGGTTTCCGATTGTCTGGCGAGTGACAATACCGCGGCACGATCCGTCGGATCGAACGTGGCCACTTTTTTTTGTGCCTGTCCATAAGCACAAACGGCAATCAACGGGATGACAAGCCATCCGGCCTTCATGAAGGAAAATGAAATAGTGCGTCTGTGTCGTGCAGTTGTCATAACGATTCTCCTTATCTTTCGGTCTGCGCCAACGGCGACGGATTCGCCTCAAGGCTTCTTCGGCGGCCCGAGGGCCTTCCGCACAGCGCTCAGGAGGGCGTTGCTCTTATACGGTTTGAAGACCATGCCGCAGGCGCCCTGACGAATGAGCCGCTCACAGAGCGCCTCCTGCGCGCTGATGCTTGTCAACAGGACGCGCGCATCCGGATCAGCCGCTCGCAATGCATGGAAAGCCTCTTCGCCGCCCATGCCGGGCATGATGATGTCGAGCAGCACAAGGTCCACGTTGCCTTTTTCCTCGGAATAGACTTTCAGCGCGTCTTCGCCGGACGAGGCGGCCAGCACCTTGTATCCCTTCGCTTCGAGAATCCAGGCGATCATTTCGCGGATCATCAACTCGTCGTCCACGACCAGGATCGTTTCCGTTCCCGAAAGCATTTGTTCTTCGGCCAGCACCTCGCCCGCCGCTTCTTCCTGTACCGGCAGATAGACCCTGATAGTGGATCCAAGCCCTTCCTCGCTTTCCACGCGGATATTGCCGAGATGATTGGCCACGATGCCGTACACCACCGACATATCGAGGCCGGGTCCTTCGCGCGAGGTGCGCGCGAGATAGAACGGGTCGAAAATGTGCGTTCGCATTTCCGGGCTCATGCCTCGGCCCGTATCCGTGACAACTACGCAGAGATAGGCGTGGCTTGCCGTATGAACAAGCATTTCCTCCTCGTGCTTCGTGAGGGGCCGGCTTTCCAGTTTGATGTGAATCCGCCCTCCCTGCTCCGGCATCGCCGAGATCGCGCGCAAAACGAGGTTGCGAATTACCATGCTGAATTGCGCAGGATCTCCAAGCGCCGGGGGAAGCTGTTTCGGGATGTCGGTTTCGACAGCGACATGAGCCGGGATTTGACCGCGCAATCCAGCGAGCACATCCGATGTAATTTCGTTCATGTACACCGGCTCATGAACACCATGCCGGCGGCGGGCAATGAGAAACAGTTTCTGCGTGAGTTCCGCGGCATTGACGCCGGCCTGTTCAATGAGGCTGAGATCGCGATGAAGGTCGGAACCAGGCTCCGCCTTGCTCTTCAAGTAGGAGGTGAAACCGAGAATGCCGCTGAGGATGTTGTTGAAGTCGTGGGCAACACCTCTCGCAAGCATTCCCACCGCTTCCATCTTTTCCGCCTGGCGCCGCAACGCCTCGTTTTCGCGGGCTGTCTCTTCCGGTCCCATGCGGCCAACCAAAACATTTCCAGACGCGTTCGTCAAACCGAACCGATCACGAGATCGGGGTCCACATCGAGAGCGGGAACATCTTTGCGGATCAGGCTGCCGGGCGCTCCGGCCAGGGCGGCCACCATCGCGGCGTTATCGGTGCAATAGGCCATCGGCGCGTGCAGCATCCGGACATGGCATTCCGCGGTCATCCGGTCGAGCATAGCGCGCAAACGCCGGTTGCGCGAAACACCGCCGACGCAGCCAACCGTTTTCACACCCGTTTTTTCAACCGCGCGTTTCAGGCGTCCGACAAGCGCATCGAAAACGGCTTCCTGGTAGGACGCCACGACGTCGCGAAACCGCTCACTGTCTATGGTGTCGGGATGATCGCGCAGGTAATAAAGCAACGCCGTTTTCAATCCGCTGAAACTGAAACACAAATCCACATCCATGTCCGACACGCGCGCGGCGGATCCGCGCTGCTCAAGACCGCGAGGGAAACGAATAAAAGAAGGATCCCCCCCCTCGGCGGCCTTCTCGATGGCGGGCCCTCCCGGATATCCGAGCCCCAGCAGCTTCGCCCCTTTATCGAGAGCCTCGCCGGCAGCGTCGTCCAGCGTCTGGCCAAGCACCGCATACCGGCCCACTCCCTCCACGCGAACAAGAGCCGTATGTCCGCCGGACACCATGAGCACCACCATGGGACATAGTTTTGACGGCTCGGAAACTTCTTCGCCAAGGAAAAGCGAATAGACATGGGCCTCGATGTGATTCACCCCGAGCAAAGGTTTTCCGATTCGCAAGGCCAGCGCCTTCGCGGCGGTTAGTCCGACGAGAAGCGAACTGGCCAACCCCGGCCCATAGGTGGCCGCCACGGCATCCAAATCGGCCCAGGTCGTTCCGGCCTGCTCCATCGCACTCTCGATAATGCCCGGCAATTCTTCCACGTGTGCGCGACAGGCAATCTCAGGAACAACTCCCCCATAAGGGCGGTGCTTTGCAATCTGGGAAAAAACGACACTGGAAAGCACGCGGTGCCCGTCTTCCACCACGGCGGCGGCGGTTTCATCGCAGGAAGTCTCGATGCCAAGAACTTTCATCAGCGAGACTTGTTTCCCCAGGGCCAACGCGATGAACCGTTCTTCGCCTCGAAAACCATGATCCCCTTGAGCACATCCATCGCCCGCTGCAACTGAACATCCACCACTTCCGCGCCCTTGGCTGCTTCCGGCTCGTCGGGAGGGACGCCTTCGATGCGCGAACGCTGCAACAGCAACTGCCGCCAGTCTTCCGGATCCATGGGGACGACGATGTTGGGTTCAATGCCCTGATCATGAATCATGCGCTTATTGGGCGTCAGGTAGCGCGCGGTGGTCAAGCGAATCGCTGATCCGTCATCCAGCGGGAGCACGCTCTGCACCGAGCCCTTTCCGAAGCTCTTTTCGCCGACCAAGATGGCGCGCTTGTGATCCTGCAGCGCACCGGCAACGATCTCCGCCGCGCTGGCACTGCCTCCGTTGATCAGCACAACGAGCGGCAGATCGGTGTAATGACGCCGCCCTTTCGAGCGAAAGGTCTGCTGGGGGCGGTTGTCACGGCCCTGCGTATACACGATGACATCGTTGCGATTCAGAAACTTCTCGCTCACGGAAATCGCGGACGTCAGCAGTCCGCCCGGATTGTTCCGCATGTCGAGAATCAGCGAAGTCATGCCCTGGGCGAGCAATTCCTCCACCGCTTTCTGCAACGCCGCGGCAGTCGGCTCTTTGAATTCCGTAATACGAAGATAACCGATCCCGTCCTCGAGGATTTTCTGGTCCTTGATGCTGGGGACATTAATTTTCGCGCGCACCAGCGACAGCTCCTGTACATCGCGCGTTGCAGGCCTGAATATTTTGATCTTCACACCGGTTCCCGGTTCACCGCGGAGCTTCTTGACCGCTTCCACAAGCGAAAGGCCGTCCGTGGACTCCCCATCAATTTCCATGATGCGGTCGCCGGGCAAAATGCCCGCGCGAAAGCCGGGCGTGTCTTCCATGGGGGTCACGATGGTGAGAACGCCGTCCTTCACCGTGATTACGATGCCGAGGCCCCCGAACTCGCCGGCCGTATCGTCCTTCATGTCCGAATACATCTGCGGATCGAGGAACTGGCTATGCGAGTCCAGCGATTGCAGCATGCCGCGCAGCGCGCCGTACACCAGGTCCTTGTAGGAAATTTTCTGTTCATCCACATAGTACTCGCGGATTTGTTCGAGCACCTTGGTGAACAGTGCGATTCTTTCATAGGCGGTTTCACCGGCGGCGTCATCAGCGCCGCGCGTATAGAGGCGCGCGCCAACCATGAGGTTCCCGGCCAGCAAGGCCACCAGGATCAACCACCCCACCCATCTGCTTAACGTTCGGACGGACATTCTATGCCTTCTCCATCTTCAACCATAAAAGGATAGTACACCGACACGGCGAAACCGTTGGCTGATTTTTTATATATCCCAATTATGCGGGCTTTGCAAATCCGCATCTGCGATCATCGTATTTTGACCTCGCCGCGACGTACACACGCTCAGGCATGGCCGCCGGACTCGCAGACGCTCTTCGGTTGCAGTGAGCCCCCCGAATGCGTTATATTGATTGTGCATCTGCTCCGAAGGAGCACACCGCAAACGCGCAAGGCGGCTGATTGACCCCTTCGAGACGGTCTGCCTGGAGAACATATTTTGAGACGTTCGCATTCAAGTCAGGATACCCAGCCGGGGGAATACCGTTATCACGTGCAACATCCTGCGCCGAAGACCAAGCCGTTGCGTGCAGGGATGCCCTCCGCGGAGCGCGGTGGACGGCCCGGCGACAACGCTTTTCAGCGCCACATTCGCACGTTCACCATTGTGGCCGTTTTCATGGTCGCTTTTCTCGGAATCACCGTCTTCACCGCCATCAAAAGCTGGCAGATCAGGCACACCCGGGTCACGCGTCATATTCCGAAAGAGGACACCCCCGAGGATTCGATGTGGCGAACAATCCCATCCGCCTCCGGAGTCGCGTCATCCGTCACCCCCACGACCGAGGCGGACACGATCCACCAGGCAGAACTTCTTGCACGCCAGGCCGAGCTCATGGTTGAGGCTACCAACTATCGCGAGGCGATCACCCTTTACAGCGACGCCATTCACGTGTGGCCCGGCCTTGCGACGGCCTATCCCCGGATGGGACGCCTCCTTCTGGAAACAGGCAACGATCAGCGGGCACAGATTGCCCTTGAAAGAGCCGCCGAACTTTTCCCGGCGTCGGCCGATATATTGAATGACCTCGGCGTAGCCTATCTTCGGATGAACCGTTTTGACAGGGCGCTCACCCAGTTTGAAGCCGCACTGACCATCGCTCCGGATCACGGACCCGCTCTGTTCAACCAGTCGCTGTGCCTTCGCGCAACCGGCCGATTGGCCGATGCACGAAGGGTTCTCGACCAATACTTGCTTCGCCGGCCGGACGATCCGCAGGGGCTCAAGGAAAAAGCATTCTTTATTGCGACCGAAGGACACTACGAAGGGGCGCTGGCGCTTCTCGAGCAGATCATTGCGGCGTTTCCGGCCTGGCCACCCGCTTATTTCGACGCCGCCGCAACAGCCGCCTTGATGAAAGATACGGATCATGCGATAAGGTTTCTGAGAAAGGTGGAGTCCTTAACGTCACCGGCAGCCGTTTACCTGGTGTACCAGCAGCCGGCATTCAATGAGGTGCGATTGTCGGAGGCGGGTAAAATATTTCAACGGGATCTGGTTCGGCGGGCACAAAGCGCGGGCTCACCGGCCAGAACCCCGCCCGGCAGTCGAGGAGCTCCCGAACCAATGCTTTCGGATGTTACGGAATGAAATCACATACTCACGATATATACGGAACCAACCGCAGCAAACGTTACAAGGTTGAACTGACCGAAACGGATCATACGACCCTTCTTGCAAAGCCCTTTGTGGAAGCTGCGCGCCAACGTATGATCTCCACGTTTATCTTTTCCCTGGTGATCATTCTCTGCACGGCGGTGATCGTTTTTGTCGTTATCCAATACCAGACCAACGCGCTGAAGCAATCGCCGGCCCGATGGCAGAGCAAAACCGCGTCCTCTTCAGGTGACATCCTTTCCTCGTTTGATTTCCAACCCGACACGCAGACCCTGTTCCTTCTGGACGAACTGCGCGAGCAACGAATTCCGTCCTCGGGCAAGGAAGAGCAACCGATGACCCCGCCCTGGATCAAGCAGGCTGCCTATCACCTGATCCACGCGGAAAAGGCGGAGCGAGAGGAACGTTTCGACGACGCACTGGCGCAGTATGCGCAGGCAGGCCAAATCTTCCCGGACATGAAAGGAATCAATCGCCGCGTGGGCATGCTGTACCTCAAGCAGGAGAATTACGCCAAGGCGGTCGAGGCGCTGGAGAAAGTTCCCCTCGAAGAGGAAATCACTTTCGGGCTCGCCAACAACCTCGGCGTAACGTACCTGGCAATGAACGAGTATGCGCAAGCGGAGAAGAACCTGCTTGTCGCAATACGCCTCAATCCCTCGTATCCCCTCGCTTACTTCAACCTGGCGACACTATACATGAGAACCGGCGAGATGGATAAGGCCGTCCAGTTTTTCGAGAAGTATCTGAACCTGAAACCGGAGGACGTTTCGGCCGCTCAAACGTACGCGCTGATTCTTCTCCAACTGAAGCAATGGGAAAAGGCCGCGGGCGTGCTGGAAAAGGTCAGCCGAGCCGCACCGGAAGTAGCGCCGATTCATTTCCGCCTCGCCGAAGCCTATACGCAAATTCAGAATCGCAGGGGCGCGGTTGACGCTCTGCGCCGCGGCGCTTCGCTGGTTGATCCTCGCAACGCACTGGTCTGGATGTCGCGCCCCGAATTCGACGCCATACGCAACGAGACCGGATTCCAGGAACTGCTGAGCGAGCTCGGTTCTACCGACCGGCCTTGATCCCGCACCAGGCGCCGCCCGGCCATTCAGGCTTGCTTCCCATCACAACTTCAACAGTTCCGCTTTTCTCGGTTCGCAGGACATCGGCCCCGCTCTCCGCCAAGCGCATCAACGCATCCCGGTCCGGCTCCACCCATCGGCTGCCCGCACCCGTACCCACCAAGGCCACGCGCGGCCGTACGGCATCCAGCCATTCTTTCGAACAAGTGCCGCCCATTCGCCGGCCTCCCGTAATCAGCACTTCGGCAGCTGGATCCAACACCCCGCCGAGAATGGATTGCTCCACCGTGGCGTCCGCTCCACTCATCATCAGAACGGCACCGCCGCGCCGGGCAATGCGCATGACCAATGCGCCGTCCGCGCTGCGGCGCACTTTCGATGACGCCGAGGGATGCAGCACTTCCCATTCCGCATCGCCCAGCTTCCCGCGGTCCCCTGCGACAAGCCGGCGAATGGGTATGCCGCGTTCTTCCGCCTCGCGCAGCACTGCGCGGCAGACCGGCGATTGATCCACCCACGGCGAACACCATACCGCGCGAACGGGAAAAGAACGCATGACATCCAGCGCGCCGCCGGCATGAGCAGAATCGGCATGCGCAAGCACCAGTGCTTCAAGTCCGTTGACGCCCCTTTTCTGCAAAGCGGAGACCATTTCGTGAGCGCGATAGGCCGGCCCGGCATTCACCAGGATGTCCCGCGCACCCGGCCCATCCACAAGCACCGCGCTCGAATCGCTGGCCTCTATCAGAACCACCCGCGTCAACGCGCGGCCACTCCACCAACTCGCCAGCGCCACCGCGATCATCACACCGGCGCAGGGCCATAACAATTTCCGCAGAAAACCCTTCGCCGTGATCAAGAGGAAGAGGAACAAATACCAGCAGAACAACCAGGCGTCGGAAAGCGCACCGACGCGAAAATATCCTCCCGGTACCCGCGCCAGCCCCCCTACCCATAGCAGCAACCACTCCACGAATATGCGGTTGGCATGATTGAAGATCTCGGCAACCACGGGATGCAGCGCACCGAGAACGACTGAAAGAACCCCGGTCAGAATCACGACAAACGCGAGTGGAATGACCAGCAGGTTTCCCAGCAGCGCAATGGGCGAGCACAGATGGAACCAGCGGATCGTCAGGGGGGTCGTTACCAGCCACACGGCAAGCGAGGTCGCCGCCGTTCCGCACAGGGCAAGCACCGACCACCGTCCCATGCGATACAGGAACGGCGGACCCTGCAAGGCCCATGGTTCCGACAACTTTTCCACCACTCCCCACCGACGCATGATCCGCGGTTGAAGAATAAGGAGGCCAATGACGGCAACGAAGGAGAAGATAAAGCCGGCGTCCACCAGCTGCCCGGGACAGGCAACGAGGATAAGCGACGCCGCAACGGCAATGGCCGTCAGCGCGTTCGGCCGCCGCCGAAACAGGGAGGCCAGCACCAGCACCGCGGCCATTATTGACGCGCGCACCGCGCTTGCGCGCAGGCCGGTGAGTACCGCGTAGAAAATCAGGACAGGGACCATAAACCATGCAGACCGGTGGATCGAAATGCCGCACGCTCGAACCAAGCCGATGAGCAGAATAGCCAGGATGCCCACATGCAAACCGGATACCGCCAACACGTGAAGCGTACCCGTGACGGAAAAGGCCTCTCTCAATCCGCGCGACAAGTCGCCACGATATCCCAGCAGCATCGCTTTAACCAAGCCGTGAGAATCCGGATGGTTCTCCACGCCTGCCTCCAGGCGCGTCGCGCAAATTCGTCGCGCAATGAGACAATACCGAATGAAACGATTTCCCTTTCCCTCCGCCAGCAAAAGCTCGTCGCCTTCATCCACTCGGAACCGGCAGGCAGGTCCCGCCCAGAATCCACTGTGCCGTACCGAATCGCGACTCAAAATGCCGCGGAGCTTCCATTCCTGCCCATACTCGGCCTGCGGCACGATTTGCGCGGCCCGCCATGAAACACTCACGCTGCCCGATGCGCGTTGCCATTCGCCCGCCCGGCGGACCGCCGAAACGCGCAGCGTGAACTGCCGAAGCTCACGTTCCCGGTCGCCTTCCCGCAAGATCACCGGATCATCTGCAATAATCCCGACCACCTCCATGTGTTCGCGCGGCTTCATCGTCAGTGCCGAGAGGTGTGCAGGCGAAGGATTGTGTTCGTGCATGGATGCGTTGATCCACGCCGCGAAAAAAACCCCGCACAGCAGGAAGATTAAGGCGTTATTCCGGCGGTAAAAGAAAAGGGTCAGCAGGGTCGCAAGACAAGACAAGGGCAGGAGAAGAGGAAGGGGCGCATGAAAGCAAATGCCGGCCGCAGTACCCGAGACGATGACAAGGGCGAGCCCTGCCAGGGGGCAACGCCCGACCGGAGAAGTGGGCGAACTCATCCTGCAAAGGTGGCTTCAGCCCACGAGATGTTCAGCGGATAGTGCCTGCCGGCGCTGACATGCTGCAACAGTGCCTGCCGCACAAATTCCTTCGCCTTACCGACGGCATCGCTCAACAGCTCTCCACGGGCCAGGTAAGCGGTGATCGCCGCCGCGAAAACACAACCCGCGCCGTGGCTCTCAACGGCATCCACCCGTGGTGCTGTGAAAACAAACTCTTCCCCCTCATCATAAAGCACGTCCACTACCTGCTCGCTGACGAGGTGCGCGCCCTTGATCACGCACGCCACGTCGAAACGATCCCCGATCTCGCGCGCCGTAGCCTTTAACTCCTCGACGGAAGTAATCGGATGGCCGCAAAGAATTTGTGCTTCGTGAAGGTTCGGCGTGATAACACGCGCCTGCGGCACCAGTTCTTCGCACAACGCTTCCACGGCATCCTCTTTCAGCAAGCGCGCCCCCGACGCCGCCACCATCACGGGATCCACGACCAATACGGGTATTCCCTGCCCCACATCCGCGGCAGCCACGGCCTTGATGATTTCCTTTGAAAACAACATACCCGTCTTGGCCGCTGCCACCGGAAACCCGTCGCATGCCGCCTTGATCTGCTGCGTTACGGCTTCCGCAGCCATGGGCCATACCCCCATTACGGCCGACGGATTCTGCGCCGTTATGCACGTCAACGCCGTAGTGCCGAACACCCCGAGCGCCGCAAACGTTCTGATATCGGCCTGTATCCCCGCTCCGCCCCCGCTGTCCGAACCTGCAATCGTCAGCGCAACCGGAAGTGTCTTAATTGGTGGTGCCATTTTCATCGTGCATGGAGATTAGACGAGGGATTGAGACAGTCAAGCCGGAAGAATGGAGTTAAAATGGGATTTGACAATAGCGGCAACCCAATCTATTTTCGCCTTACAGAGTGCCTATTCGTTTCATTTTCCGTCATTAGAGGAGATCGGTATGGGCAAGGCATTAAAGCCGCTTGTAATTGTGTTGCTGGTTCTCGGGGTGCTCTCTCTGATCTTGGGCAGCACACTGTTCGGTAAAAGAGAAATCCTTAAGGGTCGTACGCTGATGCATGAGGAAGCGGTCATCAAGATCGCAACCAATCTACGCATGCCCGGCATAAACCCGGAACAGCTCGGTCAACAGCTCAAGGACTATAATACGATGCGCACTCCGCTCGACCTTGTGGCTGTGGCCGCTCATAATCAATATGAAGAGTTGGAGCTCACCAAGCAGGATCTCTCGGCCACGCGCAACGAACTGGCCGCCACGAAGAGCGAACTCGAGAACACAAAGAACGATCTTCTGGCCGCCCAGCAACGGATCAGCGACCTGAACGACACGATCGAGCAGAAGAATGCCGAGTTGATCGTCGCAAACGGCCGCGTGATCCAGCTTGAGCAGGACAAGTCAAACCTGCAGTTGCAGATTGACGACCTGAGCAATCAACTGGTTCGCTCCGAAGAGGAAATCCGCGATATTCAGGACAAGGTGGCTACGCTGGAGAAAGTCATTCAGGACCTGGAGAGCAAGGATGGCTTGCCGGGAACCGCCCAGCGAATACCCGTCGGGACGATGGGCCGTATCCTGGTCGTGAATTCGGATTGGAATTTTGTGGTTCTGGATATCGGAAGCGAACAAGGGCTTGTCCCGAATGCGGAAATGCTTATACACCGTAAAGACCAACTGGTCGGCAAGGTCCGAATCAGCAGCGTGGAAAAGAACATGTCTGTTGCTGAAATTATGACCGATTGGGCAAGGCAGTCCGTCAACGAGGGCGATTATGTTCTCTTCTAAAGTTGCAAGCTGGTTGGCCATTGCCGCCGCCGTATGCTTCCTGATCCTGATCGGGCTGCAAATCGCAGAACTCATGGGTTATGGCTCGGCCCCGTCCGCATGGCCCAACTAGTCATGAAACCCGTAAGTCTCGTTATGAAATCACTGGCCGCTTTACTCTGCGTGTTGTCATGCCTGGCCCTGGCAGGTTGTGCAACAACGCGCGACCGCGACTCCGAACTCCCGTGGAACGCTCCGCAGCCATGGGAAGGCAGCCCGATGATCCCGGGATTGAACCAGGGACGATGAATCGGGATGGAGAGTTGGAGTGAAGGAGTGCGGGTCTCAATCCTTAGCGACGCACGGCTAAATCCGAACCTCTGAATTCCACAAGTCCTCTTAACGCAAACCCATCTCGACCATCTTTTCGGCGATCTGGATTGCGTTGAGCGCGGCGCCTTTCCAAAGATTGTCGCCGGCGGCAAACAGGGCCAGCCCGTTATCCACGCTCGGATCCTTGCGGATTCGCCCGACAAGGACGTCATACTCGCCCGAGCAGGCAATCGGCGTCGGGAATACGGCATGCGCCATGTCATCCACCACCCTCACGCCCGGCGCGGTTTCCAACAACTTGCGCGCTTCCCCGGCGCTGATTGGTTTCTCGAACTCCACGTGCAGTGCCTCGCTGTGCCCGTTGATAACGGGCACGCGGACGCAGGTTGAAGCCACGCGGATTGAGGAATCGCCCAGTATCTTGTGCGTCTCTCTGCGCAGCTTGACTTCTTCACTGGTGTAACCCGGCTCATCGTCCTTCGGACTGCCGATCTGCGCAATCACGTTGAATGCGATCTGACAGGGATACACCTCGCGCGCCATCGGCTTGCCCTCGGCCCATGCGCGCACCTGATTTTCCAACTCGCGCACGGCCGCTGCACCGGTGCCAGAAACCGCCTGGTAAGTGCAGCAGACGATTCGACGGATTTTTGCCGCCTTATGCAGCGGCGCCAACGGCATCAAGGCAATTGCGGTGCTGCAGTTCGGATTGGCGATGAGCCCCTTGTGTCCGCGTAACGCATCCGCGTTGATCTCGGGAATCACGAGCGGAACGCTCGGGTCCATGCGGTAGTCGTCCCCGTTATCAATAACAATACACCCCCGCTTGATCGCCTCTGCCCCGAAAGTCTTCGACGCGCCCTTGGAGCCCTCGGTACCCGCGAAGAAGGCGAAATCCATGCCCTCGAAGGCTTCCGGCGTGGTCGCCTTTACCTGGTACGTATCGCCGTCAATCTGTTCCGGTCTTTCGCTGCGGGCAAGAATCGTCAGGCTCTCCATGGGGAAGTTGCGCTTTTTCAGCAACTTCACCATCTCGGTTCCTACTGCCCCGATACCAACAACACAAACCTTGTAGTTCTTCATCGCACCCTCCGCAAAATGCTTTGTCAGCCTGACGCAACCTGCTCAGCAACGAGATCGCCGACTTCCGTTGTGCTGTATCCCATCCTGCCGGCTGCCAGGCTCTTCAACTTGTTCGCTGTAACATACTTTACAGCCGACTCAATCGCTTCGGCCTCTTTCTGCAAGCCCAGCGTGTCCAACATCATTGCGCCGGCGCAAACCGAGGCAAGCGGATTGATAACGTTCTTCCCGGTATATTTCGGGGCGGAACCGCCGATCGGCTCGAACATGCTCACCCCTTCAGGGTTGATGTTTCCGCCGGCAGCGATGCCCATTCCCCCCTGCGTAATCGCACCGAGGTCGGTGATGATATCGCCGAACATATTGCCGGTGACGATCACGTCGAACCACTCCGGATTCTTCACCATCCACATGCAGGTCGCATCCACGTGATAATAGTCACGGCGAATACCCGGATAATGCTTCTCGCCCATTTCGTGGAAGGCGCGCTCCCAGAGGTCGTAGATGTAGGTCAATACGTTCGTCTTGCCGCAAAGCGCCAGGGTCTTCCTCTTGTTGCGCCGCATGGTGTAATCAAATGCATACTTGAGACAACGATCCACCTGGAACCGGCTGTACACCGCGGACTGCACAGCAACTTCATGCGGAGTGCCCTTCATGGTAAACCCACCGGTGCCGGTGTAGGCATCGCCGGTGTTCTCGCGAACAACCACGTAATCAATATCCTCGGGCCCCTTGTTCTTCAGAGGACAATCCACGCCGGGGAAAAGTTTGACCGGGCGCAGGTTGATATACTGGTCCAGTTCAAACCGCAGGCGCAGCAGAATGCCTTTCTCGAGAATACCCGGCTTGACGTCCGGATGCCCGATGGCGCCGAGATAAATTGCGTCGAACTTGCGCATCTCGTCGGCCGCGGAATCAGGAAGCACTTCGCCCGTTTTGATATACCGGTCGCCGCCAAAATCATAGTCCGTATAGTTGAGCTTGAAGCCGAAGCGCGCGCCCGCCGCATCCAGAACCTTGATGCCTTCGCGCACGACTTCAGGACCCGTTCCGTCTCCGCCGATCACCGCGATGTTGAACTGTTTCTTCATTGTTGCTCCATTCGACTGTAGAAAGATGGCGACCCCAACGGGATTCGAACCCGTGTCGCCAGGATGAAAACCTGGTATCCTAGGCCTCTAGATGATGGGGTCGCCTGTTAACCGAACTATACCCTCAAATCCTTCGCTTCATCCAGAACGAAAGACGTAATCCAGCGGATTCCGCCTGAGTGGGGTGACAAGATAGCAGAAAGATTTCAGGCGGCAATGATTTTTTCGGGGCCCTGCGCCGGCAAAACGGGGAATATTCCGCCGAACACAAACCGCTGAAAAAATTGACGTTTCCGTGCCTCGGGGCCTACCCCAGCCGCGCAGCAAGACCCACCCCGAAGACGGATTCGGGCGGGAGATTTCTCTCGAGACGGGAAACCATCGCCTCCACGGCGCGCAGATCCGCCAGCGCGTCCGCGTACTTGAGCCCCCGGGCCTGCCGCGCCAGCACGTCCAATTCATTCTGAAAATGCAAAAAACGGTCGTCCAAACCCAGCACCTTGAGCAGCACGTCGCGCCGCCAGAGGAGGATGGCGCGCATGATGTCGGAACGGACTTCCACCACGCGTGCTGCCACCCTCGCTTCCAAAACATCTTCATCTTCCTCGGCCGTCGCCTCTTCCCCCAGACCTTCGGCGGCACTTTCTTTAACAGTATCAAGCAATTGCTTCAGCAGGCCCGCCTGGAGCCTCGCCTCCAACAGGGACGCCGGCACACCCGAACGCAGAACTTCGAGCAGCGGTTCAACCCACGGCCCCTCCAGTTCTTCCTGCCCACCGCCCAGGACCACGCGCTGACAGCGTGACACAATCGTCGGCAGCAAATGCTGGGGGGCATCGCTGAGCAGCAAAAGAACGGTACGGCCCGGCGGTTCTTCCAATGTCTTTAGGAACGCATTCGCTGCAGCGTCTGTCATGCGATCCGCATGGACCAACACCCCCGCCTTCCAACCACCGCCATAAGAGGTTTGGGTCATGCGCGGATTCAGCTCTTCGCGTATCTGCTCGATATCTATTCTCCGGCTTTTGCTTTCGGGATGAAGCCACATGATGTCCGGGTGCTCGTGCGATTTAACACGCAGGCATTCGCGACATTCGCCACACGGGCGATCTTTTGCGGAACAGAAAAGGAGCTGAAGAAAGGATTCCGCCAACGCGAGCGCGTTGCCGCGCGGAGAACCTACCACCAGGTATGCATGGGCGGTGCGCCCCGATTCGAACCCCTGCCGGAGGCCGTCGAACGCAGCGGAAAAGCTGTCAATCGAGGACATCGCTCACTTTACCCCACACATTCGCCGCCACTTCCTCTTCGCCGTGACGGGCATCAATAATCACAAAACGATCAGGCCACCGCCGAGCAAGGGCGAGATATCCGTTACGCACCTTTTCATGAAATGCGCGCGCTTCGCGCTCGATGCGATCCAGCTTGCCGGCCGTTTTCCGGCGCCGCTGCTCCACCCGTTTAAAGCCGGTTTCGATTTCCACATCCAGCAGAAACGTAATGTCGGGCCTGGCGCCATTGATCGCGAAATCATTGATCGCCAGCATCTGGTCTATCGGGAACCCGCGTCCATATCCCTGGTATGCCGTCGTGGAGTCAGCGAACCGATCGCAAACAACATGACCTCCCTTTTCCAGCGCGGGCAGAATCACGTGCCGCACGAGTTGCGCACGGCTCGCGGCAAAGAGCAACACTTCCGTCTCCGGGCAGATCGGTTCTCCTGCCTTGTCATATTGAAGGATCTGCCGGATCGCTTCGCCGGTCGGGGTTCCACCCGGCTCGCGCGCGTAGAGGACCTTGCAACCTTTCTCCTCCAGCTTCTTCACGAGCAAGGCGGCCTGCGTCGTCTTGCCGCTGCCTTCCGGTCCTTCAAACGTTATGAATTTTCCGCGCAACCCGGGGCTCCTCATATTTTCATCAGCTTTGGGCCCTGTGGCGTATCCTTGACCGCCCAACCTCGCGCGGCCAACTCCTCACGCAAGCGATCGGCCTCCGTCCAGTTCTTCGCCTTGCGTGCCTGCTCGCGCAATTGGAGAATCGAAAGCGCCTCGCGATCCACAGCTTCCTCTTCCGGCCGCAAAACGCCCAGCACTTTATGCCACTCATCGAGAAGTTCCAGCACACCCCATACTTCCTCGATTTCCATTTTGTTGCCGTCAAAAGCCTTGTTTCCTGCATGCACCATATCGAAAAGCGCGCCCAGCGCGCCGGAGATGTTAAGATCATCGTCCAGGCATGCAGTAAAACGGTCCCGAGCCTCCGCGGCCCACGACGGCAAGCGCGTTTGCGGTTCCTCTCCGACGGCCTTGTCCTGCAAACGGCGGGTGAATTCATCAAGCCGCTGTAACGCGGCACGCGCGCCATCCAGCCCTTCGAACGTGAAGTTCAGGGACTGGCGATAATTCGTGGCCATGAGGAGATAACGGATCTCGCGCCCGCTGTACCCGCGTGCAAGCACATCGCGAAGCGTGTAGAAGTTGCCGAGCGATTTCGACATCTTGCGTCCGTCCACCACCAGGTGCGCACAGTGCAGCCAGAATCGCGCAAACGGCTTTCCGGTCGCTGCTTCGCTCTGCGCGATCTCATCCTCGTGGTGGGGAAAAACGTTGTCCATCCCGCCGGTGTGAATGTCAAAACTCTCGCCGAGATACCGCATGCTCATCGCCGAACACTCGATGTGCCAGCCCGGACGCCCCCTGCCCCAGGGCGATTCCCAGTAGACATCGCCATCGCCTTCATCCCACGCCTTCCACAGGGCAAAGTCGGCCACGTTTTCTTTTTCGTATTCATCCTGTGCGACACGCGCGCCCGCTTTCAGACCCGACATGTCGAGGTGCGCCAGTTTCCCATAGGCCGGGAACTTCGCGATGCTGAAATAAACCGATCCGTCGTCCGACTGGTACGCCACACCTTTTTCGAAGAGACGATGAATCAGGGTGATCATGTCCTGAACATGATCCGTCGCGGCCGGATAATATTCCACCGGCTCCACGCCCAAGACGCGCAAGTCCTCGAAAAACGCGTCTGCGAATGGCTTTGTATATTCCCGCAACGACACCCCTTTTTCGCGCGAACCGCGAATGGTCTTGTCGTCAACATCCGTCAGGTTCATCACCTGCGTAACGTGATATCCCCTGAATTTCAGATGCCGTCGAAGCAAGTCTTCAAAAATATAGGCGCGAAAGTTGCCTATATGAGCGAAGTTGTAGACGGTTGGTCCGCAGGTATACATGCGGACGTGGCCATCCTCCAGTGGTTCAAAATCTTCGACCGTACGCGTGAGTGTATTGAAGAATTTCAGTGCCATACTGACGGCGGATTATACGGAGCGTAATGGCTCATGCAATCAAAAGCCGCGCGTAAACAGCAGATTATCGTTGAAAAGCCCACACAAAACTGTGACCTTGCACCCAAGGAATTCACTTGAAAGGGCCCGGATATGATCGGACGTATCTCTTTTTTCATCGCATTCCCCCTGCTCATTCTCAGCCTGTTCGCCGCGGGATGCCGCACGATGCCTCGCCCTCTCGCGGAAGAACCGAGCCGCTTTGTCAGAGTCCAGCAACTGGACGGCCGCTGGTGGTTTGTCCGTGGCGAGGAAAGGTTTCTAGCACTCGGGGTCAACGTGATCCTGCCGATGGACTCCAGCAAACCCAGGAGCGGCCCTGTTTATAACGTACTGCCGAAATACAACAACGACCGAGCGGCATGGGCTGAAGACGTCAGCGCACGACTGCGTTCATGGAATTTCAATACGATTGCCGGATGGAGCGACCCCTATCTTTACGAGAATGTTCCGACGTACCATACGCGCGTCGTATACATGGGTCCCTGGGGGAACAAGGACAGCCGCCTGATTGACGTTTTTTCACCGGCCTATTCGAACGCGCTTGAAACAACGGCGCGCGAGGAGATCGCACCTCACGCCACAAACGAGTACCTGATTGGCTATTTCCTGAACAATGAAGCGCCATGGTATGGCGAAAAAGGTTGGCCGACGTCCGCCGACATATCCCTGCTCACCCGTTACATGCAATTGCCGGAACGCGCCCCGGGCAAGATCAGGGCCATAGAGTTCCTGCAAGGCCGATATGGCGACAACTTCGCCGCGTTTGCGGAGAATTGGGAAACGTCCGCGCAGTCTTTTGAAGAAATGCTGCGGCACCGGCGCATGAAGCCGCGACGACGCGAAGCACAAAAGGATGTGATCGAGTGGGCCGGCATCGTTGCCGAACAGTATTTCCGGATCTGTGCGGAGACCATGCGCCGCCACGATCCGAATCATCTTTTTCTCGGCGTGAGATTCGCGGACCGGGCTTACGAACCGGTTCTTGCAGCGTGCGGGCGATACGCGGATGTCGTCAGCGTGAACCATTACAGGAAAACAGGACGTTTTGACACGCGTCACATCGGGGCCATCGCCGCGCTCGCCGGCAAGCCGGTGATGATCACGGAATATTCATGGAGGGCAATGGAAAACTCCTCCGGCTGCGGCAACAACGTGGGCGCCGATGTGACAGTGCAAACTCAGAAGGAACGAGCCGAACGATTCAAGACCTATATGACCAATGCCCTCGCCCAACCTTATATCGTGGGATGTGACTGGTTCATGTACCACGACCAGCCGCCCGGGGGACGTTTCGATGGCGAAGATTCGAACTACGGCCTCGTTGACATTGATGACAAGCCTTATATGACGCTGTTGCAAACCATCACCGAAGTCAACGCACGCGCTTCGGAGATTCACGAGCAAAGCACGCACCGAATGCCCGAATACGATCCGGCCGTCCTTGCAGACTACAAGGAGGTTTCCATCGCCGGCGCGGAGTCCCCCTTGTCCGAACCAATCCTTTTCACGGATGGCACGTCCTCATTCAGCGTCTGGGGCGACAAGCCGAAGGGATCCAGCATGGAAGCAAAGGTTGTTGACGGCGTTCTGCAGATCAATATTCAAAGCGGGCGCGGCTGGGGCAATGGAATCACCCTTAAACCTTTGCCTTCGCTGTCCGTGCATCCGGACGGTTCCGCAAACATCCGCGGAGCTTCCCGGGCAATTATAACGTTGAGAACCAAGCCGGGAATCAAGTTTTCACTCGGCATCCAGGAGTCGGGACATGGGGCACTGGATGCGCAAACCTATGGCGGTTATGCAAATGCGGACGGAGAGTCCTACGTTCACCGCGAACTCACGACCGAGGCCGAAAAGGAAGAATATGTTTTCGAACTGGCGCAAATGGAGCCGGCTAATTCGTATGGCAATCAGCGTGGGAATTTCACAATGGATAGCGATGCAATCGCCCAATGCCATCTCTTCTTCCCGGGCGGACAAAGAGACTTCACCGTCGAGCTGCTGTCAATAAAATTTGACTAACGAACATGGCAGGAGTATACTTGCGGCCGTAATAAATTGATGGTGTGTAGGTTACGCCATTAAGAAGGAGGCCGCTATGACGGCAATCAGTAGTATGACCACAGGCCGATCCGTCCGAACACTCCGAAAAGGGGTGGTAAACGGCCTGGTAATGTGTGTTGCCCTGCTTCTGCTCACCGGGGCGAGTTCGGACGCTAAAAGCAAAGCTTCAACGCGAAATCCGGCACTCGGTGATAAATTGACCGATGTGACTTTTGTAGCGTTTGACCTCGAGACAACGGGGTTCAGCACAGTATATGACCGGGTTATTGAAGTCGGGGCGGTTAAGTTTCGGAATGGTCAAATAATCGAGCAGAAGGCCTGGCTGATTAATCCGGGGCGCAAGATCCCGTGGATGGCGCAAAAAGTGCATGGGATTTCCAATGAGATGGTCCAGGATTCTCCTGATTTTGCGGCTATTTATCCCGAATTCCGCGATTTCATCCAGGGAACGGTGCTGATGGCTCATAATGCGAAATTTGACGTGAATTTTCTTGCCGCGGAAATCCAGCGCGCCGGGTTCCCCCTGCCCCAGAACCGTGTCGTGGATAGCCTGAACCTTTTCCGTCGCTGGTATCCGGATGCAAAATCACATTCGCTGGAGGAAGTGGTCAAGCATACCAGGGTTGAACCCGGTGAGTTTCATCGGGCGTTGGAAGATTCGCTGTACATTTTCCGCATTCTCGAGGTCGGTCTGCGTGAGAACCAGACTGAAACCTTGGGCGACTTGCTCAACGCAGCCGGCGGCCCGATGAAGTTCTGAGGCCAGGGCCTTCAAGCCGCGCATACAAGACGCATTCTCATTCGTCCTTCGTCCCGGAGCGCTTCGGAATGAAATTCTCGATCTGCTCCTTGAATCGCACGGCTTCGTCCGTGGTCACAGACCGCCAGCGCCTTGTGCGCAACCGGAAATCCACCGCACCTGGGCGAAGAACAAAACTCGTAACGTGACGTCCATCCGGCGCAAACGCATGCGCGCGCCCCTGTGGTCCGCAAACAACGACAGTGTGAGCTTTCTCGTCGAAATAGATCATGTCACACGCGACGGCGCGGGCATCCTCCAACGCCTTGTGCACCGGTCGCTGTTCTTTGCGCCGCGTTTCGACGTGCATAGTGCGTCTGCCCTGCTGCCGTCCGGCGCGCTCGATGGATTCGGCGAGGCCCCGCAATACGGAAGGAATCCGTCTCAGCTGTGCTCGGGCCCCTTCCGCGTCCCCACATTCACGCGCGGCGACGGCGCGCTGCTCCAACTCGCTCAATTGCCGCGATGCCACTTCCATCGCACGATGCAAGCCGGGTTGCCAGCCATTCCCAAGCAAGTCACCGATTTCATCTTCGCCCGGGACCTTTCGCGCAAGGGCATTCAATTTAAGGCAAAGAGCGCCATGGCTTCCGCGAACTTCAACCGCCTGGATTGTCACAGCCATTTTGTCCGGATTTTCTTCACGCGGCTGAAGAGGGAAATAGCCGGCGACCACCTGTCCCAGCACGGCATAGGTCTTCGATGATTTCCCAAACGAGCTGAGCTGCTTATCCTTTAATTCACTCCCAAGCTGGACAAGGGCCACGGGCCCGCCCCGAAAATCGTACAAGCGGTCCACCCGCGAATCGCGCGCGGCAATGAGGACCTGCGCAAGCTCGCTCCACTCCGGCACCCCATTCGGGGCGTAACCGCGGAAAACAGCGAGCGGCGAATCCGGCAAGGCGTGATCGCACTCCGAAGACTCGCACCGGAAACAATAAATCCGGCCTTTCCGGTAGACATCCCAACCGGCTTGCGCATCCTCGAGTTGCGAAGCCAGTTGTTCGCCAAGCGAGGGCTCGAATCGAAGCGCCCAATCCTCCCCCGGACGCACTTTAAGGTGCAAACGGATATCCACTTCCTCCGCGCGCGGCGGCACGGCGCCGAAGCGATAAACGTGCTGATCCCTCACAAACGTGCGAAGGACATCGGCGGCAGCCTGTTCTCTTCGTTGCGCACGGTTCCTTTGCGGAGCTGCTGTTGCTTCAGGCTTTTCAGCGGACGCAGGGGTGTCGGGAATTTTATCCATGTAGGGAGCCAGGGAGTTCTATAGTCAACCGAGGGCCTTCTCCAATCGTTCGCGACCGCCGGGTGTGGTCATGAAAATCAGGATGTTACCCGCCTCCAGTTTCCAGTCGGGCGCGGGATTGAACTTCCATTCACTTCCCTTGCGGACAGCGACTAACAGGCTGTCGGGACAGGCGTTCAGATTGAGATCCCCCACCGGCCGATTCTCGAATCGCGCGTTAAGAGGAATCTCTTCAATGCGCAACCGCTGCTGCTGCTCCCGCAGCATGGTATCGAGGAATGAAACGGCGGCCGGACGAACCATCTCCGACGCCATGCGCAGCCCACCGATCATAAACGCGTTGACGACTGCATTGGCGCCTGCTTTTTTCATTTTATCGGCATGCCGGGGATCGCTCGTGGCGGCAACGATTCGGAGTTGCGGATTCAATTGCCTTGCCGTCATGCACGTCACGATGTTCAGCGGATCGTCATCCGCGGCTGCAAAAACACCTGCCGCACGCTCTATGCCCGCAAGCTTCAATGACTCATCATCCCCCAACTCGGCATCCACGTAGGGCACGGCTGCAAGCCGGTCGTGCTCACGAAGCGCATCCATGATTTTCGGGCCGAACATCACAACGGCACGCTGCGTGGCGAGGAGTTCCTGAGCAATCTGACCGGCCACGCGACTCCAGCCGCAGACAATGTAGTGACCTGAAAGCTCTTCAATTACGCGATCCATTTTCCACCTCCTCCACTCACTGCGAAGTTCGCCGCTGACCGCGAAGGCGGTCACGCTCGAAAGCGCATAGCCGATGATCCCGATGCCGCCGAATGCGACAAACATGGTAAAAACGCGCCCGCCGGGATGAGCGCTGAGATCAATCACTTCCTCGTAGCCGATCGTCAACACCGTGATGATGGTCATGTAGAGACAATCGAGCCATGAACTGGCGGGGCCGCCGATCAGCCGGTATCCGATGATGCCGACCGCGATCACCACCGCGCAGAGAGCAGCGATGATCAGAATCCTGCGCGCAACCGGCGAAGCGGCATGTGTTTTTCTCATGACACGCATAGCTTCATATCTGCCCGGTAGAAGTCAAGGGGATTAGAATCAAGACAGCCTGCACGAACTCGCCGCATCCCTCACATGGCATCGCACCAGCGCTCCCGAAAACAAACGAAAAACGAAAAATGAACACAACACATCCCGAGACCTATTGACCTTATGCGCATATGCGCATAAGCTAATAAGGTATGAACTACAGGCAAGCAAAGATAAGAGCGGACATTCTGAAGGCGATGGCCAATCCGGTCAGAATTTTGATCGTGCACACACTGATGCGGGGTGACCTTTGCGTTTCAGAACTAAACAAACTGGCGCGCATCAACCAGTCCAATGTGTCACGCCATTTGAACATCCTCAAGAAGGCGGGCATCGTTACGGACCGACGCATCGGCATGAAAGTTTTATACCACCTGGAAACCCCCTGTATCCTGAAGGCATTCGATTGCGCCGTGGAAGTGGTTCATACGGACTCAAAACGGCGCAACGATTACCTTAAGGCGGTGTAAGGTGAACAAGGAACTCAAGATTTTCCTCTGGCTGGTGGCAGGATTTCTTGTCGCCTATTTTCTCCCCATTGATGCTGCGCGCTTCCAGGGCGCGGTGATCGAGTCTCTGAAACTCGTCCGATGGTACGCGCAGGAACACGTTCTGCTTTGTCTCGTCCCCGCGTTCTTTATCGCGGGGGCAATCGGCGTGTTTGTAAGCCAGAACGCGGTGATGAAGTACTTCGGCCCGAAAGCGCACAAGGCGCTGGCCTATGGCGTCGCATCCGTCTCCGGCACGATCCTTGCCGTCTGCTCCTGCACCGTCCTCCCCCTCTTCGGCGGCATCTACATGCGGGGCGCAGGCCTCGGACCAGCCATCGCTTTTCTGTATTCCGGCCCCGCCATCAACGTGCTGGCGATTGTACTCACCGCGCGGGTGTTGGGATGGCAGCTTGGAGTTGCACGCGCAGTCGGCGCCATCGTCTTCAGTGTGGTCATCGGATTGCTGATGCACCTGATCTTCCTGAAAGAGGAACGAGCCAAGGCCGCGCGAGTGCAGGATGTGTATCTCGGCGACGACGATGAAAAGGAGCGCCCGCTCTGGCAGGTCGCATTCTACTTCCTCAGCATGGTCGGCATCCTGGTCTTCGCCAATTGGGCGCGCCCGCAGGAAGAGACAGGCGTCTGGTTCGCCATTTTCAACGCGAAATGGGTGGTCACGGCCGTCTTTGCCGTGTTGCTTGGATTCAGCCTCTGGCGGTTCTTTCGCGTTCGCATCGCGAATATTCTGGTCGCCGCAATCCCCGCCGTACTGCTTGCATTTGTATTGCCGCAACATCCCGTAGTCGCATTCACCGCCGGCGCTGCCGGACTGGCGGGCCTGACCTTCTTCAATGGATCGGAACTCAAGGACTGGCGCGATCAGACCTGGGGCTTTGCCAAGCAAATCCTTCCCCTGCTCTTCATGGGCGTGCTCGCGGCAGGATTCTTCCTCGGCAGCCCCGAGAGCGATGATGCAGGCATCATCCCAAACGCATGGGTGCAGGCGCTGGTCGGCGATTCGCCCTCCGCTCTTCTTGCAATGCTTGGAAGAACCGACTCCAACCCCATCCAATGGCTGGAAACCATCTGGCCACTATGGACAAACCTGTTCGCCTCCATCGCAGGCGCGCTGATGTACTTCGCGACACTGACAGAAGTGCCGATCCTGCGCGGGTTGCTCGACAGCGGAATGGGCCAGGGTCCCGCCCTCGCACTGCTGCTCGCCGGCCCCGCGTTGTCCCTCCCGAACATGCTGGTGATCAACTCGATTCTCGGTCCGAAGAAGACGCTGACTTTCATCGGGCTTGTGGTCGCTATGGCGACAGTAACCGGGATGATATTTGGAGTAATAGTTCGATAAGCAGAAGAATGGGAAGGATTCACATGAAGAAGATTCAAATTCTGGGCACGGGCTGTCCGAAATGCAAATTACTGAGGGAAAATGCCGAGGCCGCTGTCAAAACGCTGGGCATTGAAGCGGAAATCGAAAAAGTCGAAAAGATTACAGATATTATAGCCTTCGGCGTTATGAATACACCTGCGCTTGCGGTGGATGGGAAAGTAAAAAGCGCCGGCAAAGTGCTTTCACCGGAGCAAGTCGTGGAATTGATAAAGTAGTAAGGAGTATAACGGTGAAGCGTTTCTTTCAGATCATGGTTGTTTTGAGCTTCGCGATTCTTGGCATCTGGAGCGTAAGAGGCGGCAGCCCCTGCTGTGCCGTTAGCCAGGCCGTCAGCGCCGAGCCTTCGCCACCCCAGGCGACGGCCCTGCCCAAGCTGGTCTGCCTCGGAGCCGGCAAGTGCATCCCCTGCAAACAAATGGAGCCCGTGCGCGAAGCGCTCCGCACGGAATACGAGGGACAACTCCTGGTGGAATATTACGACGTCTGGCAAAACCAGGAAATGGGCCGGCAATACGGTGTCCGCGTGATACCGACAACGATTTTCTTCAGCGCCGATGGCCGAGAGTTGTATCGCGAAGAAGGGTTCATGTCGAAGGATCAGATACTGAATAAGTGGAAGGAATTCGGCGTAACGTTTTCGGATCCGACACTACAAGAATAAGCAGGCTTTGAAGGACCCCGCATGACTGGCAACGGAAAGATGAAACTTTGGATCAGCCGCCTGCTGCTCGCTTTCGTACTCGTCACGCTGGGCTTTGCGTGGGGACGCAAGACCGCACCGCGCGCAGAGTCAACCGGCACGGCTGAATCCTCCGGCGCAAAACTGATCGTTTATTCCGCCCACATGACTTTCCGTTGCGTGGAATGCAACCAGATTGAACTGACGACACGCGAAGTCCTTGAGGCGGACTTCGCCGAAGAACTCGCTTCGGGCATCATCGAGTTTCATTCCGTGGACTACATGCAGGATGCCGAATTCGCCCGGAAGTACGACATCTCTTCCAGCACGGTCATTCTCGCGCGGCGCGATGGCGGATTTGAGCGACTGGATGAAGTCTGGACGAAAACCCGACAGCCCGAGGAGTTGGTTTCCTACCTTCGCAATGCGATCCGAAGCCAACTGGACAAGGAGGAAAGCTGATGTCGTGGATCGCTATCGGCACCGCGCTCTGGCTCGGTATCCTGACGTCCATCAGCCCCTGCCCGCTGGCCACAAATATTGCAGCCGTCAGTTTCATCGGCCGAAAAGTCGGCCAGATCCGTCTCGTCCTTTTATCCGGACTTCTCTACACCCTCGGACGGACTCTCGCCTATACCTTGCTTGCCATTCTTATCATGGCCGGTCTCATGGCCGGCGGCGAAGTTGCGCGATTCCTGCAACATAATCTCAACCAGTTGCTGGGTCCCGTGCTGATCCTTGTCGGAATGATGCTGCTGGAAATGCTGGCCGGCACGGCATCTCTGAACTTTGCCGGCGAGGGTGTGCAGCAGCGCGCCGCAGCCGGCGGAATCGGTTGGGCGTTCCTGCTGGGCCTCCTGTTTGCGTTGTCTTTCTGCCCGGTCTCGGCCGGACTCTTTTTCGGCGGGCTCATTCCCCTCTCCACCGCGCACCAATCGCGGATCATCCTGCCTGTGCTCTATGGCGCAGGCACGGCGGTACCCGTGTTGATCTTTGCTTTTATCATCGCTTTTGCATCCAACAAGGTAGGCCAGGTCTTTAATCGGCTCACGCAGATTGAACGTGTCGTTCGTGTCGTCACAGGCGTTTTGTTCATTTTGGCCGGCATCTATTACAGCTTGGCCTATGTCTATGAAGTGCCGATAAAAATCTGGTGATCCCGCCATGCGGGAAAAGGAGGACACATGTTCTCGCGCATTATGGTTGTGACGGATCTATCCCAGGATTCCGCTGAACTCATCCGCTGTGCGTCGGGACTGCGCGCGCTTGGCAGCCGGGATGCGCATCTAGTTTTCTGCGCGCACTTGCACGAAATCGGCCACATCAAAGAGCATGTCGAATCCATCTTGAAACCCGCCATGGAAGAGCAGCGTGCAAAACTCGCGGAAAGCGGCCTCGCGGTAACAACAGATGTGGCGCTCGGCCCGCCGGAAACCGAGATCAACCGGCTCGCCAACGAATGGAACTGTTCCATGATCGTCGTTGGCGCGCGGATCCACACGTTGGCCGGCGATATCATTTCCAGCAGCGCGGCTTCGGCAGCCGTCTACCACGCACGCAAGCCGGTTCTCGAATTGCGCCTGTATCATGGCGGCGGCGAAGAATCCGCAGCCTGCCGCAATTGGCCCTGCCAACCGCTGAACCATATCCTCTATCCCACTGATTTCTCTGAAAACGCAGCGCACGCCTTCACCTATCTCGAACAATTGGCTCCAGGCGCCAAACGGGTCACCCTCGTTCACGTTCAAGACAGAACGCGGCTGGTCCCCTATCTCGAGCATCGCATCGAGGAGTTCAACAAGGTGGACACCGATCGCCTTCAGCGCCTGCGGGACCGCCTTCAAACGAAGGCCCCCTCTGTACAAGTGGACATTGAATTGCCGTTCGGACATCCAACAGAAGAGATCCTTGCACGCACGCGCGCTGCGGATGTTTCGCTGGTGATCATGGGCACACAGGGGCGCGGTGCCATCAGCGAACTGTTTCTCGGCAGCGTCAGCCACAACATCGCCCGCCACGCGCCTGTCCCCATCTTGCTCGTGCCGCAGACCCAAGCGTGAGTTCTTGTCAGCCGGGTGTGCGCTTGCGATAGTCGGCGGCTAAGAAGATCCGGCAGATCAGACAGATCCGACGGATCGAACAAGGAGAACCAGGCCATGTCCAGACTGCGCCCCAGCGGGGGCTATCGCAATACATGCAGTTTCCAGACCGCGACCATCATCTATGATGCCACCTACTGGTTCTGCGAGAAGTTCCTCGATCCGCGTTCCCGCACGGTGGATCAGATGGTTCAAGGGGCCCGGTCCGGGCGCCAGAACATCGCCGAGGGCAGCCGCGCCGCCGCCACCTCGTCGCAAACCGAGTTGCGCCTTCTGAACGTCGCCCGTTCCAGTCTTGAAGAACTGCTGCTGGACTACGAAGACTTTCTGCGCCACCGGCACTTATCGTTGTGGGACCCCGAAGGCGAAGAAGCCATGGCCGTGCGGGATGTGCCGAAGAAGTTCAAGAAGGATCGGTCAGATCAGTCCGATCTGACCGATCTGACGGATCAGCAGCGCTGGGCGCTGTATGCTCCGTGGCTTGAGCACAAGGATCCGGCGGTGAGAGCCAACGCCCTGATTTGCCTGATCCACCAGGCCAACTATCTTCTGGATCAGCAGACGGCTTCCTTGGAAGAGCAATTCGTGCAGGAGGGCGGCTACAGCGAACAACTTGCCGCCGCACGTCTGGCGGAAAGGGCAAAACGAAAGACGGCTGATCGGACAGATCCGTCGGATCACATCCCCCCGTGCCCCAAATGCGGGAAACCCACGGTCCTGCGCACTGCAAAGACAGGAAAGAAAGCAGGCAGCCAATTCTGGGGCTGCACGGGCTATCCCGACTGCAAGGGCGTGGTGAACCTGTAAGACGCGACACTTGACGAGCACCCCACCCTGACCTATATTTCGTTATATGACGAATTATAGGAGACGGACATGCGACTGAAAGATGGTTGCCGGGTGTTTGGAGCGCTGTCGGACGGAAACCGGCTGCGCCTGCTTTTTGCGCTGCGGCACGGCGAACTCTGCGTGTGCCAGCTTATCGAATTGATGGGGCTTTCACCGTCCACGGTATCGAAGCACTTGTCGATCCTCCGGGACGCGGGACTGCTGGACTCTCGCAAAGAAGGACGCTGGGTCTATTACCGGTTCGCCGATCAACCGGTTTTTCCAATGCTTGGAAAACAGGCCCCTCATTTTTTCCAATGTCTGGAAAAATCCGCGACCATCCGCGAAGACGACGCGCGCCTGCGGCGCATCCGCAGAATGGACATGGAGGTTCTATGCCGCAAGATCACCAAAAGATGAAGATCCTGTTCCTCTGCACCGGCAATTCGTGTCGCAGCCAGATGGCCGAAGGCTGGGC
>CAZTYH010000034.1:0-22930 GCA_964617565.1 uncultured Verrucomicrobiota bacterium
GTTTGACCGGAATGAGATTACCGTGCGGCAATCGAAGGGCGGCAAGGACCGGCGGGTACATTTACCCACGACCATTAAACAGGAACTGCTCGGTCATCTGGACTGGCGCCGGCGGCTCTACGAGCAGGATCGGGAAAAGAATATGCATGAAGTGGAAGTGCCGAACGCGCTTGCGCGGAAGTATCCGAATGCGCCGTACGAGTGGGGATGGCAGTATGTGTTTCCGGCGAACACCTATTCGAAAGATCCCCGGTCCGGACATGTTCGCCGGCATCACTTTCATGAAATCCTGATTCAACGCGCGGTAAAGCGCGCGGCGCAGGAGGCGGGCATCACGACGCGCGTCACGCCGCACACTTTGCGCCACAGTTTTGCAACGCACCTGCTGGAGGCAGGCAGCGACATTCGAACGGTCCAGGAGTTGCTGGGGCATTCTGATATATCCACGACCATGATCTACACGCATGTGCTGAAGAAGGGGCCCATGGGGGTGGTCAGTCCTCTGGATACGCTTTAATGCTTTTGCTTCAAGAAAGTTCCTTTTACGTAAGAGTTTGACAGTCCTGTGAAAGCTGCTACAAAGCACAGTCTCTTAAAGAAAACAGGATTGCTATGAAACGTACGTATCAGCCTTCAAAGATCAAAAGAAAGCGGACCCACGGCTTTCGTGCCCGTATGGCTACGCGCGGCGGCCGGAAAACCCTGGCGCGCCGTCGCGGCAAGGGCCGCAAAAAGCTCTCGGTCTGAGGGGTTTACAATGAAAAGCGGCCCGTCCGATCTCTTCGGAGAAGGGCCAGCGCGGCAGGGGCATGGGGTCCCTCCGGGAGGTCCTGACCAGCGACTGGGGCGTAAACGCCGGCTCGTCAGGGCGGTTGCTTTCCAGGACACTTACAGCCAGGGTCGCCGTTGGATCGGAACTTTCATGGTTTTGTGGTTGAGGTCCGCGGATGATGCCGACCTCCGGGTGGGTGTAGTGGCGAGCCGCAAGGTCGGCGGAGCGGTGCAGCGAAACAGGGCGCGGCGGCGGCTCAAGGAGTTGTATCGGAGGAACCGCCATCGCCTGTCGGGGAAGTATGACGTGGTGCTGGTGGCGCGCCGGGATCTGGTCAAGGCGCGATGGGGTGAACTGGTGGAGGAGTTCGTGGAATTGGCCGGGCAGGCAGGCTTGCTTGGCGAAACGATGCGGGGCGGAGGATGATGGCGAAGATTGTTTCGGTGATGATCAGAATTTATCAACGAACGCTTTCACTGGCGATCGGCCCTTGTTGCCGATTCCATCCTTCGTGTTCGCAGTATTGGATTGAAGCGTTGGAGCGCCACGGCATGACGCGAGGTACATGGCTGGGTGTGCGGCGTCTGTTGCGGTGCCATCCCTTTCATCCGGGTGGCCATGATCCGGTGCCCGAGGTTTGGCCGGTAAGAGTCCGGGAGACGGAATGAGTAAAAAGGATTTATTAATAGTTATCGCGTTGTTTGCGATCTGGATCTCGTGGCCGGTGATTGACCGCCAGATCGTCAAGCGTCACTTCTTTCCCGCATCGGCGCCGGTTGAGACGGAGCAGGTCTTGGAACAGGAACCGGGCGCAACCGAGCCCCCGGCACTCGCTGCCGCACCCGTCGAAGTTGCTGCGGAGCCGGAGCCGGAAGTTCAGGAAGTTCAACCGGTGGAGCCAGAGCCGGAAACGCCGGCGATTTCTGAGCAGGTTGTCTCGCTGGAAAACGAGAAAATCCGGGTCGAAGTATCCTCCCGCGGGGCGACCGTCAAGGGCGCGACGCTGAAGGAATATCGTTCGACGATTGAAGCGGACAGCGGGCCGGTCGTGTTGAGTTTCGATGAGTCGCGCGCGCTGGTGTACGGCCGCGTGGATGGTTTTGATTCCAGTCAAGCGTTCACGCTGGTCGAAACGGAACCGGGCAAGTCCGTCCGGCTTGAGCGGCGAGGTGCGAAGGGTTTGCGGCTGGTGCGGACCATCAGCCTGACGGATCATTATCTGCTGCAGATTTCCGACACATGGTTGAATGAATCGGCCAATGCGGTTGTGCTGCCGACGCATGAGCTGCAGTTGGGCGGAATGCAGAATCTCGATGAAGCGGTGACGCGCGGGATGGTTTCCCTTGGGGTGGATACGCTTTCGCCGGGCGGGGAAAAGGTCAAGCACTGGGGCGGGACTATTCCGAAGTGGTTCAAGACGGTCCAGAAAGAGAAGAACCTGCCGAAACTTCCGATCCAGGTGGAGATGCCGGTTGAGAAGCCGGTGGATTGGGTAGCCGCGAAGAACAAGTATTTTGTCCAGATATTAACGCCCGAAGGCGGCGCCGATGATGCGGTGGTGCGGGCCTCGCGGGAAGTGGCGGATGCGGAACGGCTGGACCCGAGGGCCGGGCCGAAAGCCGCCGTGCCGCGCACGGTTTCGGTGGCCGTGGTATTGCCGGAGTTTACACTTAAAGGCGGAGAACAGCTCGTCCGCAACAGCCAGTACTATATCGGCCCCAAGAAATATTCCGAGTTGAGCCTTTACGGTATGCACCAGGTGAACGTGATGGAATTCGGCATGTGGGCACCGATCGGCAAGCTCCTGCTGAAGATCATGAACTGGATTCGCGATGTCATCTGGCCGCACAACTACGGCATCGCGATCATACTGCTCACGATCATCATCCGCATCGTCTTCTGGCCGATCACGCACAAAAGTACCGAGAGCATGAAGCGGATGCAGGCGATTCAGCCGCTGATGAAGGAGATCCGCGAGAAGTACAAGGACAACCAGCAGAAGCAGCAGCAGGAACTGATGAACCTGTACAAGGAACACAAGGTCAACCCGCTCGGCGGCTGCCTCCCGATGCTGATACAGATTCCTGTGTTCATTGCGTTGTTCGTGGTGTTGCGCAGCGCGATCGAATTGCGGTTCGCGCCGTTCCTCTGGGTCCGCGACCTCAGCCAGCCGGAAAACCTGCTGGCGGGGGTGTTGCCCATTCCGTTGAATATCCTTCCGATCGTCATGGCGGTCACGATGGTCTGGCAGCAAAAGCTGACCCCCGGCACCGGCGATCCGAACCAGCAGAAGATGATGATGTTCATGCCGGTCATGATGCTGGTGATGTTCTACAATTTTGCGGCGGGCCTGACGCTGTATTGGACGACCAATCAATGCCTGATGATCGTTCAGCAGTTGATCATGCACCGCAAATCGGCGAAAGCCGCTACGACGTGATTGGCGGGCGCGCCGGTTTGTGGCAGAATGGCGCCTTTGAGGTGACACATGAGCGACAGCGCAAAGTCCGGACATATCGGTGAATCCCCTGAAGCGGTATTTGAGAACATTCTCCGGCTCATGGGGTTTGAGGGGAAAATCGAGCGATTTGATCAGGAAGATGGTGAAATCCTTCTGCACGTCAGCACCCCGGACGCGGGCCGTCTGATCGGACGCAATGCGCAGGTGCTCGAAGCTCTCCAAACGGTCGTCAACCGCATGCTCCGCCGCGGAGAAGGCGAGGGCGCGCGTTACCTGGTGGATGTTGAGCGCTATCGTGAACGGCGAAAGGACAAGTTGCTGGGCATGGCTCTTGAAGCAGCGGACCGGGCGGAACAGACCGGCGAGCCGGTGAAGCTTCCTTCGATGAGTTCCCGCGACCGGCGGATCGTGCATCGCGCCCTGACGGAACGTCCCGGTGTGAGGACGGAGTCGGAAGAAGTCGGCGAAGAGGGCGAAAAACGGGTGGTCGTCTTCCCTGCGTGATGAACGCGTGGTGCCGACCAGCACGAGGCATCTTTGCGCTGATCAGGTTCTCTTGACGGGAAAGCAATTCAGCTCCAAATCCGAAGCACGGAAAAACGAATTACAAAATAAATTCGAATAACCAAAATGAGGAAAGCATGGGGAAAGCTGAAGGTTTCTGGTTTTAAGTTTCGGATTTAGAGATTCGAATTTTCATCACACGTCGTTAAAACATATCTCCCTCTATTATGCAGCGCGAATTACAGAGGATTGCCGCTGAAGAATACGACCTGCTCATCATTGGCGGCGGAATCAATGGCCTCGCTGCCGCGTGGGATGCGGCGCTGCGGGGATTGAAGGTGGCGCTGGTGGAGAAGGGGGATTACGGCGCACAAACCTCTTCCGCCACCTTGAAGATTGTGCACGGGGGATTGCGCTACCTTCAGCATCTCGACATCGTGCGCAGCCGGGAGTCCATTCGCGAACGTTCCGTGATGCTTGCGATTGCGCCGCACCTGGTTCAGCCGTTCCCGTTCGTCGTTCCAACCTATGGCCATTTGCTGCAGGGCCGCGAGTTCATGTCCATCGGTATTCTTCTGAACGAGATCGTCAGCTTCGACAGGAACCGCGCCATCAAGGATCCCGGGCGCAGAATACCGGCGGGCCGTATTCTTTCGCGTGCCGAGTGCCTGCAGCTTGTGCCGCGCGTCAACGAAAAGGGGTTAACGGGCGGTGTGATGTTTTACGACGCGCAGATGTACAATTCGGACCGGCTCACACTTTCGTTTGCGTTGTCGGCCGCGGAAAAGGGCGTGGACCTTGCGAACTACGTGGAAGCGGTTCAGCTTCTGCACAAGGATAAGAGGGTGACCGGCGCGCGCGTGAAGGATTTGCTCACCGGATCGGAGTTTGATGTGCGTGCGAAGCTGGTGGCGAACATGACCGGGCCCTGGTCCGATATCGTTCTCGGCCTGATGGGCGCGGAGAAGCCCGGGCGTCGCGTGGTGCGTTCCAAGGGTATCCAGATTGTGACGCCGCCGCTGACGGATTCATGCGGGCTGGCTGTCCAGAGCAAGCATCGCGATCCCGACGCCGTTTTCAATCGCGGCGGGCGCAATTATTTCATCATGCCGTGGCGCGGCCGGTCGCTGATCGGCACGACCGATACGGTGTATGAAGGCGATCCGGATGATTTCAGGATTACCGGTAAAGACATCAGCGACTTCCTTGCCGAGATCAACGAAGCCGTGCCGTCGGCGGGTTTCCTGCGCGAGGATGTGACTTTCGCCTTCGGTGGCCTGCGTCCGATTACGGAGAAGAACATAGACACCGGCTCGACCGTGGCGCGAAAATACGAAGTGTACGATCATGCGCGCGATCTTGGCGTCGAAGGGTTGATCACGGTGATCGGCGTCAAGTACACCACCTGCCGATTCCTCGCGGAGAAGGTGGTGAACCTGGTCTTCAAAAAAACAGGGCGCGCATCGCCGCCTGTCGTAACGGACAGGACGGCGCTTGCGGGCGGCAACATCGAAAACTTCGAGGCGTTCGAGCGCGAACTGATTGCCCGGCCGCCGGCGCCGCTGTCGCAGAAGACGCTGGTGCATCTTGCGCATAACTATGGCACACGATATCCGGTCGTCACGGATCGCATTCGCGGGGATGCGGCGTTGGGGACCCTGGTTGACGGTTCCGAAGAGGTCACGCGCGCCGAGGTTCTGCACGCAGTTCGTGAAGAGAGTGCGGTGCATCTTGCGGATGTCGTGCTGCGGAGAACCGATCTCGGGACGCTCGGCCATCCGGGCCGCGCGGCGCTGGAGGAATGCGCAACGATCATGGCCCGGGAGTTGGGATGGGATACAGTTCGGACGGCCCGGGAAGTTGAAGAAGCCGAGCGGTGTTTTGTGTTCGGTTGATTTCGGTTGGTCACACAAAACCCCGGGCTCGAACGAGCCCGGGGTTTGTAATTCAGCGCCCGGACAGGCCGGGCTATTTACCGCATTACCATTTCAGCAGGAGGCCGGCATTGGCGCCGAAGCCGCTGAGCTTGCCCTTGCTTTCGTCGCTTACCCCTCCGGCTGACGCCTTCAGTTTAACATCATCAAGCCACGTGTACTTGGCTTCGCCGAAAAGGCTGGCGGCATCGCCGATCGAAAGCTCAAGTCCCGCAACGGCGAAAAGGCCGACCTTGTTTTCCACTTCTGCAGAGACACCGGCCGGCTCTTCCGCGATGCGGAAGATGTAATAGCCGATGCCCCCGCCGGCGTATGGAGTTAATTGATCCACGGGGAACTTCAATATGCCTGCCGCTTCAACGGGAATGATGTCCAGCTTCAAGCTGTCATCTTCCTTGTCCTTCGTTTTGGGGAAGTAGGTTGCGCGCGCCTCGATGTACACGCTGGGTGCAACCTCCAGCTGCAGTTTGCCGCCCACGCCATAGGCGTGATCCAACTCGTCGGGATCCCAGTAAGCCCCGAAGAATCCGAGGCTGTTGGCGGAAGCCGCGGCTGTAGCAAACGCCAGAACCATCAGTGCCGTAAGAATATATCGCATGCGATACTCCTTTCTGCTCTGCTTGCTTGTCGGCCCGCACCCACGCAGGCGCGGCTTGCCCCCAAGCATACGGGTTGCTGGAGGATAGTAAACCGGAAAATATTTCTCCCTCCGTTGACAGCGCATGGAGGGTGCGGCAAGATAGTTCATCAATTCGAGGTGGCAATGACAGAGCCGCAGTCCAAGGCCGTAACGCCATACGGGATTCTTTTACGCGTGCTTACGTACGCGGCCATTCTCGCATTCTTTTTCTTTTTTCCGCGGTTTGTCGTCGGCCGATTGGGAGAAGACAATCCGTGGACCAGCTACCTGTATCTTTATGGGAACGGCCTCGTTGTTTTTCTGATCGGCATCTGGGTGATCCTGCGTTCGAAGGCCTGCCGGTTTGGGCGCGGGCACGACACGTTCTGGTTTAACGTGTTGTTGGCGGGCTACGTGTTCTTCGCGGTGATGCACGCGGCATGGATACTGGCAGCGTTGTGCCTGCCGTATTACGGAGGCGGATGAAATGCATCACGGGTTTGGCATAGACATCACCACGCACGCAACGATCGTGGTCGGCGTGATCGCCGCCGTTTACTTCGTTGTCATCACGGCCTTCGGGACTTATTTCTCGAAGTTCAGCAAGAACATCAACGATTACTTTTACAGTGGCCAGCGTTTCTCCTGGTGGCTCGCGGCAGCCAGCATGGTGGCCACCGGCATCGGTTCATACAGCTACCTGAAATATTCCCAGCAGGGATACGAGACGGGAATGAGCGGTTCGATGCCGTATCTGAACGATTGGTTCATCGTTCCGTTTTTCATGTTCGGTTGGCTGCCGATTATTTATTTCGCACGGGTCCGATCCATCCCGGAGTATTTTGAGCGGCGATTCAACCGGACGGCGCGCTACATCGCGGTTGCGATCATCCTGATGTACATGTTCTTTTACATCGGCTACAACCTCTTCACCATCGGCGTCGCGATCGAAGGATTGTTTGGTATCCGGCAGATCTATTCCGTTCCCTTCATAGCCTTTTTCCTTGGTTTGTATGTCACCTTCGGCGGACAGACAGCGGTTATTTTCACGGATCTTTTCCAGGGCATCATGTTGTATCTTGCCGGGGGGATCGCCATTTTCGCGGGCATCTGGGCCCTGGGCGGAATGAGCGAGTGGTGGGGCTGGCTGCCCGTGTCGTATCGGCTTCCTTTCGTGGATCTTGTGGCGGATCCGAAATACAATTCGGCCGGCCTTTTCTGGGGAGAAGCGCTGGCCGGCAGCATTGCGTTCACGTTCATGAACCAGGGTTTCATCATGCGCTACCTGGCGATCAAGAGCGTGCAGGAAGGCCGGAAAGCGGCGCTTTTCAATGTGCTGGTGACCCTGCCTCTTTCCGCCGTCGTGGTGGGTGCGGTAGGGTGGCTGGCCCGTTCGCTGATCGTGAAGCAGGCGGTCATGGGTGGTGTGCTGGAAGGTATCGCGCCGATCCGAATCGAAAATTCCGCGCACACGTTTATCGTGGTCTGCTGGGAAACGCTGCGGCGCAACGAATGGGTTTTCGGATTCATTATCGCCGCGTTGACAGCCGCGCTGATGTCCACCATTGATACACTGATCAACGCCTGCGCGGCGATCGGCATCTATGACATCTACAAGCCTCTTGTCCGTCCGGATGCGGATGACCGGCATTACCTGAAGGCGGCGCGATGGGCCTCGGCATTGGCGACGGTGCTGGGATTGCTCCTGGTGATCTGGTTCAACAAGCAGTCGGGCAGTCTGATGGCCATACACTACAAGGGCATCATGTTGATCATTCCGCCGATCGTGACCACGATATTTCTCGGCGCGTTCTGGCGTCGCTTCACGGCGACGGCGGCCTGCGTTTCGATGATGATCGGCGTTTTGTTCACGATGCTGACCAACTGGGTCCCCGGGATCACGCGCCCTCTCGCGTGGTTCGTTTACGGGAACCAGAGCCCGAAGGACATTTACATGCCCGCGCTGTTCGGAATGCTGGTGACGGCCGTGGTAGGGATCGTGGTGACATTCATGACCAGGCCGAATCCGAAAAAGGATATTATCGGACTGACGGCCGACACGCTCGACGCCGCAATGGCGCAGTACAAAGGTGATGTTCCGAATCACGAGGTTGGAAAAAAGGTGCGGCACGTTCCCCTGGTATGCGACGAGTCGGTTCCTGCGGGGCTGGTTGCCGTCACACCCGCAATGATGGAGCGCTTGAAGGCGCGCGAGGGCGACCTGGTTTACATGGCCGACAGCCGGTGGTGGTTGGGCGGCTTGCGCTCCAACCACGTCAAGCTGACCGCGCCGCGCGCGGCAGGAACGGAATCCGTGGTCCTGTCTCGCGCAACCATGGACGATGCGTTTCTGCTTGATGGTCGTCCCGTGACGATTGAAAAAATCTTCTGACAACGGCCTTTTTCATGGCCTCTGTGGCGACTCCTTCAAGATTTCCGCTCGCACCGCATGGTGGGGTGTGGTATCGTCTTATCATTAAGGACTTCAGCGGGGGCACGTTTGCGCGAGTTTCTCGACAAGGGGGCCGAAGTACTCATGGCTTGTCAGCGATTCCTTACAGGAATTGACCGGGGCGAAGCCTGCACAAAAGCCGTATTTTAAGCGATTTCATGCAGAAGGAGGCGATGTTAGTATTCTGTTGATTTCTTGAATCCCGTTGTTCGTGTGGTATGATTTATGACGTGAGAAAAAGGATGTAGGGAATTTTTTTGGCTAAATTCGTAAATGATCAATATGTTCATTTTGTTCTAAAGGTAATGTGCCTGAGTCGCAGTTCAAAAGGGGGGATATGACCATGTTAAAGCGTGATCCTTCATCGGGGTCGGCCGGAATGTTGTTGCGTAGTGCCGGTCTGGCGGTTCTTCTCCTTGTTGTGTTGTTATCCGCCGTCGGCTGCACAACACCCGCGGCATCGGTCATTGAACCGGGCAATGCGGTGCCTCCTCTTGTGATGCACCTGATGCCTGGCGATGAAGTTGAGATCAGCTTTTTCGGCGCGCCGGATCTTAACACGACACAAGCCATTCGGCGGGACGGCAAGATATCGCTTCAACTGGTCGGCGATGTAGCTGCCGCGGGAAAAACGCCGGACGCTTTTCAGGACGAGTTGCGCGCGCTTTATGCCAGGGAACTTCAGATCAAGGATGTCAGCATTATTCTGCGCACACCGCCGCCGGTTCTGGTATCCGGCTCTGTTCTCAAGCCCGGGCGTGTTCTTCTGGACCGGCCGCTCACGGTGCTTGATGCCATCATGGAATCCGGCGGGTTCAATCTCCGCGAGGCGGAAGTGCGCAGCGTGGTCCTGATCCGGCATGAAAACGGCAAGAGGATGGGGTTTGTCTTCAACTTCAAGAATGCCCTGGCGGGGGAAGGCGAGGACATGCCTTTTTATGTTCAGCCGTTCGATATTGTCTATGTGCCGCGCACGCGAATTACCCGCGTGAATCAGTGGATAGATCAATATATCAACCGGATGCTTCCCAACCTGGGTGTGAGCTACGGAACGGATGGCGAGGCGCGTATTTATCGGTGAAGTAAGTTCTGTTTTGCGGAAGGGGAATGTCATGAAAGCGTTGTTTGGCGGGGGGGGTGAGAGAAGGAGCCAGGTGTACGATCCTTCGGTGCGGATACTATCCGACGAGATTTTCTGGGCGATGTTGGATCGGGAGCGTGCGCTGGCCGATCGGGCGGAGCGGTGTTTTGCGCTGTTGGTGTTTGATACTTCTCCGCGTTTTAAAGGCGATGAGCGAGCCCTGGCGATTGCCAAAGCCATACAATCCCGGCTGCGGCTCAGCGATGCCGTGGGGTGGCTGGACAAGAATCGAATCGGAGCGCTGTTGGCAAACGCGGGCGCGGACGACGCCAGGAAAATAGCCGAAAACATTTGTTCGAAGGTCGGGAAAAAGGCGGACTGGCCCGCGTGCGATGTCTATGCGTATCCCATGTCGGCCCATTCGGTACAAAAGGATTTTATTCGCGATCATGGGGCATCCGGTGATCCCGCGGCGAAGGAGACCCGGGTGGGAATGGCCACGCTGGAAGGCGTGCATGAGCTGTTGGCGCCGGCAGTTCCGGCGTGGAAAAGGGCATTGGATGTCGCTGTTGCCGGGAGCGCGCTGATCATTCTTGCGCCGCTGTTTCTCATGCTTGCGGCCTATATCAAGCTCGTTTCTCCGGGGCCGGTCTTTTACAAGCAGTTGCGCATGGGCCGCGCGTGCCGGATTTTTTCCTGCCTGAAATTCCGGACCATGCACGTGAATGCGGATACGAAGGTACACGTGCAGCACATGTCGCATTTGATCGAGTGCAACAACGCGCCAATGACCAAGCTGGAGATGAAGGAGGATGCCCGACTAATTCCGTTTGCCCGTATCATTCGGGCTGCGGGGCTGGATGAATTGCCGCAATTGATCAATGTGTTGCGCGGTGAGATGAGCGTGGTGGGTCCGCGCCCCTGCATCCCGTATGAATTCGAGCAGTTCTCCACATGGCACCGCCGCCGCTTCGATACGCTTCCCGGGTTGACCGGGCTGTGGCAGGTGCGGGGGAAGAATCGGACCTCTTTCACGCAGATGATGCGCTACGACATCCGCTATGCATCAAGCCTTTCGCCGGCCAGGGATGCGGGCATCTTGCTGCAAACCCCCGCGGCGGTGCTGTCGCAGGTGTTGATGATCCGCGAAGGGAGCGAAGCCGCACAATGACCGAACCCGTCCATGTAGCCGTGATCGGTTGCGGGTATTGGGGGCCGAACCTGGTCCGGAATCTTCGCAGCACGCGCGGAGCAGCGGTCCGTACGGTTTGTGATACGGACGATCGCCGCTTGGCTCACATGAAGAAGCTGTATCCGGATGTGGCGGTGCAAAAGGATTATCGCAAGCTGCTGAAAGACAGTTCCGTGGATGCCGTGGTGATTGCCACGCCTGTTCAATACCATTTTGAAATGGCCAGGGCTGCGTTGTCGGCGGGCAAGCATGTGCTGATCGAAAAACCCATGGCGCGCTCCAGCGAAGAATGTGAAACGCTGTGCGCGGTGGCCAAGCGGAAGCGCCGTGCGTTGATGGTGGGGCACACCTTCCTGTATTCGGCGCCGATCCGCAAAATGAAGGAAATCATTGATGCGGGTGACCTGGGAGAGCTTCGGTACATCAGCGCGCGCCGCCTCAACCTGGGGCTTTTCCAGCGGGATATCAATGTAACGTGGGATCTCGCGCCTCACGATTTATCCATCATCACCTACCTGATCGGCACGACGCCGGTGGCGGTGAATTGCACGGGCGGACGCAACGTGCATCCGAATGTGGAAGATGTGACAACGCTCTCGCTATTCTTCCCGCGTGGAGATTACGCCACGATCCACAGCAGTTGGTTGGATCCGCGAAAGATCCGCGACATGACCGTGGTGGGCAGCCGCCGCATGATCGTTTACAATGATCTTGAGCCGCTTCATAAAATTACGGTGTTCGACGCCCGCGTGGAGAGGCCCCCGCACTACGATACGTTTGCCGAATTTCATTACGCCTATCATTACGGCGATATGTATTCGCCCTACATCAAGCAGGATGAGCCGTTGAAAGTGCAATGCCAGCACTTCATTGACAGCGTCTGCAACGGCACGAAGCCGATGACCGACGGCGAGCACGGGCTCGCTGTCGTGAAGATCCTGGAAGCGGCCTCCCAGTCATTAAAAAAAGACGGGGCGCGTATTCGTCTGAACAAGGGGCCGGTTGTTCGTCCGGGCAAAGGGAAAAAATGAGTACCGCCCTGCAACGCATTGCCCCGGATGTTCGTCTCGGCAAGGACGTGCGGATCGCGGACTTTGTCAACCTCTATGGCTGCGCGATCGGCGACGATTCGCGGATAGGTCCGTTCGTGGAGATTCAAAAGGGCGCGCAGATCGGACGGCGTTGCAAGGTTTCCAGCCATAGTTTCATTTGCGAGGGGGTGGAGATCGAGGATGAGGTGTTCGTGGGACACCACGTGGTTTTTGTCAACGACCGGATCCCTCGCGCCGCGAACCAGGACGGGTCCTTGAAGGGCGATAAGGACTGGGTTTGCGTGCCCACGCGGATTTGCCGGCGCGCTTCGCTGGGTTCGGGTGCGGTGATCCTTTGCGGGGTCACGGTGGGTGAGGGCGCCCTGGTGGGAGCGGGCAGCGTGGTGACGCGCGATGTTCCGCCCGGCACGGTCGTGGCAGGCAATCCGGCGCGCGTGTTGAGGACACTTGCAGAAGAGGAGCGATGAAAGTTCCGTTCCTGGATTTGAAGCGACCCTACGAAACGTTGCGTCCGGAGATTCTTCCTGCGATTGAGGCGGTCCTTTCTTCCGCGGCATTTGCCGGAGGTCCGTTTGTCGCCCGTTTTGAAGAAGAGTTTGCCGCGTACTGCGGGCGCAGATTTGCGGTTGGTGTGGGCAATGGAACCGATGCGTTGTGGCTGGCGCTGCTGGCGCTGGGTGTCGGGCCCGGCGATGAAGTCATTACGGCAGCCAACACGTTCATCGCAACGGCCGAGGCGATCAGCTTCACCGGGGCGAAGCCGGTGTTCGTGGATGTCGAGGAAACAACGTACAACATGAATCCCTCTCTCGTGGAGGCGGCCATTACCCCGCGCACCCGGGTGATCATTCCTGTTCATCTCTACGGCCAGATGGCGGATATGGATCCGATCCTTGCCGTGGCGCAGCGGCATGGTTTGCAGGTCGTGGAAGATGCGTCACAGGCGCATGGTGCGAAGTATAACGGCCGGCCGGCCGGCTCGATGGGGGGCATGGGGTGTTTCAGTTTTTATCCCGGAAAGAACCTTGGCGCGTATGGAGAAGGCGGCGCGGTGGTTACGGACGACGAAAAGCTCGCCGGCCAGTTGCGTGCGTTGCGAGAACATGGCCAGAAGCAGAAATACATCCACCAGGTGATTGGCTGGAATGCCCGCATGGATGGCATCCAGGGCGCGGTATTGAGTGTGAAACTGCGCTATCTTGATGAGGGTAATGATGCGCGCCGACGTCACGCGCGTGATTATGATCGCTTGTTGGCCGGACTGCCTGCCGTGGTGCGCCCGGTTGAGCGGCCGGGATCGCATCATGTCTATCACATTTACGCCGTTCGCGTGCCGGATCGCGATCGAGTGCTGCGTGAGCTGGAGCAGCGGGGCGTTTCCTGCGGCATTCACTACCCGGTGCCGATTCATTTGCAGGAGGCTTATGCCGCGTTGAAGCTGTCCCGCGGTGCCTATCCCGTGGCGGAACGCTGCGCGGGCGAGGAATTGTCTTTACCCATGTATCCCGAGTTGACGGAGGAAATGGTGGGGTACGTGGCCGGGCAGTTGCGCGAAGTCTTGGTGGAAACGGCTCAGCCGGTAACGCGGTGACGGAACGCAGTCTTGGTGTCCATGATGACAGCCGCAGTTCATATGGTAAGTCCGCTGGATTATCCGCAGTGGGATGAGTGGGTTGGCTCGTGGGATGAAGCCACCTCGTTTCACGGGTCGGCGTGGTGCCGCACGCTGGTTGAGGCGTACGGCTATCGGCCGTGTTACGGGATCATGAAGGAGGAAGACGGGAGCTTGCGCGCGGTGCTTCCAATGATGGAAGTTCGCGGCATGGGAGGCCGGCGCAGGGGCGTGAGTCTCCCTTTCACCGATGTTTGCGGGATGCTCGTGCGTAACGGCAATGACGGGGTGCTTTTGCTGGACGCGATTCGCAGCGAGGCGCGTTTGCAGGGTTGGCGAACCATCGAGTTCCGGGGCGCGATGCCGGCGGATGAAAACGCGTCGCCGATACCCGCGATATCCTTCGTGACCCATACGGTGGATTTAAGCGGAACCGAGGATGATCTGTGGACTCGTTGCCGCCCTGCCGTGCGGCGTGCCATTCGCAAGGCGCGCGAAGCGGGGCTTGAGGTTGAGTGCGGCAGCGGAGACGATTTCGTGAATGCTTTTTATTATTTGTTCACCCTGACGCGGCGCCGGCACGGGTTGCCTCCGCCGCCGCGCGGCTTCTTCCGCTCATTTCAGCGACATGTACTTCAATCGGGAGCCGGCACGGTGGTGATGGCCAGGCGTAAGGGCGAGCCGGTTGCGGCGTCCATCTTTCTGTGCTTCGGCGGGCATGCCCTCTTCAAGTATGGAGCGTCGGACCATCGGTATCAGGGCGACCGTCCGAACGACCTCGTCATGTGGGAAGGACTGCGCTGGTGCCAAGGGCAGGGGTGTCATGCGATGTCGCTCGGCAAAACGCGGACAGTACAGGAGGGGTTGCGCCGGTTCAAGATGGGATGGGGAGGAAACGAGGACAACCTGGATTACTTTGTCTATGATGTGTCGGAAAACAAATATGTGGTGTGCCGGGACGAAGTGGATGGATGGTACAATGTTGTGTTTCGCCGCATGCCCTTGCCCATGCTGAGATGGGCGGGTCGGTTGCTTTATCCTTATGCGGCATAGGGAGAGGAGTCTGTATATGGCCAATGAACTTACAACCTATTCCAATCGGCCGGCCATCGGGGCAAGGTCGCACGCCTTTTCCATTTCGGATATGCTTTATCTTCTTTACCGGCATTGGCGCATCCTGCTGGGTGGCTTGTTGCTTGGGCTCGCGGGTGCCGCGGCCATCTTTTACACGGCGCCGCTCACGTTTCGTTCCGAAGCCAAGTTGCTGGTCCGCTATATAGCCGATTCCAGTGCGATGGATCCATCCACGGAAGGTAGCCGGGTGGTGATGCTGGATTCACGCGGCGAGAACATCATCAATACGGAAATAGAAATTCTCGTCAGCCGCGACTCGGTGGAAAAGGTGGTGGACCGCATCGGACCGGATCAATTCCCGATGCATAGAACAAACGAGACCTCGCGGGCGCGCATCCTTCGAAGCATCATGCAGAACCTGCATGTTGAGGTTCCGAGACGCAGCAATGTGATTCGGGTGTATTACGACGGGCCGACGCCGGAACTCGCGGTTCAGGTGTTGACCTACGTGGTCGAAGCCTACCAGGAGAGGCATCTGCGTGTGCGCCGTTCTCCGGAAGGCTATGAGTTTCTTGTCCAGCAGACGGATCTGAATCGCGGTCGGTTGGCGGAAACGGAGGAAGAACTCAGGAAGCTGAAAAACGAATTCGGCGTGATCTCGCTGGCTGAATCGCGCCAGATCATTCTGACCCGCATGGAAGACATTCGGCGTGCGCTGGGTACGGCAGAAGCCGATCTGGCGGCGGCGCAAGCCAGGTTCAAGATTGTGGAGCCGACCCTCAAATACCGGGTTGGACCCACCCTGGCCCTGTCTTCGACAGGTCGCGTGGCCCAGGCCGGTTCTGCGCGTGAACGATTAACCCGTCTTGAACAGCGTGAACAGGATCTCCTCGTGACGTATCGAGCGGACAGCACACCGGTTCAGAGCCTTCGATCCCAGATAGAAGAATTGCGCAAGGTGCTGTCTGCTATTCCGGCTGATGACGAAAGTTCGCCTGGGGACGAGCCGCGGTATTTCGTCCCGGAGGAGGCCGAGGTCGCGGTGCAGCAGGCGCGCATTGGCGCCTTGCGTACGCAGTTGGCGGAAGCCGGGGAGGAGGCGCGGCGGCTTGAGCGTATCGAGAGCAGGATCGTGCAATTGGAGAGAAGCCGCCAGGTGCAGGAGGAAAACTACCGGACCTTTTCACGCAGCCTGGAACAGGCACGCATCAACGAGGCGCTAGAGGCATCCAAATTCAGCAACATCAGCGTCATCCAGCCCGCATCTCTGGTGTCGGCCATGCACCGCCCGAAGCTGTATCGGAACATGTTGATCTCGCTGGGTATCGGATTGATGCTCTCGTTGTCTGTAATTGCCGGCTTGGAGCTGTTGCCGGGACGAAAAGTCCGGCGGACGCGTGATCTCGAAACCGGCCTTGGCGTGCCGGTCCTGCTGACGGTTCCAAAAGTGAGCAAGCCCGTGTGGCGTGACAAAAAAGCGGCTTCGGGCGAAAATCCGCGCGCGCAGGATGAAACGCAATTGCCGACCGTTGCGGCTTTGCAGCCGTATTATGACGCTCTGGGCGACCGGATCCTGCGGATGATGGGGTCCAAGTCGCCCGATCCGTGCCTTATCGGAGTGACTGGTGTCGGAGAGGGATCGGGCGTCACCACCATGGCCGCCGGTCTTGCGGTTACGCTTGCGCAATACCATGAAGCACGCGTGCTGCTCATGGACCCCGAACCGCATGTGGCGAAAGACGGACGGTTTCCTGGAATCACGTCGAGCAGTGGTGCGCTCGATATTCTGGCAAATGCGAAGGGCCACGTGACGGTCATTGAGCACAACTTGTTCATGCTGGGACCGACGTTGGAAACGCCTCTTCCGGCGACCAGCCTTGTCCGGAAGTGGCCGGACCTCGTCTCCCAGGCTCGCAACGGGGGATATCGCTTCGTTGTGTTGGATCTGCCGACGCTTACGGCGGTCAGTCCGTCTCTGCGGCTGGTCAATCAGATTCATGCCACGGTACTGGTGGTCGAGGCGGATCGTGACCAGTGGACCTCGGTGCACCAGGCGTGCGACTTGTTGCAGCGAAGCGGCGCCCGGGTGGCCGGTGCTGTGCTCAACAAGGTTTCGGAGAAGCAGCAGGAACCCGGGTGGCTTCAGGCGATAGCGCATTGATTGGGCGGTGGATGCCTCCGGATGTTCCTGGTTGATGCCGCGCAAATCTTTATAAGTGCCTCCCATGCTTTCATCGGTCCTTTATAACTCCAAGCAGTTGTTACCCCGGCGGCTTCAAATAGCCATGCGCCGCGCAAGGGCAAAGCGCCGCTTCGCGCAGGCGGGCGACTCCTGGCCGATACGATCGGATGCAGGCGTCCCGCCCGAAGGCTGGCCCGGCTGGCCGGATGGGCATCGGTTTGCGTTGGTGCTTACGCATGACGTGGATACCGCGCGCGGTTTGGCGCGGTGCTCCGAGTTGGCGCGGCTCGAACGCGAAAGGGGATTCCGCTCTGCATTTTATTTTGTCCCAGAAGGTCGCTACACGCTGCAGGACGATCTGCGTGAGAGCCTGGCGAGAGACGGCTTTGAAGTCGGGGTGCACGGTCTGTATCATGACTGGAAAACGTTTCTTTCCCGGGGCGTGTTTGAGCGGCGCGCTTCCCGCATCCGGGATTACGCGAAGCAATGGAAAGCGGGAGGATTCCGGGCTCCATCCATGATTCGCAATCTCGATTGGATCGGCGAGTTGGGTTTTGATTACGACTCGTCCAGTTTCGACAACGATCCGTTCGAACCACAACCGCAAAGCGCCGGGACGATCTTTCCCTATTGGGTTCAAAGCCGCACGACGGGAAAGAAGTACGTGGAAATGCCCTACACGCTTCCGCAGGATCACACCCTGTATGTGATTCTCCAGGAGCGCGGGGCGGATGTCTGGAAAAAGAAGCTCGACTGGATCGCGGCGCATGGCGGCATGGCCATGCCGATTGTGCACCCCGATTACCTGTGCCTGCACGGGAAGCCCGGCTTCGAAGAATTTCCCGTCGAGTGGTATCTCGAATTTCTTGATTACGTGAAGCAGAATTATTCGGGCCGATACTGGTCCGCCTTGCCGCACGAGGTGGCCGCGTATTTTCGGCAGGCCTGCGCCGGGCAAAAGCCGCGATCCCGCCGCCGGGTCGCCATGGCGGCCTACGCCTATTACGACACCGACAACCGGATCATTCGCTATGCGGAAACGCTCGCCCGCCGCGGTGACGAGGTGGACGTCATCGCGTTGCGGCGGCCCGGGCAGCCGCGGGAAGGTTTTCTCAACGGCGTGCGCGTGTCGCGCATCCAGCAGCGGCAACGGAACGAGCGCTTTGCCGTGACGTATCTGTTTCGCATGTTTTCGTTCCTGGTCCGGTCGTCTGCCTTGCTGCTATGGCGTGCGGCGCGAAGGCGCTACGATGTGGTGCACGTACACTCGGTTCCCGACTTCGAGGTCTTTTCGGCCATGGGTCCGCGATGGTGCGGCGCAGGGGTCATGCTGGATATCCACGACCTTTCGCCGGAATTCTACGCCAGCAAATTCGGCATCGGAGTTAAACACCTGATCGTGCGATTCCTGCAATGGGTGGAACGGATATCCTGCCGGTATGCGGATCACGTAATCGTGGCGAACGATCTCTGGCGCGAGCGCCTGGTTGAGCGGTCCGTCAAGGCGGATCGCTGCAGCGTCGTGTTGAATCATGTGGACCGCCGCTTCCTCGATTCCGTTCATCGGCCCGAAGTGGACGGGCGCTTTCGTATAGTCTATCCCGGCGGACTTCAGTGGCACCAGGGGCTGGACATTGCCATTGAAGCCTTTGCCCGCGTTTGCGATTCGATTCCGGGCGCGGAGTTCCTGATCTACGGAGAGGGGAGTGACAAGAATCGGCTGTTGGGTGTTGTCGAGAGATTGCGGATCGGTGAGCGCGTGAAGTTTCGCGATCCCGTTCCGTTCGAAACGATTCCTTCCCTGCTTGCGGAGGCCGATCTCGGCGTGGTGGCGAAACGGGCCGATTCGTTCGGCAACGAAGCGTTCAGCACGAAGATCCTCGAGTTCATGTCGCAGGGGGTCCCGGTGATTTGTTCGCGCACGGCCATTGATCAATACTATTTTACCGATCAACTGGTCCGCTTTTTCCCGTCGGGCAACGTGGAAGAGCTTGCGCAAGCCATCCTTGAAATGGCGCACAATCCGGAGACGCGGAAAAAATATGTCACGGCAGGCCGGGAGTATGTGGCACAAAACAACTGGGAAATTCACAAGCAGGCCTATCTTGATCTCGTGGATCGGTTGGCGGAAAAATCATGAGCCGTCTGGATCGCACGTTCACCCTGGCGCTGGATCGCGTCTTCCGCGGGCTTGTGTCTCGTCGTGTCGGCGTGCCTGTGCTGATGTACCACTCGATTTCCGCGGATGAAGATGAACGCTCGCACCCCTATTACCGCACCAACACAACCCCGGAACGCTTCCGCATGCAGATGCAGTGGCTCGCGGAGCAGGGGTGTGCCGCCAAAGGGCTGGATGCGGGCCTGCTGGAGAATGGGCAGGAAGGGCAGAAGCGCGTGGTGATCACGTTTGATGATGGTTTTGCCGGCGTGGCCGAAAACGCCGCTCCAATACTTTCGCAGCACGGATTCACGGCGACCGTTTTTCTCCCGACAGCTTTTATCGCCGATACGAGGAGGGAATTTGTCGGCCGGCCCTGCCTGACATGGGCCGAAGTACGTGATCTGCGCAGTGCCGGTTTCAGCTTTGGATCCCACACGGCGCACCACAGGGAACTGATCCGCCTTCCCGCGGAAGAGATGCGAAGGGAATTGTCCGAATCGCGCGAGCGCATCGAGCAGGAGCTGCGCGAGCGTGTCACTACGTTTTCCTATCCCTTCGCCTTTCCCGAGGCGCACCGATCGTTTGTTCAGCGGTTCCGTTCCCTGCTGGCCGAGACCGGGTACACGAAGGCCGTCACGACGCGGATCGGCACATACAGGCCTGGCGATGATCTGCTCACGATCAAGCGGCTGCCGGTCAATTCGGATGATGACCGGGCCCTTTTCGCCGCAAAGCTTCGAGGGGCGTATAATTGGATGGGTGGAGCCCAGCGTGTCATCAAATATGCCGGAAGAATATTGGGACGGAGGGGGGCAGCATGAGTGATCCCCGTTACGTGGTGATCATTCCCGCGCGTGATGAGGAGTTGTTGATCGTTAACACGCTGAACTCGCTTGCAGCCCAGACGATTCCCCCGGCGGAGTGTGTCGTGGTGAACGATGGATCGCGCGATGCGACGGGTGATGTGGCGGAGCGATTTGCGGCACGATACCCGTGGGTGCGTGTTGTTCACAGGACGGATCGCGGATGCCGCGCATCGGGCGGTGGCGTCATGGAAGCGTTCGCCGAAGGTTTCGCGGCTGTGCGGCTGTCCGGCTGGGATTTCCTGGTCAAGCTGGACGCCGACTTGTCGTTTGAGCCGGATTATTTTCAAAAATGTTTTGCGCGATTTGAGGCGGATGCCCGGCTGGGAATCGGGGGTGGCATGATATGCGTTCAGCGCAGCGGAAAGTCGGTGGTGGAGTTTCCCGGCGATCCGCCTTTTCACGTTCGCGGCGCCACGAAGATTTATCGCCGCGCATGCTGGGATCAGATCGGTGGGCTGGTGCGTAGCACGGGGTGGGATACGATAGATGAACTGATGGCCAACCAGCACGGCTGGAAGACGTATACTTTCAAGGAAATCCTTCTGCTTCAGCATCGGGAAACGGGACGATCCGGCACGCGTTGGCGCGACTATGTGAAGAACGGGCGCGCGAACTATCTTACGGGTTACCATCCGCTTTTCATGTTTCTCAAGTGCATGAGAAGATTGCTCGCGGGGCCGTACTTCGTTATGTCGGCCGGCCTTGGCTGGGGTTATTTTTCGGCATGGGTCCGCAGGATGCCGCGGCCCGTTGACCGGGCTTTTGTGGAGTACGTGCGGCGGGAGCAAATGAATTGCATACGGGGCCGGACCAATTTGTGGACCCGGCCCGACTGATTGCGCCATGGATATATCCGTCATTATTGTCAATTGGCGATCCGCCGCGTACCTGCAGAAATGTCTTCGATCACTTCACCCCGCGCTGGCCGGACTCGCCGCGGAAGTGATCGTGATTGATAACGCTTCGTTCGATGGGAGCGCGAGCGTGACCGCCGCGGATTTTCCCGGCGCGATCTTCATCCAGGAGGAAAACAATCTCGGTTTTGCAGGTGCGAACAACGCCGCCGCTCGCAGGGCGCGGGGAGATATGCTGCTGTTTCTGAATCCCGATACGGAAGTTGAGCCCGATGCGGTTCGCCGGTTGTTGGAGTCGCTGCGGGGGTGGGCTTCGGCCGCGATCGCCGGACCGCGCGTACTGAACGGAGATCGGACGGTTCAAACCAGTTGTGTGCAATCCTTTCCGACGGTGGTTAATCAACTTCTTGATTCGGAGTTCCTTCGAAGGGTATGGCCCTCGGCTCCTTTCTGGGGCACGAAGGCGCTGGTTCACGAGTCTGCGGAGGCGTCCGTGGTTGAAGCAGTGGCCGGATCGTGTCTCATGATCCGCCGCTCCGTATTCGAAGAGCTCAACGGTTTTGACACGCACTATTTCATGTACGGCGAGGATTTGGATCTCTGCCGGCGCGTCGCGCGACTCGGATCAAGTTGCCTGCACGTTCCGCGCGCACGGATTATTCATTACGGCGGTGGCAGCAGCTCCCTTGTTGGAAGCGGATTTTCGATCGTGACCATGCGCCAGGCCGTGTACCGGTTCATGCGGATTCATCAGGGGGCGTGGCGCGCGGTGTTGTACCGGCTGTCGCTTGGATTTTCGGCGCTGCTTCGCATTCCGCTGGCCATCGTTACCCTGCCGTTTCGGCGAGGCCGCTCTCTTCAAACCATGAGGAAGTGGAGCTGGATCGCGCTCTGGAGCGTGGGGTGGACGCCAGATTATGCGCGTCGCGGTTGATCGGAACGCCTATGTGTGGAATCGTCGGCAAACTGAATTTTGAATCGGAAAAAACCGTCTCCCGGGATGAAATAGGGGCGATGTTGGGTCCGATCCTTCACCGCGGGCCGGACGGGCAGGGCATCCATCTTGACGGCCCCGCGGGGTTGGGTCATTGCCGGTTGTCCATCATTGATCTTTCAACCGGCGATCAACCCATGACCAACGAAGACAAGACAATCTGGGTTGTCTTCAATGGGGAGATTTATAACTTCGAGACGCTTCGCGATCAGCTTGTGGCCAGGGGGCATGTATTCCATTCACGGTCCGATACGGAAGTGATCGTCCACGCGTACGAAGAATTCGGCCCGGAGTGCGTGAACAAGTTCAAGGGGATGTTTGCCTTCGCGCTGTGGGATGCGTCCCGCCGCCGCCTCCTCGTCGCGCGCGATCGCGTGGGCATCAAGCCTCTTTACTATGCCCACCTTCGCGATACGCTTTTGTTCGCCTCGGAGTTCAAGGCCATCATGACGGATTCCTCCGCGCCGAGGGACATTGACCATGGCGCAATCCGGCAGTTCACGTCTTTTAATTATATTCCCGGCGAGAAGACGCTTTTCCGGCACGTCCGCAAGCTGCTGCCGGGACATTATCTTGTGGCGGAGAACGGCAAAGTCACCATCCGTCGTTACTGGGATCTTGAATTCACGGATGCGCGCGCGGCGATTTCGCTGGAAGAGGCGACGGAGGAATTGCGCGCCCTCCTGGCGGATACGGTGCGTTCGCACATGATCGCCGACGTGCCGGTCGGTGTGCTCTTGAGCGGCGGGGTTGATTCATCAGCCGTGCTCAGTTTCGCCGTCGAGGGCACGCGGAAAAAAGTGAGCACCTTCACGGTGGGCTTCGACGGCGGGCAGGTCGTGGACGAGCGCCCCTATGCGCGTCTGACAGCCCGGCGCTTCGGGACGGAACATCACGACATCAGCATCACGCCGCGTGATTTCTGGGATTTCCTTCCAACGTACGTCCGGCACATGGAGGAACCGGTTTGCGAGCCGCCCGCCGTGGCGCTGTATTACGTGTCGCGGCTGGCGCGCGACCACGTGAAGGTCCTGCTTTCCGGCGAGGGAGGCGACGAAGCCTTTGCCGGCTATCCGAATTATCCGGGCATGCTTCGTCTTGAGCGATGGCGAAGCAGGCT
>CAZTYH010000034.1:23030-30581 GCA_964617565.1 uncultured Verrucomicrobiota bacterium
CCGGCTATCCGAATTATCCGGGCATGCTTCGTCTTGAGCGATGGCGAAGCAGGCTGGGGGTGTTGGCCCGGCCTGTCGGCGAGGCCGCCGCACTTGCGGGGCGCTTGATAGGCGATGGGCGTGTGGAAAAATACGGAGCAGCGCTCGGGCGTCCCCTGTCTTCACAGTATTTCAGCCGTACGTCCGGCCCGGCTTCCTTTTTCAACCGCAACGCCGCGCGATTCTGTTCTCCCGATTTCCTGGCCCGGACAGCGGCGGACGCGCCGGAGGATTTTGTGCGACCGTTGTTTGCGAAGGTCTCTGATCAATCGCTTTTGAACCAGATGCTTTTTCTCGACACCATGACGTGGCTGCCCGACGACCTGCTGGTGAAAGCCGACAAGATCACGATGGCCAATTCCCTCGAATTGCGGGTTCCGTTGTTGGACCATACCGTGCTCGAATTTGCCGCGTCGTTGCCGGATGAAGTCAAGGTCAAGGGAAGAGAAACAAAGCGCGTGTTGAAGTCCGCCTTCGCGAAAGTACTGCCGGAGGAAATCCTGCGGCGCAGGAAAGCCGGGTTTCCCGTGCCGTATGAGCAGTGGTTGTGTCGCGACTTTAAAGCGCAGTTGGCAGAAATAATGCTATCGCCCGGCGCTTTATCGCGCGGATATTTCCGCCGGCAGGAAATGGAGAATCTGCTGCGCGTGAATGCGCGCAGCGGACGTTACGCCAAAGAAGTATTTTCGCTGCTGGTGCTGGAATTGTGGCACCGGCAGTTCCTGGATTCGGCTGCGCATGAGTGACGCAAAACCAATTCGCGTATTGCACAGCTTTCCGCACCGGCTGGGCATGAGCCGTATCTGCACGACCGCCTGGCACGAAATTGACAGCGTGGCCGAAGCGGGCGCGGAGATGTTCGTGCTGGCGGGCGATTCCGTGCGGCCCTTTGCACGTCCCGTAAACGACCAAAAAACGCTCACGTGGGGCCGTGTCCGCATACCGTATCGTTTGCTTGGCACCCGGCGCATGTGCATCCTTCACGACTGGATGGTTGCGCGCCGGCTGTCTGCCCTGGCCGGGCGAATTGACATCATTCACGCGTGGCCGCTCGGCGCGCTGCGGACGATTGAGGCGGCTCATCGCCTCGGCATTCCCGTGGCAATGGAGCGCTGCAACGCCCACACGCGCTTTGCATACAGGGTGGTTCGCGAGGAATGCGAGCGCATCGGGGTCCCCTTGCCCCCGGGACATGAACACGCATACGATGAGAGGATATTGAGGCGCGAGGAGGAGGAATATCGAGCGGCAGACGCCATTCTGTGTCCGTCGGATTTTGTGGCCAAAACGTTTGTGGATGAAGGATTCCCTGCCGATAAATTGCATCGCTTCATTTACGGCGTGGACGATAAGCGATTTTTCCCGGCCGCGGAGCGCCGCGAGCCGCAGCGCGGACTGAAAATGATTTACGTGGGCGTATGCGCCGTGCGGAAGGGGTTGCATTTTGCGCTGGAGGCGTGGCTGCAATCTCCCGCGTGCAAGGAAGGCCGATTCCTGGTGGCCGGTGATTTCATTCCGGCGTACCGCGAGAAACTGGAGCCGATGCTGGCGCATCCCAGCGTGGAAGTCCTGGGGCACCGCAACGACATTCCCGAGTTGATGCGCGATTGCGACCTCTTCATTCTGCCCAGCATCGAAGAGGGGTTCGGACTGGTCTGCACCGAGGCGATGGCCAGCGGCTGCGTGCCGCTGGTCTCCGATGCCTGCACGGAACTGTGCCGTCACATGCAGAACGCTCTTGTGCATACGGTGGGCGACGTGGCCGCAATGGCCGCGCACATTACTTCCATGCACCAGGATCGCAAGCTCCTCGCGCGATTGCGCGAACAGGGATTGAAAGATACGCCTTCACTCACATGGGCGGCGGCAGGCAGGAGCCTTGTTCAGGCGTACAAGGACATAATCAAACTTCATTCGCGGGGCCGACAATGAAATACGGTGTTTTGAGATATTCTTATTCGAACAACATCGGCGATGAGATGCAGTCCATCGCCGCGCAATGCTTTTTGCCGCGGGTGGACGTGACCATCGAGCGCGACCGCCTGCACTGGTACAAGGATAACGGGCCAATCACGGTTCCGTTCAATGGCTGGTTCACGCGGCCGGCGTTTCCGGCATGCTGGCCGCCGCCGCCGAATCTCCGGCCCCTCTTTGTTTCGTGGTATGCGGTGGTGCCGGAAGCGCTGATCAACGAACGCACCGCCGGTTACTTCAAACAATATGAGCCAATCGGGTGCCGGAGCCTGCCGACCATCAAGTGCTTCGAACAGGTCGGTGTTTCCGCTTATCACTCTGGCTGCCTCACGCTGACTTTGCCGGAAAGTCGCGCCGAAAGAACGGACGACATTTACATCGTGGATGCGGATCCCGCGCTCGTGGAGAAGGTCGTTCCCGAATCCGTCCGGGCCCGGGCAAAGTATCTCAGTCACTTGACACCGACTGGACAGTTGACCTCCGATACCGGTTGGTCCGTCCTCGATTTTTATCTGAAGGTGTGGAACCGGCTGGACCGGAACATGACGCGGATGCGCGCGCATCGAGAACGATTGCTGGTGCGCCGTCACGAGCAGCGCATGGCGATGGCGCGGGAGCGGCTTGCGGTATACGCGCGCGCCAGGCTGGTAATCACCGGCCTGCTGCATTGCTCCATGCCGTGCCTCGCGCTGGGAACGCCGGTGGTGTTGTTAAAACCGGATCTGGATGAAAATCCAAGGTTTGATGGGCTTAAGGAATTGGTACGTTATCGAAGTTCCGGCAGGGATGGTCTCAATATCAACTGGGAAAGGCCTGGACCGAACGACGATGCGTACAAGGCTTTTGCCGAAAAGCTTTCCAGAACAATGCGCGCGGCGCTTTCCTGAGCGGAGAAAACGACCTTGCTTCAAATCAGAAATATCAAAGTGGAACCCGATGGCGACGGCTATCGGTTGTGCGGGCAAATCAATTGCAAGGCGGATCGCCGCCTTGACGGGCAGGAGGTATGGTGGAGTTCGTCGCAGATATCTCCAGGGGTGGTCTCACATTCTGCCGATCCGTTTGTTGCAGCGCTGCTGCTTCCGTCTATGCGTCTCGGGTTGCCCCTGCATGTCGAGGGCACGATCTCAATTCGCTTGCGCTCAAATCTCAAGCGCATCATGGAGTTGCTGCATGGTTGGTGGCCTGAAATGAAGATTGTCGAAGTACAGGCCTCCGGGCATGCCGAAGCCGCAAACCCACCGAGCTCATCGCGGGGGCGCGCCTCATTCTTCAGCGGCGGTGTGGATGCCTTTTATACCTTGCTGGATCATACTGCCCGCGCAGCCGACGGCGAACCGCGCCTGACGCATATGGTGTTTGTCCGCGGATTCGACATCCATCTCAGCCGCGATCACGCGATATGGAACAAGGCGCTCGCAAATGCGCGGGAAGTGGCGAGAGAAACCTCGCTGAAACTGGTCACCCTTTCGACCAATATTCGCCAGCTTGGAAATCCGATCGTGCAATGGGACAACCTTCACGGCGCCTGTCTCGGCAGCGTAGCGCTGGCGTTACAGGAGACGCTTGGAACCATCTATATTCCATCAAGCCCTCGACGGGAGAACGCGCCATGGGGTTCTCACCCGATGCTGGATCCTCTCTGGAGCAATGAGGATATTGAAGTGATTTATGACAACCGGGGCGGAGGGCGCCTGCACAAGGTGCTTGGCCTGGCCGATTCCGATCTTGCGTTGAAATATCTCCGTGTGTGTCACGAGAATCCGCTTGGGGCTTTCAACTGCGGAAAGTGCGAAAAGTGCATCCGGACCATGGTGGAACTGCGCGTGGCAGGCGCCATGGATAGATGTCACGCCTTTGCCGTGCCGCTCGACCTGGGACGGGTTTCGCGGATGTTTCTTCACAACACGCGGTATGCCATGGAGTGCCTCGAGGAATTGCAGCGTACGAACCGCGATCTGCCGTTGCAAAGGGCGATAGAGGAATCCATACGCCGAAGCGATGCCGGCGAATCACCATGGCGGCGCCAGGCCCGGCATTTCCGCTCGTCCATGCGTAACGGACTGGCGCGACTGGATGACCGCTGCTTTGCCGGGGCGCTCCATCGCCTTTACCGAAGATTGCTTCATCCCTGATTGAGAAACCGATGACGGCCATTGGCGCATTTCTGACGTTCCTGTTCTGCATGGCGGTTGCGACCCTGCCGAGGCGGTGGGTTGCAACGGCGTATCTCGCCGCCGTCCTCTACATCACGCAGGGGCAGGCGGTGGATATTTTCGGCTTCAATTTCATGGCTATTCGTTTCGTGGAGCTCACGGCGTTCCTGCGTGTGCTTTTTCGCCATGAGTTGCCCGCGGGCAAGCTCCTGAAGATGGACCGATGGCTGATCGCGGCGCTCGTTTCGTACGTGGTGGTCTTTACGCTGCGGACGGGTGAAATCAACAAGTATCAGATCGGCCTGATGGTGGACGGCCTCCTTGTTTATTTCGTATTCCGCGGATTGTTCGCGGACTGGGACGACTTCCGTTTCTTTATGAAAGGAGCCGTGGTCCTGCTGGTTCCATTTGCGTTCCTGATGGAATATGAGTCGCACGTGGGGCGCAATCTTTTTGCCGTTATGGGCGGGGTTCCCGAAACGCCGGTCTTTCGAACCGGCCACTATCGTTGCCAGGCAAGTTTCCGGCATGCGATCACGGCCGGCACGGTCGGCGCCACTTTTCTTCCTTTGTGTGTGGGCTTTCTCTTTCAGAAATCTTCGAGAGGATGGGCTCTGCTGGGCGTGGTGGCGTGCGGGACAATCGTGTTTGCCTCTCATTCCAGCGGGCCGCTGATGGCAGCCGTAATTGCGATTGCGGGTTGGGGGTGTTGGCGATTTCGACAAAAGATGCATTGGGTGCGGCGCGGCATCCTCGCGACGATCATCGCATTGCACCTGGCCATGAGCCGTCCCGTCTGGTTCATTTTCGACCGCATCAGCGGGATCCTGGGCGGTGACGGGTGGCATCGCTCTATTTTGATTGACCGGTTTGTGCGGAATTTCGGCGAGTGGTGTTTTTTCGGCATGCCCATGAGCAATACGGCGGAATGGGCGGCAACGGTAACGAAGTTCGGCTACGTGGATATGACCAATCACTATGTTTCGCTGGGCGTGAACGGGGGACTGATCTCGCTGGTGTTTTTTGTGGGGATGCTCGTGTACTGTCTCAAGCAGGTGGGTCGCGGATTGCGCGTTGTTCGCGATGCGGGACCGGGAATGGCCATGCATGAACCGATCCTGTGGGGCGTTGGCGTTGTCATTGTGACCCATGCGCTTAATCTGTTGTCCGTCAGCTATTGGGACCAGTCATACGTGATTTGGTACCTGCACCTTGCGGCAGCCGCAAGTCTCGGGCGTTATGCCGAGCAGGGGTATGAGCTTCCTGTCGCGGAAGAAAACCCGGCATCCGCTCAGCCTTTCGAATTCGGAGAACTTCATTGACCGGCACCGCAAACACGGAAAGCGGCGGTCCCGTGACGCTGTCGCTCCTCGGGGTAACGCGCAAAACGGATAATTATGGCGTGCGCGTACTGCTTAGTTCAGCGATAGATCTGCTGTCGTCTGTCCATCCCGGCGCAGAAATCATTCTGCTCGATTACGGTCGCGAATCGCAGAGTTGGCGGGAACAAACGCCCGCGGGGGAGCGGACGGTGCGGCTCGTTAACCTGCGTTTCAGTTGGCGGTTTTTTCTTCCGAACAACATCTTCAGATTGCTCTTTATTGTGCTTTTGTCCCGCGCGTTGCCGGAGGCGATCCGCCATCGGCTCTGGTCGAAAAACCCCTGGCTCCGCGAGGTGCTTTCCGCGTCCGCGCATTTCTCGCTGGCCGGCGGAGACAGCTTCAGCGATATCTACGGCTTGCGCCGCTTCCTTTATGTATCGCTGCCGCAGCTTCTCGTCCTGTTGATGCACCGGCCCCTGGTTTTGCTCCCCCAGACATACGGACCGTTCGGGAGTCTTCCATCTCGATTCGTTGCGCGCTGGATTCTGCGCCGGGCATGCCGCGTTTTTTCGCGCGACGAAGAGGGCGTCGAAATCATACGGAAACTGGTTGGAACACGGGGTCCGTCCGTGACGTTTGTGCCCGATCTTGGATTCTGCATGGAGCCCGGAAGTCTTGACGCATCCATTCGGGAAGAACTGGGCGCCTTGCACAAGTCCGGATCCCTGGTCGGCTTGAATATCAGCAGTCTTCTCTGGATGGGCGGTTATACCGGCGACAACATGTTCGGCCTGAAAGAATCCTATCCCGCGCTTACCCGATCGCTGGTGGAATATCTTGTGAAAGAACTCGGCGTGCGCGTGTTGTTCGTTCCGCACGTATGTGGGGGGGCGCACAGCCAGGAGGACGAAACGAGAATATGCAGAAGCTTACTGGCCGAGATGGAGCCGCGATTCGGCGAACGCATCGTGTACTTGGATTATGCGCTCGATCATCGGCAGATGAAAAGCATGATCGGTCAATGCGATATCTTTATCGGCTCGCGCATGCATGCCTGTATCGCGGCGGTGTCGCAGGGTGTGCCCGCTGCGTGTCTCGCATACAGCGCGAAATTTGAGGGCGCCATGCGACCGGTTCAGGCCGGTGTGCGCGTAGCGGATCTGCGTCGCGCCGGAATCTCCGATGTGAAAGAACTCTGCGGCGACGTTTTTCGCAATCGCGAGAAGCTGAGAAGCGAACTGGCACGGACAATCCCCGCGATCCGCGATGCGGTGCGGGGGCAGGTTGCGGACCTTCCGTTTGCCTGGTCCTGATAACCCATTGAGCTTGCGCAAGAAACGTATTAAAGGCGGGGAAGGCCAGGATTGGCCCGCAAGAATATAGCTCTCTTCGCATGCCGATTGGCACATTTCATGATAGAATAAATATGCGGATTCTTGTTTGAAGGGAGCAGCATATGAATAAAGGGAAAAGAATCGGCATCATCCTTGGGGCGATCCTCGGCCTGATTATGCACGCCGGTGCCGCGGAGTATTTCCTTGATGCATCGGCCGCCGGAGCGAACAACGGCACCTCTTGGGAAAATGCGTGGAAAGACACGACGGATATCAACTGGTCTGCGATTGGAAGCGGCGACCGGCTCTGGATCCGGGGAGGGAATTACTCCCAGTTAAAGATCGTCAGCAAGAGAGGGGTAACCGTTCAGATTTCGCCGGACGCAGTTCAGCAAGCGGTGTTTTCGAGCACGGTAGCATCCGAATTATATGATGTGGACGACGCCCTCATTGATGGGTTGCTTAACGGCCAGCCCATGTTCAGGTTGACCGGAAGTCCGGATATTTATACCGCGGCGGGCACCGTGTTCCGATTGCGACATTGCCAGAACACCACGCTCCGCGGGATAGAGGTTGAGCGCTCAGCGCTCTACCAGCTTGATGAAGCTCCCGTCCATGGAATAGCCCTGAACAATTCAAGCGCTCCCGCCAACGACTTTATAATCATCGAGCATTGTTATCTTCATCATCTCACGGCGGACGGCATCAACATCAATACGGCCGGCG
>CAZTYH010000035.1:0-7591 GCA_964617565.1 uncultured Verrucomicrobiota bacterium
GCGAGCCGTTTAAAAAGCTGTATCGCTATATTCGTGCGAACGATGTGGCGATGACGGTGCCGATCGAGGCGGAAACGAGTACCAACCGCATGCGCATTCTTCCCTCACGGAAACTGACGCGCGCGGATTTGAAGTCCGCGCCGGATGTCGAAATCATCGAGCTGGCCGAGCGGCAGGTCGTGGCTGTCGGTCTGCGGGGAAGCTACTCGGTCGGCCTGTACGAGCGCGGAGTGAAGGAATTGCGCGAATGGCTTGGGCGGCAGGACGAATGGGTGCCGGCGGGCGAGCCATACAACGTGTTCTGGGATCCAATCTGGATACCGGGCTTCATGAAGCGGTCCGAAGTGCATATTCCCGTGGTGCGGGCCGAGGCGAAGGAGGGTTCACGATGAGATCATGGCATGGCCTGTTATTGCTTGTGATTGCGATCTGGGGGACGGTGGCGCCAGCGCAGGAAAAGGAGGGGAGCATGAAGACGATATACGATTTCAAAATGAAAGACATTGAAGGGAAGGACGTTTCGCTCGCGGAATTCAAGGGCAAGGTCGTCATGATCGTAAACGTCGCGAGCCGGTGCGGTTTTACGCCGCAGTACGCCGGGCTGCAGAAGTTGTACGAGACTTACGGAGACCGTGGTTTTGTGATCCTCGGCTTTCCGGCCAACAATTTTCTCGGACAGGAGCCGGGTTCGGAAGAGGAGATCATGTCCTTCTGCAGCCTGAACTACGGCGTGACGTTCCCCATGTTTTCAAAAATCTCCGTCAAGGGATCGAAGATGGACCCGCTGTACAAGTTTCTCACCGATAAAAAGGAGCATCCGGAATTCGGGGGCGCAATTACGTGGAACTTCAACAAGTTCCTCATCGGCCGCGACGGCCGGGCGATTGCTCGTTTCGGATCGAAAGAGACGCCTGACAGTCCGGCAATCGCGAAGGCGATCGAGGCCGCGCTGGGCGGTCAATGAACCGAAGGGATCGGACATCAGGAAAGCGGCCTGGAGACCGCTGCTCCTCGAGACAGCCCTCAGGCTAAGCCCCGGCGATGATCCGTTGATCAATAACCGGACTTGAGCCCGCCGCTTCTTAAGAGTAAGGATAAGTGCGCAATCGGCTTCAGATGGAGACGGGATGGAGGGCCGGCGATGACGAGGAACATAATCCTGCAATGGGCGAACATTCAGCGGAAACTGGGCGGAATGTCCGAACACCTGCTCGAACCGCATGGAGCGGGCGCGTGGTCACCGAACACCGATGTGTATGAAAGCCACGACGACGTGATGATCAAGGTGGAATTGGCCGGTGTCGCAAAGGAGAGCATCCAGGTCAATCTCGAGAACCAGATTGTGATTATCCAGGGCGTGCGCCGCGATCCATACGGGGGCGAGAGCACGGCGGGATACCGTTTCAGGCAGATGGAAATCGAGTACGGGCCATTTCAGCGAACGGTATCGCTTCCTTTTCCCGTGGATGGCAACCAGGTGACCGCGCACATGGTCAACGGCATTTTAAAAATCCGGCTTCCCCGCGCGAAAGAACCGGCATCCCAAAAAATCACTGTTTCCATGGAAGACTGAACCCTATGACGGATCCCAAACAAGACCAGCCGACGGAAACAACGCTGCCCACCCCGGCGAAAGAGGCGGGCGAAGCAGCGAATCCGGGCGAAGCGCTACCCCGCATCCTTCCCGTGCTGCCGGTGAGCGACGTTGTGCTGTTTCCCGGAATGATTGCGCCGCTCATTGTGAGTACGGCGAAATCCATCAAGCTGATTGACGATGTGGTGGCCGGAAACCGAACGTTAATCACCTGCCTGCAAAGAAGCCGCGATGCGCAGGACGATGAGGTGGGGGTGAAGGATCTTCACGAGTATGGGTGCCTGGCGCGCCTGGTAAAGATGTTGAAGTTTCCGGATGACACCGTCCGCATTCTGGTGCAGGGCATCACGCGTTGCCGGCTGGTTCACGAGCAGGAGAACCGGCACTACATTGAAGTTCACTACGCCCTCTTGAAGGACGAGGAAGAGGATACCGTCGAACTTACAGCCCTCGCGCGCAACGCGGCGGAGCGATTCCAGGAAATCGTCACGCTGTCGCCGGCGCTGCCGGAAGAGCTGAAGATTGCGGTGTTCAACATGGAAAACCCGGGCAAGCTGGCGGACCTGATTTCCGCGCACCTGAACATGTCTCTGGAAGACCGTCAACAACTGCTGGAGGACAATCGTCCGCGCTCCCGCCTCTCGCGATTGACGACATTGCTGAACCGCGAGCTGGAAGTGCTGCGCCTGGGCACGGAGATTCAGCACAAGGTGAGCGAGTCGTTCTCGAAGAGCCAGCGCGAGTTTTTCCTGCGCGAGCAGATGAAGGCGATCCGCCAGGAGCTGGGAGAGAAGGATCAGCAGCAGGGCGACATCGCGGAGATCGAAGAAAAAATCCGCGCGGCCGGTATGCCGAAAGAGGTGGAAGAAGCGGCGAACAAGGAAAAGGAGCGTTTATCCGCCATTCCCACGGCCTCGCCGGAGTACGCGGTGGTGCGAACCTATCTCGATTGGCTGACGGAGCTTCCGTGGTCGAAGACGACGGAAGACAAGCTTGAGATTGCGCAGGCGCGCAGGATCCTGGATGAAGATCACTATGATCTCGTGAAGATCAAAGACCGCATCCTGGAATACCTTTCCGTTCTCAAGCTGAAGAAGGATATGAAAGGGCCCATCCTGTGTTTCGTTGGGCCGCCCGGCGTGGGCAAGACGTCGCTGGGGCAGTCCATCGCGCGCGCGCTGGGCCGCAAGTTTGTGCGAATGTCGCTGGGTGGCATGCGCGACGAAGCGGAAATCCGCGGTCACCGGCGCACCTACATCGGCGCGATGCCGGGCAGGATCATCCAGGGGCTCCGGAAAGCGGGAACGCGCAACCCGGTGTTCATGCTGGACGAGATAGACAAGCTCGGCATGGATTTTCGCGGCGATCCGGCGTCGGCCTTGCTCGAAGTGCTGGATCCGGAACAGAACTCGACGTTCACCGATCACTATCTCAACCTGCCGTTCGATCTTTCCAGCGTACTTTTCATCACGACGGCGAACGTGGTGGACAGTATGCCGCACGCGCTGCGCGACCGGATGGAGGTGTTGGAGCTGCCGGGGTACACGCTTGCGGAAAAGGTGCATATTGGGGAGAAGTATCTTGTGCCGAAAGAGACCGCGGCGCATGGGCTTCGCGCGGGGCACATCCTGTTCAGGCGCGACGCACTGGAAAACATCATTGCGGATTACACCCGGGAAGCCGGCGTGCGCAACCTGGAGCGTCAGATCGCCAATGTCTGCCGCAAGGTGGCCCGGAGCGTGGCCGAAGGGCACAAAGGCAGAACGGTGGTCAGCAAAAACAAGCTTCACGGATACCTGGGCCCCAAATCGTTTGAACCCGAAGTGGCGGAGGGGGCTGTTGAACCCGGCGTGGCCACGGGACTGGCGTGGACGCCGACGGGAGGAGACATCCTTTTCATTGAGGCGACGCAGATGGCGGGCAAGGGGCAACTGATCCTGACCGGCTCGCTGGGCGACGTAATGAAGGAGTCCGCGCGCGCGGCCTTGAGTTATGTTCAGGCCAATGCGGAAAAACTGAAATTGCCCGCAACCTTCGCGGACGGGCGCGACTTTCATGTTCACGTTCCAGCGGGCGCGATTCCGAAGGATGGGCCTTCCGCCGGGCTGGCCATGCTGGTCGCCCTGGTTTCGCTGATCAGCCGCAAGCCGCTGGCGGGCGATACCGCGATGTCCGGCGAAATAACACTGCGTGGCCGTGTCATGCCCGTGGGCGGCATCAAGGAAAAGGTGCTTGCGGCGGCGCGCGCCGGCATCCGGCGGGTCGTGTTGCCCGACCGGAATCGCAGGAACCTCGAAGAGATTCCTGCCGAGGTGCGCAAGAAGCTCGCGTTTGTTTTCGTCAAAGATGCGGAGTCGGCCATCCGCGCCGTGCTTGGTCCGAACGGAAAAAGCCGAAAAGCCTCCATCCGCCGCGCTCGGAAGGAGCACACCTGACCATGCGGTGGCGCGTTGCGACGGCATGTTTCTTTCTGTTTCTTGCGCCGGCAACGTTTCTGCCCGGCGCCATGGATGATGATTTCCGTCCCCTGGACGAACCGGCATTTCCATCCGCGGCCGAGTTGCTGAACAAGGTGCTTTCGTCGTTTCCGGAAGTGCCCGTGCGCGTGGAAGCCCAGTTGCTTTCGAAGACGCGCGCAGGGGAGTTGCAGAAGAAAATCAACGCGGTCCTTTGGCTTGACTGGGGTGGCCGCGAACCGGAAACGCGGTACTTGATCGAAGACGCATTCGGGCGGCCGCTGGAAGAACTCCAGATCAAGTGGAGCAGGAGCGGATCGCGCGAGACGCGCTACCGGGCGGGAGACCCGCTGGTGGATGCACCGCTTCCGAACCTGCATGAACGAATCCAGGAAACGGATATAAGCTGGATTGATCTGAGCATGGCCTACCTGTGGTGGCCTTACGGGAAGACCGTCGGCGCCGAACGCGTGCGAGGGCGTTTCTGCTATATCGTGGACATGCCTTCGCCGGAAGACGAGCCCGGGGCGTATGCAGGTGTTCGTTTATGGATTGATCCCGAAATCGGCATTCTTTTGCAGGCGGCGGCTTATGATTCGGGAGGGCAACTGGTCAAGCTGTTGGAGGTGCGCAGCTTCAAAAAAGTCCGGGATGTCTGGATTATTCAAAATATTGATATCCAGAGCTATCCCGCCCGGCACAAGACCAGTTTGCGCGTACAAAAGGCCGAACCGGCCGAATGATGGAATGGCCGTTAACCAGTTTAATGCGGTCGGTGTACAATGACTCCCGTAATTCACGAGGAAGGTCATGGCGGATATTCTCACCAAATGCAGGAAATGCGGCCGCGAGACGAAAGTGTCCGAGTACGCGACAGCCGGCGCGGTGATGTGTCCCGGTTGCGGAACCCCGCTTGAATTCCAGAGCGCGGCACCGAACCAGGCGCGCCTGCAGGTTCGAAGAATGGACCGCGTTGAGCGAAGCGATACGCTGACCGGCGAGGTCAACGAGCGCCTGACTCCGCAAGGCGAAGCGATTTCCGCGGCCCAGCGAATTGCTACGGCGGACATTTACGAAGGCGTTCACAAGGCGCGCCAGAAAATCCGAATGCCCCTGGCTATCTGGAACTGGATTGCCTTCGCGGCTCTTGCCGGCTTGTTGGTGGGCGCCCAATGGTACACCACGGTCATAGACCCTGCGTATTTCGAATTCTATTTCTGGGGCCGCTTTGCGGTGTGGGGGCTTATCACGCTGCTTATTTTAATGGTGGCTTTTGAAGACAGCACGAGCCAGGGGTTGTTGTGTCTGTTTGCGCCGCTTTACATTCTTTACTATGCGGCTGTCCGCGTGGAGTACTACTGGTTGCGCGGACTTTTCATGGCGGTTGTCGTGGGGCTTGGGGCGGAACTTTATTACCTGGAAGACGATGCGGCGCTGGCGCAGGCCCAGGTGTATGTGAATGAATTTATCGGGGGAGTCGGGAAAGGGATTGAGCGGATCGGCAGCGAATCGCCCGAAGTTGTGCGCCAGGAGCCCAAGCGGCGCGCTCCCAGGGAAAAGCCGCAACGAGAGGCGCCGATGAACCAACCGCGCAACGTGCCGCGGCAACGTCCCGGCAGACGCTTCTAAACGGCGGGCAGGGAACATATTAATGAAACGGATTGTTTGCTTCGGCGACACGATTACGGAAATGGGGGCGGTTATTGAGCTGCGCGGCTACGTGGCGCAATTGATGGACCGTTATGTGCGTCGCGCGGATGTTCTTCTGCGGGGTTTCACGGGATACACAACGAATGAAGCGGTAAAAATTCTCCAGGCGGCCGTGCTGGACGAGCATCCCGAATTTGTCGTGCTCTCTTTCGGCCTTAACGACAGTGCCCTGCCGGGGCAGATCCAGCATGTGCCGTTGAAGGATTATCGGCGCAACCTGCTTGAAATGGCCACGCAAATTGCCCAGGCCGGCGCGTGGCTGGTGGTGGTGACGCCCCCGCCCGTGGATGAAGCGAGGGTGAAAAGCCGTGCGATGGAACACACCGCGCTCTACGCCGAAGCGTGCCGGGAGGTGGCCGCGCAAATGCGGGTTCCCGTTGTGGATATATTCAACCGGCTGCAGGAGGAACCCGGCTGGAAGAAGGCTTGCCTGCTGGACGGTCTTCATCTTTCCGCCAACGGCATGAACCGGCTGTACGAGGAAGTGGCAAAAACCCTCGACAGCATGAGGCCCCTGGACGAATTCGAACGGCTGGGCGTGAACGGGATCTGACGCGGTTCAACGCCGGTAATAAACTTTCAACCGGGCTGTTGCGGTACGCGCAATATTCAGGCCCTCGACTGTTCGCTCCTCGAACCCTTCAACACGAATACCGGCCAGTTCCCCTGTGAAGTCACGGCTCTTCGGAGGCTTGCCGAACAAGGGGCGGATAAAATCTTCGGCGCGGACCTCGTTTTCCTGGAACACAACCATGCAGGGGCCGGGTTGATCGAGAAATGCCTGGAGATCATCCGTTTCGAGGCCCTCCCAGCGCCGGCCCGCGTAAAACACCATGCTCGGTTCCCGGAATCCGTGGAAGCCGAAGCGGGTATCTTCCGGCATTTCCCGGAAGAGCGGCATGAGCTGAACCGCCGGCGATACGGACCGAAGCCCGGCCCCCAGGAAGGTGATGAAAACCGCGATGCCCAGAAGCGGCAGAACAAGCAGGCGCACCGCGTTGCGCCGCCAGAGAATACCGAGCGCGGCGAGCGAAAGCAGTACGCCGGCGCCACCCAGGAGCGCCTTGCGCAACGCCACGAAAGGAGCCGCGAACGGAAGAGCGAATGCGAGCACTATCGCGACGAGCCCTACGGCGATCACCAGTCCCGTCAACACGCGGAAGAAGATGCGGCCCGCGCGGGATGCGCGGAACGAGGTATCCGCCGCCTGCCCGAGCATCAGGAAGAGTGCCGGGAAGGCGGGCATCACATAATGCGGGAGTTTTGTTTTGTACACGCTGAAGAGAATGTAGGTGCCGAGAAACCACGCCAGGAGAAATGCGTTCTTTTCCGACCAGTTGCGCTTCACCGCCGCGATGCCGTCGCCGAGAAACGCCGACCAGGGGAACAGGCTGATGAGCGCCGTGACAAAGTAATAGAAGAAGAAGGAGCCGTGACCCTGGAACGTCTCGAAGCCGCGCTCCCAGACATGGGTTTCCATGCCCTGCGACCAGAACAATCCGCCCGTCCGGATTAATGCGGGGATGCCCCACGAGCCCATCAGGACCAGCACGATGATCAGTCCAGGCAAAATTCGCAGGCGCCGCCATGGAATCGGCTTTCGCCACAGGAACAGGCGCATGAACAGCAGCGTGAGAATCGGCACGGCAAACGTAACGGGTCCCTTCGCGAGAAAGCCCAACCCCAGAGCGCCGTAGAAAAGCCAGAACCATTTCCACGGATATTTTGGGCTCTCGTCATGAAGAAGCTCGAAGAGCGCATATTGCGCCAGCGCCACCATCGCCACCATGGGCATATCCGCCACGGCGCTCCGGCCGTGCATCAATACCTG
>CAZTYH010000035.1:7691-30103 GCA_964617565.1 uncultured Verrucomicrobiota bacterium
CGCGTCAATCTTTCTTTTCGTATTCCCCGCGCGCGCCCTGTTCTGCTAACGTGCACGGACGAGCAGGATTTGGTGGAGCAAAAGGTTATCGAGAAGCGAGGAAACAAGCATGATTTCGCGGTACACACGACCTGAAATGGGCGCGATCTGGACGGACGAAAACAAGTTCGGCATCTGGCTGAATATCGAAGTGCTGGCATGCGAGGCGATGAACAAGCTGGGCGAAGTGCCGGCGGCCGATTTGAAGAACATTCGTACGCGCGCGAAGTTCAACGTGCGCGAGATCGCTCGCATCGAAGCAAAGACAAACCATGACGTAATCGCGTTCCTGACGAACGTGGCGAAATACGTTGGTCCGTCCTCGCGCTTCATTCACAAAGGGCTCACAAGTTCCGACGTGTTGGATACCGCGCTGGCGGTCCAGATGGTGCAGGCGGCGGATATTTTGATCGCGGATCTGAAAGCGGTGCGTCGCGCGGCAGCCGCGAAGGCGAAGAAGCACAAGTTCACGCCGATGATCGGACGAACCCACGGCGTGCACGCGGAGCCGATCACGTTCGGGCTCAAGATGGCGCTGATGTACGATGAGATGGGCCGCGCATTGAAGCGGCTGGAAGCGGCAAAAGAGATTGTCCGGGTCGGACAGCTTTCGGGCGCGGTGGGCACACACGCGCACCTGGATCCGTTCGTGGAAAAATATGTATGCCGCAAGCTGGGATTGAAGCCCGCGACGATATCCACGCAGATTCTGCAAAGAGACCGGCACGCGGAATATCTCGCGGCGCTGGCGCTGGTGGGAGCGTCCGTGGAACGCTGGGCCCAGGAGTTCCGCCACTTGCAGCGCACGGAAGTGCACGAGGTGGAGGAGTTTTTCGGCAAGGGGCAGAAGGGATCCTCGGCGATGCCGCACAAGAAGAATCCGATCATCGGAGAGCGATTGTGCGGGATGGCGCGGCTGCTGCGCGGCTATGCGCTGACAGGCATGGAGAACGTTGCGCTGTGGCACGAGCGCGATATTTCCCACTCGTCGGCCGAGCGCGTGATTCTGCCCGACGCGACTATTGCGCTGGATTACATGCTGGTGAAAATGGAAGGGCTGGTCCGGCAGCTTCGCGTATTTCCGAAAGCAATGCAGCGGAACCTCGATCTGACGCACGGGCTGATCCATTCGCAGCAGGTGCTTCTTGCGCTGACCGAAAAAGGAATGCTGCGCGAGCGCGCATATCTCGCGGTGCAGCGGAATGCGATGCAGTGCTGGGAGAAGGGTAAAGATCTCAAGAGCCTGCTCCTCGCGGACGCGGAGGTCATGCAGACGCTGAAAAAGAAGGACATCGAAGCGGCCTTCGATCTCTCGCGCCACTTCCGCGATGTGAACCGCACGTTCCGCCTCCTGGGGCTGGGCTGAGGGAAAACACGTTGTTGATCGCCCGGGAAAAAGGAGCAACAGGAGGACGCAGGACATGAAGAGATCAGCGATGATGAGCATATGTTTGCTTTTGGCCATGGGCCGGGTTGTGCTTGCAGAACCGCCCGCGACCGAACCGGATCTGGCCGCAAGAGTTGCACAGCTTGAACAACGGGTCGCCCGTCTTGAGCAGGGTGTTGCTCCTCGCGCGGAAGAATCGGCGGTTCGTGGCGACCGGCCGACTTTGCGCGAGCGTTTCAGGGCTCGAATTGAGCAGGACCGCGCCAAATACAATGACCAGGAGCTTTCCGAGATCGAGAAATTGTATCAAGTGGCCAACAGACAATGGAACAGCCCGGAAGCGCGGGAGAGCCTGAGGACGCTCGTGGAAAAGTATGGCCAGGCCAATCGTACGGGTTGTGCGATTATGTATCTTGGACAGATGACGGAGGATGACGAACGCGAGAAGTATCTGAAAAAAGCGATTTCTGATTTCAGCGATTGCTTTTACGGAGATGGTGTTCAGGTCGGTGCTTATGCCCGGTTTTACCTGGCTTATCACTATCAACGTTCAGGAAAGGATGAGGAGGCGCAAGCACTCTTCGACGAGATACGAAGAGATTACCCCGATGCAGTTGATCACAAAGGGCGTCTACTTGTAGAACAGATAAAGAGATGACGCGACGCCTTTTCGCGTCAGGTGAGGGTGCATGGAATCCATCCGCGGACGGAGTTGATCAGGAATAAAGCTTCGGCATCGCGCAGATCGCTCTCGCTCAAGATCCGCTCGTGAATTTCACCGCGCTCAAGGAGATGCGCGCGAAACACGCCGCCCAGCAGGCCGCATGAAATGGGTGGCGTAAAAAACTTTCCCTCTATGCGCGCAACCACATTGGCGATGCACGATTCCGTAATTTCTCCACGCTCGTTGCGAAGAATGACGTCGTCCGTATCCGGCCGCGAACGTTTTGCGTCGTCATACATCTCGCGGCGAGTGGTTTTGTGATAAAGGAAGCGGTTCGAGGAAGAAACGAAATCCGGCGCAAGAGCAACACGCCATGGATTCATGCCGCATTCACCGGGCGAACGACAAAAGCGGCCGCCGGCCGGTGCGGACTCAACCGTCGTCGTGCCGTCCTCCGCAACGAGCAGTCGCATGCGCATCGGCGATTGCGTGAACCGGGATGTTTCATTGTCGAGACGCGAGCGCACAGCTTCCTCATCCACAGGAAAAGAAAAATAGCGCGCGGTCTTTACCAGGCGCTCAAGATGCAATTCGTTGAAGAGGATTCCTTCGCCCGGTTGCCAGAGCATCGTTTCCAGAAGTTGAAAAGGACGGTGCTGCTCTCGCAGGATTGCCGTCTTGGTCAGGCACTCCTCGTATTCGCCATCAACGGTTGAATCCCACACGATTCCTCCGCCCGTTCCATATTCCGCAACACCGGTATTCACAGCGATTTGCACGGTGCGAATGGCCACGCTGAATTGCGCGCGGCGGTTGGGTGCGACGAAGCCGATGCAGCCGGTGTAGATGCCGCGAGGCGATGTTTCAAGCTCGGTGATTATTTCCATTGTCCGGATCTTCGGCGCGCCGGTGATGGACGCGCACGGAAACAGGGCGCTCATGATTTCAGGCATTGGCGCGGTTGTTTCCGCGCGCACGGTGGACGTCATTTGCCAGACGGTTGGAAATTGCTGCACATCGAAAAGAGAGGCCACTTCAACCGAGCCGGAATCGGCGATGCGCCCGAGGTCGTTGCGGACCATGTCCACGATCATGACGTTCTCTGCGCGATTCTTGCGCGATCTTCGCAGCGTTTCGCCAAGCGCCATGTCGTCTTCAGGGCGGCACCCGCGCGGCGCGGTTCCTTTCATCGGGCGGCAAATGATGCGGGATCCCTCCAGCGAGAAAAAGAGTTCAGGGGAAGCGGAACAGATAATTACGTCGCCCGTATTGAGGAAGGCGCCGTAAGGAGCTCGCTGGGCATGTTGCAGTCGGAGAAAAAGAGCCCATGGATTTTCATTCAGCTGTGCGCGAAGCCGGAACGTGTAATTCACCTGGTAGGTGTCGCCAGCGCGGATGTAAGCATGAATCCGCTCGATGGCAGAGCGGTAATCGTCGCGTGTCACGCCGGGCTGCCAGTCAAAGTGAACGCCGGAATCATTAGCGCGGCTGAAATCCGGCAGGGATATGGGATCTGCTTTTTTATAGAGTCCGAACCACGCATAGGGAATTGCCGGATTCCGCTTGAGTGTGCAAAAGGCGGGGTCGAAAGCGGGGGCGGCCTCGTACGTGATGAACCCAGCGGCGTGGAGGCCGTTTTTCGCGGCACAGTCCAGTTCTTCCATCAAGGGAATAACCTCGTGAACCTGGTTTGCGTGAAGAATTGAAGAGGGTTGCTTGAACAGGAGCCATTGATGCGTGGTTGCGTCGCGCAGCAGCGCGGTGCCGGGCGCTTCGGGTTTGAGGGTGGGCTTGAGGGGACAGGCTTTGTTCATGGGCACAGGGTAGCGTGTGGCGAATGTCTTGTCCACGTGCGGCCGATTTCGCTAAGGTAGGCCCGGTTTGCAGATGGACCCACACGCAACGAGGGGAACAGGACAGGTTTTTGCACATGAAGAAGAACACTACGGCGGCTTCGGCATATGCGGCGGCAGGCGTTGACATAGACACAAAGATGGAGGTCTTGCGCCAGGCAAAAAAGAGTATACGAAAAACATTCACGAAAGGTGTGGTCGGCGACATCGGGTCATTCGGCGGGCTTTTTCAATCGCCGGGGAAGAAGCATCTCCTGGTGAGCAGCACGGATGGTGTGGGCACCAAGCTGAAAGTTGCCCAGGCGGCGGGCCGGCATGACACGGTCGGACAGGACATCGTGAATCACTGCATAGACGACATCCTGGTCCAGGGCGCGGAACCGTTGTTCTTCCTGGATTATATTGGCGCTTCCAGGATTGAGCCGGCGGTTCTCGGGCAGGTCATCGAGGGCGTGTGCAAGGCGTGTCGCGAAAACGGATGCGCGCTGATCGGCGGGGAAACGGCGGAGATGCCGGGCTCCTATCCGCCGGGCGAATATGACCTGGTCGGAACGATTGTCGGTGCGGTGAGTTGGAAGCAGGTGGTCACGGGGGCAGGCATACGGCCCGAGGATGTGTTGATCGGACTGCCTTCGAGCGGTTTGCACACGAACGGCTATTCGCTGGCGCGCAAAGTGATTTTCGAAACGGCAGGCCTCACGCCGGAAGCGCGGTTGCCCGGGACAAGAAAAAGCGTGGCAGATGCATTGCTCGCGGTGCACCGCAGTTACTTGAAGCCCGTAAAAGCGTTGCTGAAGAGGATGAAAGTGCGCGGCATGGCGCACATCACGGGCGGCGGATTTCCGGACAACATCGTCCGCATTCTTCCGAAGAATGCGTGTGCGGTGGTGGATCGCGGAACGTGGAAAGTGCCGCCTCTTTTCCGGTTCATACATGAAAAAGGCAACGTGGATCGCGAAGAAATGTACCGCGTGTTCAATATGGGGATCGGATTTGTGATCGTGGTTCGGGAAGAGCGCGTGGTCGAGGCGCTGGAAGTGTTGAAAGGGGCGGGCGAGAAACCCGTGGTGATCGGATGGATTGAGCGCGGCGCATCCGGCGTGCGGATGGTGAACTGAGTGCGGCAAAAGGAATGGTTATGAGCATAAAAAGAGCGTTGGTCAGCGTGACGGATAAAACGGGAGTTGTGGATTTTGCCCGGGCCTTGTCCGAGATGGGCGTGGAGCTGCTTTCGACGGGCGGCACGGCAAAGGTCATTCGCGACGCCGGAATACCGGTGAAGGACATTTCAGATTTCACGGGTTTTCCCGAAATGCTGGACGGCCGCGTGAAAACACTGCATCCGAAAGTGCACGGCGGATTGCTGCATCTTCGTGGCAACGCGGAGCACGAGAAAACGATTCGCGAGCATGGCATTCAGCCGATTGATCTTGTCTGCGTAAATCTCTATCGGTTTGAACAAACGGTGGCCAAGCCGGACGTAACCTTTGAAGATGCGATCGAGAACATTGATATCGGCGGTCCGTCCATGCTGCGGTCCGCGGCAAAAAACCATCGTTCCGTGACGGTGATTTGCGATCCGTCCGATTATGCGCGCGTGCTGGAATCCATTCGTGAAAACGGCGGCGACACGACGGAAAGCCTGCGCCGCGAGCTTGCTCAAAAAGTGTATGCGCGCACGGCCCAATATGATGCAGCGATCGCGGGCTACCTGGCCGGGCAGATCAAGGACTGCAACGGTCCGCGGCCTTTCGTGATGGCGTTTTCGGACGGGCAACGGCTGCGCTACGGAGAGAATCCGCACCAGGAGGCGCTTTTCTATCGCGACGCGTACTCCCCGGAAGCGTGCATCGGGCTCGCCGAAGTGCTGCACGGTAAGGAAATGTCGTTCAACAACTACGTGGACGGGGATGCGGCACTTGAAGCGGTGAAAGAACTGGCGGGTTCGCCGGGATGCGCAATCATCAAGCACACGAATCCCTGTGGTTACGCCACGGGCAAGAGTCTTGCCGAGGCGCTGGAAGCGGCGTGGGCGGGCGATCCGGTGTCTTCGTTCGGCAGCGTGATTGCCGTAACGGCTCCGGTGGATATCCAGGCGGCGGAATTTCTGAAGGGGCGTTTTGTCGAGGCGCTGATCGCGCCCGGTTTTGAACCGGATGCGCTGGAATTCCTGAAGGGAAAAAGCAAGGACATTCGCCTGCTCAAGCTGCACCAGCCGATGGCACCGGCGCTGGAAGGAAAAAACCTGCGACAGATCAACGGCGGAATTTTGCTGCAGGACCGGGATGTGGACGAGCAGGAACAGTGGATGGTTCCAACCGAGCAAATATTCCCGGAGGACAAGCGGGCCCTGGCGATGTTCGGTGTGAAGGTTTGCAAGCACGTGAAGTCGAACGCCATCGTAATTGTCCGCGAATACAAGCCGGGCTGTTACGCGCTGCTGGGAATGGGCGCGGGACAGCCGAACCGGGTGGATTCGCTCAAGAAACTCGCGGTGGCGCGAGCGCGGGAAAATATCCGTTTGATGGTCGAACGCGCGACGCAGTACGGACAGCACCCGAAGGATATCGAGGCCGATGTGATGGGCGCGAGCGTTCTGGTGTCCGACGCTTTCTTCCCGTTTCCGGATAACATAGAGGCGGCGGCTGAAGCGGGCATCCGCTACATCGTCCAGCCGGGTGGTTCCAAGAAGGACGAGCAGGTTGTAGCCGCGTGCGACAAATACGGAATTGCAATGGCTATTACCGGGGTCCGTCATTTCAGGCATTAAAAGGATTCTTAGCGATGAAGCTGTTCCGTTCATTGATGGCTGCATTTCTTGTCGCAATTTTTCCGGCGCGGGCAGACGAACGCGACACGCTGTACCAGGTGTCCACGCTGCCGGCCCTGGGCGCGGGTCTTTACGAGGGGTTTCGCCCTTACGAAGACATCCTCGGGAAAGGTGATTTCGGCATCGGCACGTTCAATGGGCTTGAGGGAGAAATGGTTCTGCTCGACGGGGTCGTGTACCAGGTGCTGGTGGACGGAACCGTGATGCGTCCGGGACCGACAAGCCTGTCTCCATTTGCAACCGTGAAATTTTTTAAGCCTGAGCAAACCGGGGACATCGCAGATGCGATGGATTACAAGGAAACAGCCGCGCTGCTGGACGGAATTCTTGTCACAAAAAACGTTCCAATCGCGATCCGGATCGAGGGTGTGTTTGAGTATGTCAAAGCGCGCAGCGTTCCGGCCCAGGAGCAGCCTTATCCGACTTTATCAGCAGCGTTGGAGCATCAGCGGATTTTCGAAATGACAAACGTCACCGGGACGGCGGTTGGATTTCGTTTCCCGACCGCCCTGGCCGGCGTGCAGGCGGACGGGTATCATCTGCACTTCATAACACAGGACCGGCAGGCGGGCGGGCACTTGCTCGATTTCCGGTTGCGGGATGTGCGTTATGAAGTGGACTATGCATATGATATGTTACTGGAATTTCCGCAGTCGGCGGAGTTTCGGGAACTTCGCTGATTCGCAGTCCTGAAGCGGAGAGATTCTCATGGCTTGTTGTCGAACGGCCACCCGTGCCGCTCAAATGCTCTGGCTTGCGCTGGCGATTGCCGCAATACCTGGATGCGCCGTTCAGGAAGCGCAGCGCGTTTCATCAACATCCGATTCACTGTTCGAGTACGAGGCAATCTACGACGGCGAACCGTTGATTCATCGCTTCATGAGAGGCGAGGCCTTGCCGGAACCTGCTTTCACGCTGATGCAGCCGGGAGTTGAAGCGCCGGTTGATTATGCCCGGTTCGGTGTGTTTCGCAGCACGGGGACCCCTGATTACCAGTACACCATCAAGAATCATCAGGGGCTCAAGGCCGCAGTCGGGGAGGGGATTTATCCCAACCAGGACGCCATCCTTGAAAATCCTGTATATCGCGAACTGCAGAAATCCGGGCTCATGAGCACGCGGCACTGGGACGCCATGAAGCTGCCGGATCCGCGCGCCGCCTTTTTTATATGGGCGGAAGCGCAGGAAGAAGAAGGGGTGAAGGCGTTTTTTACGGCGAATGCGCTGGAGCGGGCCGGCCTGATCATGCATGCGATAAAAGCGTATCACGCCGTCATTGTGCACTTCCCGAAATCCGCCTGCTGGAGCGCGGATGGGAAATTTGTCTGGTATGTGGCGCCGGCTGCGGTGGCCAATATTCAGCGGTTGTGCAATCAATATCCGGCCCTGGGCTGGCGCTATGAAGATGGATTTGTGCGGGTGATAAACGGTGAGGATACCAAACTTGAAAACGACATTGTGATCGTCCGTCCCGGCCGATTTGTAAGCCGCAGCGTCAAACAGCGAATCGGGGAATTGCCCGATTTGAGCTCGATGGAGATTGTTGAACGGCGCGGGGCCGGACGTGTGCAGGCCGTTAAATATTCCAATGGGCACTGGCAACTTCTCGTGGATGGCCGGCTCTTCATGGTCAGGGGCATAAGCTATTCGCCGACGGAAATCGGATACAGCCCTTCCAACGATTCCGAATTTCACAGCCGGTGGCAGTTTACAGACAATAATGAGAACGGGTTGATAGATGCGCCGTACGAGGCATGGGTGGATAGGAACGGAAACGGAATCCAGGATCCGCATGAACCGGCGGTCGGTGATTTTCAACTTTTGAACGACATGGGATGCAATGCGATCCGCTTTTTCATTCCCACGAAAAACAATGAATACGATCCGTCTTTTATCAACAAGCCGCTTTTCCGGGATCTCTATGAGCGATTCGGAATTTCCGTGATTGCCAGCGATTTTCTCGGCGCATACACCGTCGGTTCCGGCGCAAGCTGGAAGGACGGGACCGATTACACGAATCCGGAACAGCGGGCCCGCATGAAAGAGGTTGTCCGGCAGAAAGTGTTGGACCTCAAGGATGAGCCGTGGGTGTTGATGTGGCTGCTTGGCAACGAAAACAATATGCGCGGGGATCACAAGGGCGTGAACGCCACGCGGACGAATGCCTCCGCGCATCCGCGCGAGTATGCGGAATTCGTGAACGAAGTGGCGCAGATGATTCACGAATTGGATCCGGACCGATTGGTGGCGATCGGAAACCTGGAAACCGGGCTCGGCGAGTTCTATGCGAAACATGCGCCGGAAGTGGATGTTTTCGGGATCAATGCCTATCGAGGCGCCAATGGATTCGGCGCCTTGTGGCGCGAAGCACGCGCCCAGTTTGACAGGCCGGTATTGATCGTGGAATACGGATGCGATGCCTATGCGGAGGGCAAGGGCCCTGACGAGGCCGCGCAAGCGGCGTATCATCTCGGATGTCTTCGGGATATTGTCCTGAACCAGGGGGGCGGCGAACTGGAAGGCAACTCGATCGGCGGCGTAATTTTTGCCTGCGTGGACGAGTGGTGGAAGGCAGGCGGAGATCCGCGAACACAGGAAACTAATTCATCGTGGGCGGGTCCCATGCCGGACGGTTTAGCGCATGAGGAATGGTTCGGAATTGTCGGCCAGGGCAGAGGGAATAACAGTCCGTTCGAGCGATACCTGCGCGAGGCTTACCATCTATACCGTCATTACTGGTCGAGCGGTTGGTGATCAAATCACCGCAACTTTCAGAACGACTTTGTGCACCGGCCCTTTGCCTGCCAACGGTGCATGCGCGTCTTCCGGATAAAGAATGGCGTAAGAGCCGCCGGGAACAGGCATCCAGAGATCCGGCTCGTCACCATAAAATTCAATGTCGCGATCTGGATCGTAAGCTTCCGTGGGAATGCGGCACGAAGCAAGGTTTCGCCAGCCGATCAATTCTTCTCCGGCGACAACGTATTGAATGTCTATGAATCGCCGGTGCGCCTCAAGACGTGCCGCGGAGCGACCGCGCCCTTCATCATGGCTGACGATGGCAATGAGCTGGTCTTCGACCAGAGAGACACGGCCCGGCGGGTATTTGTCCAGGTCGGGCCGCCGGAGAAAATCGAAGGCTGCCCGGAAAAGAGGGTGCCTTTGCCCATGTTTATCTGCGTTGCTCAGCGTGTCGGTAATCATAAAAAAGTCCCCAAAATCGCTTGACCCACTTATAATAACATACTAGTTATGTACTAGATGGTTTTATGATTCGGTTCCCCCGAACCAGCGGCACGGGCCATGGGCGCTGTCCATCCCCTTCAGCCCCGGAAGCCCGTGTCGCATTTTTTCTCCAGCAGGCTTACGGCTGAAACTTGATATGCGCGGGCAGGCGGGTGAAGCGCAACAGCCCGTTATCCGTTTCGGACGGAACGCCGTTAACCGTCACCTGCAATGACCGGAGCTCCTGTGGCACGGGAAGCACAAAACCTTTTGGAGGATTTACATCGCCCGCCGCCATGAAGACATAGCCTTCATCGGCGCGCTTCATTCGATAGGCGATCCGTCCGAACTGCGTCGGAAGATTCTCCACCGTCACACCCGTGTCGAGCCATGCCGGATCAATCCCCGCGGCGAGAACGAGCGCGTCGTCGTGCACGTAGGAGAAAATGGAACGAACGGCGTTAATGTAGTCGGAGCCGACCCACGTGTGAGGCATATCGCCGATGTAGGAAGGCGCTCTCGGGGTTGCATGCACTACTTCAGCCATGTGGTTCCAGTTATGAGGCCGCATGGAGTCCTTCATGAAATGCCGGAACATGGCAAGCGCACGGTCGCGCTGGCCGACACGAATGAACACGTCGGCATTCCGTGCTTCGTAGGGAGTGAAAGTGTCGGCTGTGCCTGCATGCCGCTTCGATATGCGGTCCTGGTATCTATCGAACGTCTGCGCGAGGTAAGGCTGCGGCAGGTAGTCTGTTTCGTCGCATGCCATGATGGCGATGGAGGTGGAGGTAGGGTCTTCATCACCCAGCTCCGCGCATCCGGGAATATAGGCAATGTTATCGCGCTTGATTACCGCCATGATGGAAGACAGCAGGCATTCGCGCAGCTCTTTTTCTTCCGCGCGTATCCATGCGGCTGCCTCCGGATCGCCCATCTGCTCGGCCAGGTAGGCGCCGTCCTTCAATCCGCGCAGCATCCAGAAGTCGTCCCAATAACTATGCTTTGCCGGGAAGTAGCCTTCGTGGCTGTTGGAGGGCGGAAGAATGCCCCAGTATACGGTGTCCTTGTATTGGTCTGTGAGCCGGCGTCTGCGTATTTCGCGGCCATATTCCAGGGCACGGAGGACGGCCGGATAAACGCTGCGAACGAGCGAGTCGTCCTGAGTGAAGTCGTAATACTGGCGAACGATGAAAACGAACTGACCCTGGCTGTCGAATTCATGCCCCTCACCACCATCCTTGTTCGGGTTGTAGCCGATGGGTTGGCCGTTTTCCATGATGATGTAGGGAACCCATCCGTCGTCGTTTACAAACTGGCTGAAGTTTTCGATGAACGCCTTGACGGTGTCCGACTTACCCATGCGCAGGGCCGCGACGCCGGTCAGGGCTCCATCACGCATCCATGAATGATTATAATTTCGGGATCCGGGCTTGTACCACGGCGCATCGCGATTGATCAGCACATAGCCGAGATTGCTCTTCATGGTCTGGATCAGTCGAGCCTCAGGGATATCAATCACGACATCATCGAGAAGCTTCTCCCATGCGGCGACACTCTCACCCAATTTTTTCTCGAACGCGTCGGACGGGTCGGCTTGCCACGCAGGACTGACCTCGAAACCCTCGTGCAGAGGATAGATCACCACAACGTCGCGTGCCTCGCCTGCGGGAACGAGAAGGTCATATTGAACGGCCACGCCGATCTTTCCTTCGGAATCCATCGCCCGCGCAATTTCGGGGAAGCGGCCCTGGTTGAGGTAATCGTTGATTTCCCCTTCGCCCAGGGATGAGACGCCCATCCGGGCCGGTGCGGTAGGCAGGAGCAGTCCGGTGCGCCCATTCATGCGAACCATCGGGGGCTCGGCGTTGGCAAAGCATTCAGCGAACTCGATGCGGCTCATGCCGCCGTGCTGCCAGACGGGATTCAGCTGGATCGGTCGCACGGCAAGAACGAGGCTGCCCTGCATCGGTGCATCGCCGGAGTTGCTCAAGCGATAGCGCACGGCAGTAAACGCAGCGCCGGGGCGCCCGAACGAAAGAGCTGCAATATTCATGCTCCAGTCTTTTGCGGTCCAGTCCACGGACGGAAGCGGCAGGTAGTTTTTAACGAGGGATTGCGAAAGCTCAACGTTTGCCCATGAGACGATATCGTTATTCACAAGAACGAAGGGCTGGACAGAGAACGCACCCTTGAATGGTTCAAACGTGCCGGTCTCGCCGAGCAGGCTTTCCTGGCTGTCTTCCGGCAAGCCCACGACGGTCCAGAATTCCTGCTGGCGGGTAAGCCACATGGGGTAACGCCCCTTCTCGGCATCACGCGCACGCGCCTGGTATTCGCGCAACGGGGTGGCCTGCTCTTCGCCGCTTTTCAGCTCAACGCGCGCCAGTTCGTATCCATCGCCCGCACTGCTTGTCCGGCAGAAAATTCGCAGGTGCTGCGCTTTGACGCCGGAGAAGAAAACGTAATCTTTTTCCCCGTTGCCGAACGACTCGTGAAACGCGCGCGTCCATGTTTCGCCGTCATCCGACCATTCGACGTCGTACGACACCGCGTATTTCGCTCTCCACAGAAGCTCGACACCGCCGATGTGCATTTCCTGCGGAAGCTGGATAGCCAACCACTGCTCTCCATTTCCGGCGGATTCCCAGGACGTGTTGGGAAGTCCGTCCACGGCCAGCTCCGGTCCGCGTCCTGAGGCTGAAGAACTGGCGGAAGCCTGGATGGCCATGCCGTCGCCGAAAAATTCGATCTCCCAAATGGAATTGCCCCACCCTGTGCCGCGTTGATTACAGACAATGCGCAAAAACCTTGTTTGGACCGGCGCGAAGAAAAGGATATCGGTTTGTCCGTCACCCTCATCCACAACATAGATCGTGCGCCATTTTTTTCCGTCGTCCGACACGGCGATCTCGTACTTCTCGGTAAACGCGGTTTCCCAGGAAATCTTCATACCGGTCAGCGTCCGCGATTTCTCGAACTCGACCTGCCACCATTCGCTATCACCGAAATTACTACTCCAACGCGTGCCCATATCGCCATCCACTGCGAAAAGAGGCGCGTAGTCGCCGGTTCCGGATGAAGCAGTCGTTTTCATTCGCGGCGGCGCCGGAACATTGAAGTCCACTTCAAAGATGGAGAACCCCCACTCGGTTCCGCGGCGCTCGCACTCAATGCGAACAAAACGCGCGGGACGAGCATCGAACTGAAGCAGCCTGGCTCCGGCCCGCCCTTTCTGTTCGTCGAGAATCGTATCCCAGGTTTCGCCGTCCGAGGAAACAAGGACCTTGTATGCCGCGGCGAATGCGTCTTCCCAGTGAACGACAATATTGCAAAGTGTTTGTATCTGCCCGAAATCCACCTGCCACCATTGATCGTTGCTGAATTCGCTCGACCACCTGGTGCTCATGTCCTGGTCCATGGCCAAGTCAGGCGTTAATCCCTTCTCGACGGATGACGCCGTTGCGATCCAGGAACCATCATCCTCGAGACGCGTCAGCGCCGGCCCCTCTTCCTCAACCACAACCGAAGCCAGATCCGATTTTTGCCCTACAGGCTTTTCAATTTCCATCTTTCGCTTACAACCAACAAGGCAAGTGCAAGCGCTCACAAAAACACAAAGCACAAATATTAACCGAGTAATCTTTTTCATTGTACGCCTCCGGTGTGTATTAACCTGTGTGATATTCTTATAATGCTTAAGCCTGTTTTTCATTGCAACAGCTAAAAAATGGTCTGTTCATGAGGGGCATTGGTCTTAAACGGCATTAATCCTCTCCGCGTTCAAGTGCCTGAAGGAAGCTGACACCTGGAGACCACTCACCCGAACGAAGGCCTGCCGGCTCACATATTGTACCCTTCTGGTGGTCGGACAAGGATATTTTAGGGTTTATGTATTCTCGGCCTAGATCTTTCATTGTTTTTGACAAAGAAGTAACAGGAAGTGCCGCGCATATTTGTATGTCACCATCGGAAAGCCGCTCGGAATAAAGCTGTAGATCCTCAGGTATCGAGGTGTTTCTTCTGAATCCTGGAGGAACAATCATGTGGGCAATGCCGCATATGTTCGCTCCGTCTTCGTGAAGCAATAGCGCTGTTTCCCTACAGAAAACGCCTTGAGGAGTCCCATCTTTTCCCCTGGACCAAAGCAGAAGAACAAACAATCTCGACCACTTTGGCCTCGGGATCTGTGTTAAGCGATAGATTCCGCGACCCGCACGCTCCCAGTCACCTTTGTTCAGATGATACCCGTGAACACTGTCCGCATACCCCACGGAAACAGCCTGCGCCGCTGTAAAGAAACCACCTTGGCCTGAAGCAAGATCGCACAGTCTGCGCGCCAGATCCTTTGTTGATGTACCCATTAAACCCTCAAATATGCATATAACCTAAAATATTAGCCTTAAGCCGCTGGGGCAAGCGCAAAATATTAGGATATATGTTTTTTGGGTTATGGTTTAAAGGCCTGCTTTAATAGGAGAAAAGGGAAGCATGCATTGACGGGAAGGGGGGCTGCCTGCAAGAATCCGCACACAATGAATCAGTTTAAGGAAAGAAAGCTTTCGATAGGGTGGATTGCGGGGGGCTTGTTTCTTCTCCTTGTCTCGGGTGGAGCGAGCGAGGGGGCGTTGTTTCTCGATGTTGGGGAGGATGATGTTCCTGCGGAGTTCGGTTTTGGGTGGGACAGGTTTGAGCGGAACAACGAGCGGAGTTTTGCATGGGTCAGGCACCACATGGAGGCAGATGTTTGGATTGATTACGACTCAGCGGCGGCGGCGAAATTCGAGATTCTTGCCGCGGCGTACTACCAGCCACGCCGCCGGCAGTCTTTGGGGCTATATGTGAACGACCGGTTTATCGCCGAGTGGGAATTTCAGCACGTGGAGGAGTGGTTGTTTGAGAAGTTCAACGGTGTAATCCCCGCGGGCGTGTTGAAGTCCGGGCGGAACCGGATCACGTTACGCATGGGCTACACGGGATGGCGTGGCTATGCCGTGGCGGTGGATTGGATGAAGATTGAGCCTGGTCCTACTGTTTCTGAATCGCGCTGACGAGAACCCGATCTCCGGAAATAGACAAGAGGGTGAGGTTGTAAACGCGCGTTCGGGCTGTGAGCCGCAAATTTTCACCGACGTTGCAGATTTGTCCATTGATGGAAACGACATATTGGGTGCCCTTGGTAAGCACACCATCCACGCGCAGCAGGTCTTTAAGAATCACCTCATCCTCCGGCTCAACGCCTTCGAAGACAACCACGGTTTGTTGAACGGACGGCTCCTGTTGCTGCGCGCCTCCCGTGCCTTTTTTACAGCCGGAAAGAACAGGGATTGTCAGCGCGAGCAGGACCAGTCGGCAAATCGGCGCGATTTTCATGATAATTTCTCCGGATTCCTTTTCATTCACAGGGAACCGCTTGCGGGTTATTATAAATGAGGCTTCGAGCACGCAAAACAAAAAAACGGGCTCGAACGAGTGTATCCAACCCGCCGTTTATGGGGTGAAACAGGGAGAGCGAGAGCGATTAACGTTCGGCTGATGAAAAAGAAAAAACCAGCCAAGGGTGTCGGTCATCGTAGAGCTTCTCGAAAAGTTTCTTCGGCGTCCGAAACTTCGTCCGAGCAGAAAGCCGTCGAGGCCGTCTGGAATACGACCATGGCGGTGGAGATTGCCGGCGCGGGAACCATATCAGAATACCTGACACAACGGGGCATGACCAAGCGCGCGCCGGAAAAACCTGCCGCGCCGGTTCGTCCCGCTTCGGTCCTTCGCGTAGAAGGGGGCGAGAAATATGTCGTCGGCAACCTGATTGCAGAGGGCGGAATGGGAACGGTGCGCGAGGTTCGAGACATCAATTGCCGCCGGGCGGTTGCGATGAAAATTCTGCGCATTGAAGATCCGCGTTACGAGGAAGAAGACGTGTTGCGGTTCATCGAGGAAGCGCAGATTACGTCCCAGCTCGAACATCCGAACATCGTGCCGGTGCACGAGCTCGGGGTGGACGCGTCCGGAAGTGTGTATTACACGATGAAGTACGTGAAGGGATTGGTTCTGAGCGACGTGCTCGACGACATTCGCCGGCGGAAGCAGGACGTGATCGAGCAATATCCCCTGGCCCGTCTGCTGACGATTTTTCAGAAGACATGCGATGCGGTCGCCTTCTCCCACTCCCGGAACGTGGTTCACCGGGATCTCAAGCCGGACAACATCATGATCGGTGATTTCGGTGAAGTGGTCGTCATGGATTGGGGGTTGGCCAAGGTGCTGGAGCGTTCTTCGATCAGCACTTCCGCGGAAGAGGCGGGTCCATCCGAACAGCAATCGCCGGATGAGCTGCCCGACGAGGAAAGCCCGCGCAAGAGCGTTGCGCTGGGCGACACAACGGTCACCTCCATACGCACCGATAAAATCGGCAGTGGCTTGAAGACCATGAGCGGCCGCATCATGGGGACGCCCGGATTCATGGCGCCGGAGCAGGCACGCGCCGGGTCGGCCGACGTTGATTTCCGGACGGACATCTATTCACTCGGGGCCATCCTTTACAGCATTCTCACGCTCCGGCCACCCGTGCGCGGAGACGATCTGAAGGAAATTCTGATCAAGATCATAAACGGCGATATCGTACCACCCGCGATGTACAATGCGTGGCTGGACTCCTCGGCCCTGGATCTCGAAAACGACAACAAGCACCGGTTTCCCCACTGCCCGGGCGAACAGATACCCGTCACGCTTTCGGATATCGTGATGAAGGCGATGGCGGTTGAACCGGAAGATCGTTACCAATCCGTGCGCGAGCTGCAGCGGGAAGTCGAGGCTTACCAGGATGGGCTCATCTGGCATCTCATCATAGACGAGGACTTTTCCGACGACGACGTGTTGACGCGCTGGGAAATCATCGGGGGTAAATACGAACTGAAGAAGGGGGAGTTGCGCCTGTATGCGGGCGAACCGCAATTGCTGTTGCTGCGACGGGAGGTGCCGGGCGATGTGCGTATTGAGTTCGAGTGCCGGCAGGAAAGCTCATACCTGAACGACGTCGGCTGTTTCATGAGCGCGATCATGACGGCGAACCGCAAGGAAATCCCGTCCGGCGGATACGAATTGAAGTACGGCGCCTACAGCAACACGATGAACGTATTGATGAAGTCGAATCATCGCGTCTGGAGTGTAGCCGCGTCGCCCCTTGTGCGCGGCAAGAAGTACAAGGTGGTGGCGGAGCGCATCGGGTCGCGGCTGAGGTTGGAGGTCAACGGCCAGGAAGCGTTTCGCTATACCGATCCGGATCCGTTGTCCGGCGCGGATCGCTCGGCCATCGGACTGCTCGGGTGGATGGCGGACACCCGCTACACAAACGTCAAGGTGTACAGCCTCGGCACGCCGTGGAAGAGCGATATCCTGGAAACCGCGGAGCGGCAGCTCTTGAAAGGCCGTTATGTGACCGCAATGGATTTGTTCCGCGAAGTGTTGGACGCCATGCCGGATGCGGATCGCCTGGCGCGTGCGCGCCGGGGGTATGACACGGCGTATAGCCGGAACGAAATGGAAACGCACCTGCCCGAATGGCAGGCCCGGCTGCAGAAGGCCTGGCCCAACGCGCCGGTTCAATTGCGGATGGACAACAACGGGTTGACGGTGGAAATCACGCGGGCCGGCATTCGCGATCTCGATCCTCTTCGTGGGTTGCCGCTGACGACCCTGTACTGCGCGGGGAACGAGATCGAAGATCTGGAACCGTTGCGTGGCATGCCGCTTGTGACGTTGAACTGCGGGGGCAATCCGATCAGCAGCCTGGAGCCGTTGCGCGGCATGCCGCTGGATACGCTGCTGTGTGAATGCGCGAACGTGCGGAGCCTGGAGCCGTTGCGCGGCATGCCGTTGACGATGCTTAACTGCGGGGGATGCATGATCGAGGATGGCTTGGAGCCGCTTCGGGAGATGCAGAACCTGACCTGGCTTGGTTGCTGGGGAAACAATCTGGAAAGCCTTGAGCCATTGAGCGGGCTGCCTATTCAAGCCCTGTATTGCGACGCGAACAGGATTACATCGCTGGAGCCCCTGCAAGGCATGCCGCTCGGCACGCTGATGTGCAGCGGGAACCGTATTGAAAGCCTGGAGCCGCTGGTCGGGCTGCCCTTGATCATTCTGCACTGCGGGGGCAATCGCGTGGAGAATCTCGATCCCCTTCGCGGCATGTCGCTGACCATGTTCAGTTGCCACGCAAGCCAGGTTCGAAGCCTCGAGCCGCTGGTCGGCATGCCGCTGGGGTCCTGCACGTGCGGCGCGAATCCGCTGCGCGGCATCGGCACCTTCATTCGCAATCCGCCCGAAAGCTTTTACTTCGACAGCGAGACGATTTCGACCGAGGAGCTGGAGTGGATTCACCGAGCCTGGTCACGGGATTTCCGTTACGCGGAGCACGCCAGAAATGTCGCGATCCTGCTGGCCATCCGGCGCGGGCAGGAGAAAAAGCTGCGTGATTTTGCGGCTGAATTCCAAGGTCATCATTACCTGTTCATCCCGCGGTTGCTCGCGTGGGAGGAAGCCAGGGTGTTTTGTGAAAACGCGGGCGGGCATTTGCTGACGATTACCAGTCGCGAGGAAAACGAATTTGTGGCGTCCATGTTCCCGCGCGGGGCGTGGTGCTGGATCGGGCTATTCACCCGGGGCGGACGGCATGAATGGGTGACCGGCGAACCGGTTGCCTACAGCACGTTCGTTGATCCCTTGCGCGAGCGTGTGGATGGACCCAAGGTCTTCTCCAGCGGAAGCTGGTCCTTTGATGTCTGGCCCGATGCGCGGAACTGTTTTGTGCTGGAATGGGATGATTAACCTTGCGGAGCGCATCCATCGGGGCCGCACGCCGGCGCGGAAGGCGATCCTCCTGACAGGGCGAGATGGATTTCCATTGCGGCCAGCATTTGCGGCATGGCGGATGGGGTTTGGTGCATGCGGGCAGCGGCCCCCGCCATGATGCGTTCAGCGCGAGCAAGATAGGTGCGGTCCTGCTTGTGGGTGGACAACCGAATCAGGTTCAGTGCAGCGACGGAGTTGGCGGCCGGTTCCGCGCTATCGTGATCTTCCTTGATGCGAAGAACAATATCCCTGGCGTTGCCGGCGGTGCAGAAATAATCGTCGGCGCCCGGGTCCGAAAATAATTCGTCCTGCTTGCGCTGAAGCGCGAGCGCCCAGGAAATCCACGTCGCGTTCGGCTCCGCTTCGTACAGGTCCAGCAGGGCCTGCACCAGGAACGCATAATCATCGAGACAGCCTTCGATGCGTGCATCGCCGTCACGGAATCTTCGAAGCAGAATACCGGAAGGCTCATTATACAGGTGTTGCCGGACAAAGGTGGCAGCCGCCTTCGCGGTGACAAGATAGCGACGCTGGTCGAGAACACGAAAGGCCTGCGCCAGCGCAGAGATCATGAGCGCGTTCCATGCCGTAAGGGTTTTGTCGTCGCGATGCGGCCTCGGTCGCCGCGCGCGTACCTCGAAGAGCATGCGGCGCGCCTTCTGCAGTGCGGCCCGTGTATTATCGTCACCTTCGCGCACGGCAAGGATGTTTCTGCCCTTGAACATGCCGTGCGGATCCACCGCGATGTTGCCGTCCGGCTCGACTCCGTAGTGGGCGCAGAACAGGCGCGTGGTGTCCGCGCCCAGGGCGGCCGCGATTTCCTCGTGGGTCCACAGGTAGAAAGCGCCTTCGCTATGACGCGACGGGTCATCGGGCACAGGGCTGTCCGCGTCTTCCGCGGAGAAAAACTGGCCGTCGTAACCGGTCATGTCCCGTAAAACATATTCGAGCGTTTCGCGCGCCACTTCTTCAAAGAAGGCGTCCTTCGTCAGGCGAAAGGCATCAAGAAAAGCCGATACGAGCAAGGCCTGATCGTACAGCATTTTTTCGAAATGCGGCACATGCCATTCCGCGTCCACGCTGTATCGGTGAAATCCGCCGCCCAGGTGGTCGCGAATTCCGCCTTCGGCGATTTTGCGCAGCGTGAAGATCGCCATGTGAAGTGCTTCCGGGTTTCCGGTACGTTCATGATGGCGGAACAGGAAAAGGAACGTGGAGGGTCGCGGAAACTTCGGGGCGCCGCCGAATCCTCCATGAACCGGATCGAAAGATCCTTGCAACTGGCGCAGTGCCTCATCAAGAAAATCCCGCTCATTCGGCACGCCGGATTTGCTGGGCGAAAGACCCAACTGACGGATTTGGCAGAGAACATCATCTGCTCCCGCGGAAATCTGCACGGCGTCGCTTTCCCATGCGGCAGCAATTTCCCGAAGAATTTTTTTAAACGCAGGATGTCCCCAGCGATCCTCGGGCGGAAAATAAGTACCGCCGAAAAAGGGCTTCAAATCGGGCGTCAGCCAGACACTCATCGGCCAGCCGCCGCTTCCGGTAGTGGCCTGCACGAAGGTCATGTAAACGCGATCCACGTCGGGCCGCTCTTCCCGGTCCACCTTGATCGAAACGAAGTGATCGTTCAGCAGGCGAGCTGTTTCCTCGTCGGTAAAGGACTCTTTTTCCATGACATGGCACCAGTGGCAGGTGGAGTAACCGACGGAGAGAAAGATCGGCTTTTTTTCGCGGCGCGCTTTCTCGAAGGCCTCTTCGCCCCACGGGAACCAGTCCACGGGGTTTTCGGCGTGCTGCAAAAGATAGGGGCTCTGCTCGTTTGCGAGCCGATTTTTGAGGGTTGCTTGCGTCATCATAAACAGGAACATCGTACAAGAAGGGCGGTTCTGCAAGTGATGCCGATCTTTGATTGAGCTTGAAGGATCTGCTGTTTGCAATATAGTCCGCACCCCATGGCATGGCGCATTGATGAATTTCTTGTTAAGGCGGAACTGGATAATCGAACCAGGGGCCGGGTGACCGGCACGCTCTGGTTTGCGGGAAAAGCGAATCCGGTCACGCTGTATTTAAAGGGCAATCCCTGGCGCGATTTGGCCGGGCACAAGATAACCATCACCAACCCTTCGCCAAAACCGTTCGATCGCGATGGTTTCGCGGACGAGCAGATTGGCGTGGTCGGCGACATCACCGCGTCCAGAAAAGTCAGGGTTCCGGATTGTCCCATGGAGGAGTTTCTCGCCGGCTACAAGACCGGCAGGAAGTTCACCTTTCACATGGCGAACTGCCTTTACCTGGAATGGTTCAGCGAGCGGAACGGCCGGGTGGTTATTGAGTCAACCAATTACAAACTTGAGTTGGAAGGTCTTCCTTCGTGGCAAATGGACGAAGAAACGGAAAAGGCTCAACACAAAAAGAATCACGAAGCCATGACGGGCTTCATGGACCAGTTGGCCGAGGCGGTGAATCAAGGACAGGAATTATTCGACGATTCTGACGACAAGCCGACCAGCTCGGTTGAAGCCCAGGCCGATGCGGAGGCTGCGCGAATGGACCTTTTGCTGGATCGGGTCGGGGCAAGGTTGGAGCGTGAAGGGCGCGAAGAAAGCGATTTCGAACGGATCTTCGAGGAAGAAAAGGAGCGGCTCCGCAAGGAACGTGGCGAGCCGGAACCGGAGCCGCTGACGCCGGAGCAGGAAGCAGAGCGCGAGGCATGGATCGAGGAAATGAATGCCATCGCGGAAGAAGCGCTCGAAGACATGGAAACCGATGGCGGGTTTGACGAGTGGGAAAATCATCCGCTGGTCGAAACGTGCAGCGACCTTTCTTCCCGATTGTATCACGATGTTAAAGACCATGGGTGGGTTCCGGAATCCGCATCGCACGAGCATCCCTTGAACGAGATTGTGGACGGTGTTCAGATTGCTTCGGCCAAGCTGGCGGGCGCGCTGAACGGATCTATCCGCGATGAGGAATGGCCGCCCGACCCGTTGTTTGCCGGAGATACATTGGTTCGCCTGAAAAAAGCCCGCCGGCATTTGCGTGATGCGCTGGCCGGGCTCGACGCCGCCGATGAACAGCGCCTGGCGGATCCGGAGTGGCGCAGCCGGACCCGATTCGAAGTGAACGCCATCCTTGCGCAAGTCGAGGCCCTGATCAAGGAAGTGCGCGCGACGCTGGAGTGAGCGGCCTGTGGCCCAGCCGGACGATTCGCTCGAAGTGCTTGCGGTCCACCGGTTGGATGGACAGGCGGCAGCCGCGCTTTAAAACCATCATGTCGGCAAACGCCGGGTCGGCGCGCAGTTTGTCGAGGGGTATAAAGCGCGGGAACTTTTCGACGAACGCCACTTCGACCATGATCCATACAGAACTTTCCGCGCCGGCGGTCGGATCCGGAACGCCGGTCTTCACGACGCGACAGACGCCCGCCACACCCGGCGGTTTGCAGCTCGAGTGGTAGAAAAGACCGAGGTCGCCCGCGCGCATGGAGTCGCGCATGAAGTTGCGCGCCTGGTAGTTCCGCACCCCGGTCCAGCCCGCGCGTTTCTCGCGCCGGAGGTC
>CAZTYH010000036.1:0-2075 GCA_964617565.1 uncultured Verrucomicrobiota bacterium
CTGTGCGCATTATGTTTGTGCATGGCCGTGCATTCCGTGCGCGGCGGGCAGGAACTTCGTCGTACGCCGGTGGTGCGGGCGGTGGAGAAGGCGTTGCCGAGCGTGGTGAATATCGGTACGGAAAAGTTGGTGCAAGTCCGGTACACGGACCCCTTGCGCCGATTTCGCGGCGATCTGTTTGATGATTTTTTCCGGGAGTTTTTCGGGGCGTCGCGGCCGGGATACCAGGTGCGGCATTCGCTGGGCTCGGGGGTGATCGTGGATCCGCGCGGATATATCCTGACGAATTATCACGTAATCGAGAGGGCATCGAAGATTCGCGTTACGCTTTCGGACGAGCGCGAATATGACGCGGTTTTCCTTGCGGGCGACGAGATCAACGATCTCGCGTTGCTGAAGATCGAGCCGGCGGAACCGCTGGAGGCGATTGCGTTCGCGAAAGACGACGATTTTCTGCTGGGCGAAACAGTGATCGTGCTGGGTAATCCATTCGGTCTGGCACACACGGTGACGGTGGGTGTGCTTTCGGCGACGGACCGCGAGGCGCGTTACCAGGGCGAGGTTCTTTATCGGGACATCCTCCAGACGGATGCGGCGGTGAATCCGGGGAGTTCGGGCGGACCGCTGTTGAATCTGGACGGCGAACTGATTGGGATCAATGTGGCGATTTATCGCGAGGCGCAGAATATCGGTTTTGCGGTGCCGGTTCGGCGGGTGCGGGAATTGGCGGGGCGCTGGCTTTCGCCTGTGTTGACGCGCCGGTTGTCGCCGGGTTTTGAGGTGGAGGGGCGAGGCGGGCAGTTGGTGGTGTCTCGCGAGGAGGAGCAGGATGGGGTGGCGGGCGCGGGCACGATGCGGGTTGGAGATCGGATATTAGGCTTGGGCGACCGATCCGTGGACAATCTTTTCGATTATCATCGCCTGTTGCTTGGATATGAGGCAGGAATGGTGGTGCCGTTGAGGGTTGGACGGGACGGGAGCACGGGCGTTGTGGAAGTGGTGATGGCCGCTTTGCCCAAGTTATCCGGAGCGGAACTGGCGACGAGGCGGCTGGGCCTGGAATTTTCGGCGGAAGCGCCGATGGTGCGTCCGGGCGGGGCCGCGCTGGGCAAAGGGCTGGTTGTAAAAACGGTGGTGAAGGGAAGCCCGGCGGCGTCTGCGGGATTGCGGCCGGGAATGATTGTTACGCGGTTGAATGATGCGGAGATAAGGACCATGGACGATGTGGGGCATGCGCTTCGCGACGTTCGGGCGGGCCAGAAAGTGATGCTTGGGCTTTTAAGCGTGGAGGAGTCGGGTACGTTCATCCTGGCGCAGCAGTCATCAGTTACGCTGGTTTCAAACTAGAACATGATCAAGGTTGAACATCTTTCAAAGCGATTCGCAGGTTGCAAAGCCGTGGACGACGTGTCGTTCGAGGTGGCGCGCGGAGAAATCGTGGGGTTGCTTGGTCCGAACGGCGCGGGGAAGACGACGACGATGCGGATTCTGACCTGCTTTTTTCCCGCAACGGCGGGGCGCGTGACGATCGCGGGATTCGATGTGTTTACACAGTCCATGGAAGTCCGGCGGCGGATCGGATACATGCCGGAAAACGTCCCGTTGTATCCGGAGATGCGGGTGGATGAGTATCTTCGTTTCCGCGCGCAGTTGAAGGGTGTGCGTGGGCGGAACATCCGGCGCCGTGTGCAGGAAGTGAAGGAGCTTTGCGGGCTGGAGGACGTTGGGCGGCGGATCATCGGGCAGTTGTCGAAAGGATATCGCCAGCGGACGGGTTTGGCGGAAGCGCTGGTACACGATCCGGAGTTGTTGATCCTGGACGAGCCGACGATCGGGCTGGATCCGAACCAGATCCGGCAGGTGCGCGGGCTGATCCGCGAACTGGCGCAGCGGCATACGATTCTTCTTTCCTCGCACATTCTGCCGGAGGTGGAAATGACCTGCCGGCGGGTGCTGATTCTGAAGGCGGGGCGCATCGTGGCATCGGATACACCTGAGAATCTGCATGCAAGGCTGGAAGGGCGGGCGCGGGTGATCGTGGAGCTGCGCGGGCCGTCGGAAGAGGCCGGAGCGCG
>CAZTYH010000036.1:2175-22999 GCA_964617565.1 uncultured Verrucomicrobiota bacterium
CCGATCGCATACGTGATGATCATTTTTTTCCTGGTGGTGATGGGTTTCAGTTTCTGGCTGCTGGTGAGCATCCTGGTGCAGGGCTCGATTTCGGCGACGATCATGAACGAGTTGTTCGGTTCGATCTTCTTCTGGATTGCGATGTTGATCGTGGTGCCGGTTTTGACCATGCGCCTGATCGCGGAAGAGAACCGGTCCGGCACAATTGAAACGTTGATGACCGCGCCGGTGAGCGACACGGAAGTCGTGCTGGCGAAGTACGTGGGTGCGCTGGTGTTTTTCGTGCTGATGTGGCTGCCGACGGCGGTGTACGCGCTGGTCCTGCGGCGATTCAGTCCGTTGACGGCGCCGATGGATTTCGGTCCGATGTTCAGCGGCTACCTGGGCGCGACGCTGGTGGGCGCGTTCTATATTTCCATCGGGTTGTTCTGTTCGGCGCTGACGAGGAACCAGATCGTAGCGGCAATCAGTTGTTTTGCGTTGATCAACCTGGCGTTCATCTCGGGATTCCTGGCCTACGTGGGCCGCGACGAGATCGTGAGAAATGTCGGGGCGTATATTTCTTCCGTGGAATACATGCGGGATTTCGGGCGTGGCGCACTGGATTCGCGGGCGATCGTTTTTCACCTGAGCGGGGCGGCGTTCATGCTGTTCGCGACGGTGAAGGTGGTGGAATCGAGGAAATGGAAATGACGGAGCGTGAAACAGGGCCGGTGGATATGCAGGATGCGCCGCGCGGCGTGGGCTGGGCAGGCCGCCGCATCGCGGCGGGCCTGAACACCGGTGTTGCTCTGCTGCTTGCGGCGGTGCTGTTGCTGATGGTGAACTACCTCGCCTACCGTCATTATCGCCGCTGGGATTGGAGCCGCAGCGGATTCTACAGGCTTTCCGAAAAGACGTTGAACCTGCTCAACAGCCTGACCAACGATGTGAGCGTCGTGGTCTTTTTCCAGCCGAACCAGGATGTGTATGACGATGCGCGGAATCTTTTGAAGGAATACGAGTATGTTTCGCGGCGCATCCGGGTGGAGTGGGTGGACCCGGACAGGGACATTGCCCGCACGGAGGAGTTAGCCCGGCGATACACGGTGAGCGAAGCCAATGTCGTGGTTTTCGATTCGGCGGGTCGAACGAAGTATGTTTCCGGGGATGACGTAATGGAGATGGATTATCGGCCGCTGCAGTTCGGCCGCCCGCCGGAAGTGCTGGCCTTCAGGGGCGAGCAGGCGTTTTCCTCCGCGATCCAGAGCATCACGCAGGAGAAGCCGCCGGTTGTTTACTTCCTGCAGGGGCACGGGGAGCGCGATATAGACGATTTCAATCAGAACACCGGCTACTCGACGATTGCGCAGGAGTTGCGGCGCGACAACATGGAGGTGCGCAAGGTGACTCCGGGCGAGACGGCCGGCATCCCGGCGGATTGCGATGTGCTGGTAATTGCAGGTCCGCAAAAAGAGTTGTCGCCGGCCGAGGTGGAAATGATCCGCGCCTACCTCGCGCGAAAGGGAAGTCTCATGGTACTGCTGGATGCCATGGTGCGCACCGGGCTTGAGCCGCTGTTGTCGGAGTGGGGGATCCGATTGGCGATGGATGTGGTGGTGGACGCGACGCGCACGCTGACCGGGCGCGAATTATTCGTTTCGGAATATGAGCCGCACCCGATTACGCGTCCGCTTCGCGGTATCAATACCGTGTTTTATCTTCCGCGTTCCGTTGAGCCGGAGGACAGGCCTGTCGGCCGCGCGGTGGATCCCGCCGACCGGCCGCATGTGAGTTCGCTCGCGTCGTGTTCGTCGTCGGGGTGGGCGGAGACGGACCTGTCGCAAAGCCCGATGAAGTATGATGTGGAAGCGGACCGTCCGGGGCCGGTGGCGATCGCGGTAGCGGCGGAGCGGGGAACCGCGCCGGGAATAGATCTTCAGATTCGGCCGACGCGACTGGTGGTTTTCGGCGATTCCGATTTCGCGTCCAATGCCGGATTGACGGGCGGCAACTCCGATTTCTTTTTGAGCGCGTTGAACTGGCTGGCGGAGCGGGATGCGTTGATGGCGATTGCGCCCAAGCCGGTGGAGCAGATCCGGTTGATCATGACGCGAAGCGAGTTGCGCGGTCTTTTCTGGATGGTCGTGGGAACCCTGCCCGGCCTGGTGGCGGTGCTGGGTGTCGGGGTATGGCTGAGGCGGAGGTCCTGATCCATGCGGTTGCGTTCCACGTTTTTCCTGTTGATTGCGGTTGCCGTTCTGGGCGGTTTCATTTTTATCGTGGAGCGCAAGAGCCAGACCACGCGTGAGCGCGAGGAACAGGCGCGCCGGGCCTTGGAGGTGGATTCAGCCCGCGTGTCGTATCTTCGATTCGAAGCCGGGCCGATGCTGGTGGAGTGCGCGCGGGAAGGAGATGAATGGATGCTTGTGCAGCCCGTGCGGACGCGCGCTTCGCAGGCGGCGATTGCGCGGATCCTGGCGGGGCTGGAAAACCTGCCGAAGGGCGAAGTGATTACCGAAGCGGAGCGCCGCGCGCGCGACCTCAGCTTGAGCGACTATGGATTGGATCAGCCGCGTGCGATCATGACCTATGGAGACAGCATGCATCGGCGGACGATCCTGGTGGGGCGCGATTCGCTGCTGGGCAATCAACTGTACATCAAAGGGCAACAGCAGGAAGAAATCATCGCCACCAGCACGAATCTGCTGGAGCTGATTCCCACCTCCGTGGCGGCGGTGCGTGACCGGGTATTGTTCCGCGCGGGTCCGGAGCGGGTGCAGCGGCTGGAGCTGACGGTCCCGGCGGGATTCCTGCAGGTGGCGCGGCAGGAACGCGGGCGGTGGATGATCCAGCAACCCGTGGTGACGCGCGCGGCCACGCCGGCGGTGAACGCTTTGCTTGAAAGCCTGGGCCATCTTCGCGTGGCCGAGTTCATGAGCGATGCGGGGGAGGACGCGGTAGCTTATGGATTTGATGAGCCGGCGATGCGGATCACCGTGTGGTATGGCGAAAGGGACGGCGAAGTTTCTCTTGTCCTGGGGCACGTGTTGAAGAGCGATCCTTCGCTGATCTATGCGAAGCGCAGGGGCGAGGATTTTATTTATGCCGTTTCAACGAATGTTCTGACGCGGCTTCGCGTGGGGTTGGATGACTTGCGTGACAAGCGGCTGACGGCCCTGTCGCCGCCGGAAGTGGCCCGGGTGGAAATTGCGGATGCCGATCGCCGGCTGGTGCTGGAGCAGAAAGATGGAGCGTGGCACGTGGCGGAGCCGCGGCAGTGGAAAGCGGACGAGGAGCGGGTGCGGGAGCTTCTTGCGGCCTGGGTTGCGGCGCCGGTTCTTTCGTTTGTGGATGGGATTGGAACCAATCTTGCGGCCCATGGGTTCCTGCCGCCGGAGAGGGATGTCGTTTTTTCGCGCGGCACAACGGCAGGGCGCGACGTAGAAACGGTGCGCATCCGGATCGGAAGCAGGCAGAAGGATTCGGAGCAGGCGCTTGTGAAAATCGAAGGAGATGATTCGTTGCGTGGAGTGGATGCGGTCGCCCTGGATGCGTTGTCCGCCGATCCGTTGTTCTATCGCGATCGCGAGGTGCTGAGCGTGGCGGCCGATGATATCGTTTTCCTGACGGTACAGGATGGCGATCGGAAGCAGTCGGTTGAGCGCGATGCGTCGAGTGCTTTTCGTCCGGTAAGGGAAGAGCAGTTCGTGTTGAACGACGAGGCGGTCAAGGGCATGCTGATGGTACTCGGGGAGTTGCGCGCGGAAGAGTTCGTGGCGGACGATCCGGATGACGTTGCGCCTTTCGGTCTTGCCGCGCCGGCTGCGGTTCTCACCGTGGGGCTGCGGGGTGAAGCCGGGATCAGCCGATCCGTATTGTTCGGCAGTGATGCCGGCGATTCCGGGGTGTATGCCATGCTGAAGGGGCGTGACCAGGTGTTCGTTTTGGAGAAGGCGGTGCGTTCCGCGCTGCTTCAAAATCTATACGCTGTTCCTCCACCCGTGACGCGGGAGTCTCTTGAAGCAGACAAACGCTAAATCACAATGCCCGAAAAGCGCGGAGGCTGAGCAGCCCGGGCTGCCGGGCCGCTGGCCTCGTTTTTGTGTCTGCTGCTGGAAGGCGTTCTATTGGACGCATTGCACGATGGCGCGGATTGTTCTCGTATTGATTCTATTTCTGCTTTACCTGCGGTTTGTCGGATTTCCCGGAGTGCTTGTGAGGAGAGTCGGCGATTGGCTTGCCGGGCAGGAGCTTTACGTCCAGGTCCGCCGTGTCCGCATTGACTTTCCGGCCAGCATCGTAGTGGAGGGGCTGCGGTTGTATGATGTGCCGGACGCGGATATCCCGTTGCTGGAAATGGGGAGCATGGATCTGCGTTTCCGGCCTTCCTATTGGTTGAAGCGCCGCGCGGGATTCAACGGGCTTAATCTTCGCGGCGCCGTGCTGCGCGTGAACACCGCGGGCACCGGAATGACGGATAAGGGGCCGCAAACCCTTGTGCTTGAAGATGTGAATGCGATCCTGGGGTTTGAAGCTGCGGGCATTCGCGTGGAGGAATACGATGCTGAATTTGTCGGCATCCATGTTCACGGAACAGGTTTTATCGTCGCCCTGGAGAGGCCGGAAGACGAGAAACTTTCGCTCCGGGATATTTCGAGGACGATCAAGGCGGCGCTGAAAGATTTGCCGCCCTGGTTGCCGGCCTTCGCGGAGCAGCTCAACGCGGTTGAGTTCGCGGTTCCGCCGAAGGCGGAACTGCAGCTTCACTTCACCCCGGCCGAACCGCTGCTCACGGAAATGCAGCTGGCGGTCATGGGACGGGAGACGCAGGTGCGTGGTGTGCGGCTGGATCGTTGGAGCGCCCACGTGGCGCTGCGGGATGGGATCCTTCGATTCGGGCCCGGGTCTCTTATCCAGGGAGAGACCTATTGTCATGCCAGCGGCACGCTGAATCTTCGTGATCGAATCGCCGATGGTCATATCTATAGCACGCTCTCTCCACAGGCATGGCTGAGCCTGGTTCCCAGGCGCTGGTACGAGCGCTCGGCCAGCGAAGGAATTGTGTTTCAGGGCAGCGGGTCGTTTGAGGTCTGGCTTGGACCGGCTTCGGTGGAAAAGCTTCTCGAGTCCATGAGCGGCTGGGCGGCGCTCGACGAAACCGTCTATCGGGATGTGTGGATCGAGCGGGCCTTCGCGCAATTCAAGAAGGAAGGCGATCTCGCCACCTTCAGCCGGGTGGAAGCGACCATCGGGCGGGATGCGCAACGCAGCACAATGAAGGGATCCGCCACACTGGACTTCGGGACGCTGGAATACACGGTTCAGGGATCGGGGGAATGTGACCCCCGCGCGGCGCTGCCGCTGCTGACCCCGAACCAGGAAGAAATCATTTCCGCACTGGAATTTAATGTGTTGCCGAAGGTGGATGGGCGGATTTCGGGTGTGGTGACGAACCTCAACGCGTTCGGCATGACCGTTCAAATCGCCGCGCGCGATCTTTCTTTTCGCGGCGTGGAGATGGTCCGGTTTGACTCCGAAATGGTCTACTCGAACAATGCGATGAGTTTTCGCGACATGAAAGTTGAGCGTCCGGAGGGGCGCGTGGATGGGTGGGTGAGAATGGATTACGATCGCAATGTCGTGGAATATGATGTCGTCAGCACGGCGGATCCATACGCGGTGGGAAAAATCCTCGGATCGAATATTCATGCGTTTGTGAGCCGGTTCCGAATGGAGGGGCCGGTGCGCGTGGAAAGTCGAGGCCGCGTGGATTATGAAGGTCTTATGGACACGGATCTGGACGCGCAGGTCACGGCGCAGCGGGTAGGGATGGATTGGTTGCTGGTAGATCGCGGGGTATGCCGCATTCGCGCGGAAGGTACGCGGATCGAGTTTTCCGGAATCGAGGGAACGGTGTACGGCGGTACGTTTTCCGGGTCGGCGGCGATCTGGGACGTGAATGATCCGGAAGACATTCGATATGAAGTGAGTGGAGAAATCAGCAACGCCGATTTCCGACGGCTCATGGAAAGCATGAGGGAGGTGAACGGCGATATCTATCAAGGTGCGCTGTCCACCACGGTGACCGTTACGGGTGTGATCGGAAAAGGCAAGGGACCCACCGTTACAGGAGCCGGCCGGATGGAAATCCGGAAAGGGACATTATTCCAGGTGCCGTTGCTAGGCGGGCTTTCCCAGATATTATCCCGTGTTTACCCCGGGCTGGGCTTTGCCACGCAAACGGATTTTACGTCGGCCTTCACCATTGCCGACAGCCGGGTGCGCGCGGAAAACGCGTTCCTGGAAGGCACGGTGATCAGCGTGAGCGCGAGCGGGTCCTATTATTTTGATGAGCGTCTGGATATGCGGGTGCACGTGAAGCTTCTGCGCCGCGGACCCATCGCATCGGTGTTGCGCACGGTGACGTTTCCCGTGACGAAGCTCCTGGAGTTGCACCTCGGTGGGACGCTCGGAGAACCGAGGTGGCGTCCGCACAACCTGCCGAAAGAGTTGTTCCTGATGTTCGATTGAAGCGGCATTTATTGACTACGGCCCCTGATTGGTTACGATGGGCGCTCGCGTATCGGCAGGTGAATTATGGAATCATGGTCGTTGGCAACATGGGCGATAGGGCTTGGGGCATTGATCCTTCTGGTCGGTCTTGTCATGCTGGGCAGGCCGGATTGGTTCATTCGCGCTATTCTGGCTTTTCCGCGGAGCAGACTGCCGTCCTGGATATTGACGGCGGCCTGCCTTTTCTGGGTTTCCCAAATCGTATTGAATGCGCATCTCGGCCGATTCGAGCACTTGAAGCCGCTGATTTATGCAGCGGGCCCCGTCAGTTTTATCTTGATCGTGGTGTTCATGGACGAGTTGCTTGCTCCCCGCGCGCTGGGCGGCTTGTTTCTGCTGGTGGCGAACCCCATCCTGAACGCCGCGCGTTGGCATCCATCGAACTGGCGCCTGGTGATGACCGTGATCGCATACCTCATTGTGATTGCCGGGATCGCCTTCGTGCTCGGGCCTTATCATTTCCGCAAGGCGGCGGCACTGATTACGGCATCCGAGAAGCGGTGCCGGGTCATCGGCGCGCTCCGGATCGCGACAGGCCTTTTCATTATGTATCTCGGCCTGCGGGTTTATTGATTTAGAAACAGCCGTGATGGACCATGAATCGAAAACCGCGATTTCTTATTCTGCGCGGTGGCGCGATAGGGGATTTCATTCTGACGCTGCCCGCGATCCAGGCTGTCCGCGAGCAGTGGCCGGATGCGGAGATTGAGTTGATAGGCTATCCGCACATTGCAGCCCTGGCGGTGGAAGCGGGTCTTGTTGACCGGGTGGATTCGCTCGATCGCGCCGGGATGGCCAAGTTCTTCACGCCCACCCCGACATTCACGGAAGAGCAGGGACGCTACATCCAATCCTTTGACGTGGTGATTTCCTATCTCCACGATCCCGGATTGTTTGTGCAGGACAACCTGCGCGCGGCCGGTGCGAAACAGGTGATTTACGGCTCACCGATTGTTGAAGCCGGGCATGCGACGGACCACCTGGTCAAACCGCTCGAAACAATGGCGATTTACGCGGCGGGAACCCACCCGAAATTGTCATTGCGGGCCGAAACCGCGCAAGCCGGGCTGCGGTGGCTTGCCGACAGGGGCATTGAGAAGTCGGCAGTGGCGATTCATCCGGGCAGTGGAAGTCCGAAGAAGAACTGGCCTGTCGAGCGCTTCATCGCGCTGGCCCGCGTCCTTTCCGGGCGCGGCCATTCGCCGTTTTTCATCATCGGGGAGGCGGACGACGCGGCGGGTCGCGCGATCCTTGACCAGGCGCCGGGCGTGCCTGTATTAAGCGGCGCGACGCTGACTGAAATGGCGGCGGTTCTCGCGCATTGCGTTCAATATGTCGGCAACGATTCGGGGATCACGCACATAGCGGCGGCGCTCGGTATTCCGGTGATCGCGCTTTTCGGCGCGTCGGATGCGGACCGCTGGGGTCCGCGCGGCCCGAATGCACGGCTGATTCGCGCGCCGGACGGGAATCCCGGGACAACAACGCTGGAGCACGTTCTTGAAGCACTTTCCATTTGATCTGGATGCAAGATGGATGGTTGTGCTGGCCTTCGTGGTTTCGTCTGTTGTGACCATAGGCCTGATCCTGCACCGGCCCTATCTTCGCGTACGCATTCGCCAGCGACGGCTGAGGATTGAGACTTATTTCCTCGGCGCTTTATTCGGCCCGCTCCTGATTCTCGGGTTGGGCATCATGCCCTGGGTGGCGATCCTGGAGGGGTTGCATGGCAGCGGAGGCCTTCAGCCGCTCGGTATTCTTGCGCTGTTTCTCTCCATGGTATTCATCAGCATCTTCCTGGACATCACCGGCGTGTTCGAGTTTTGCGCGCGCGTGGCGTTGCGCTGGGCGGGGACCGATGGCCGCCGCTTGTTCTACGCCATTTACTTTGTGGTGTCCGTGCTGACTATTTTCACATCGAACGACATTATCATCCTGACGTTCACGCCATTGGTCTGTTACTTCACCAAGCACGCCCGCCTGAACCCGATTCCGTACTTGATGGCCGAATTTTTTGCGGCGAACACGTGGAGCATGCTTCTCTATGTCGGCAATCCGACCAATATCGTCATTGCCGGGGCTTTTCGCCTGACGTTCCTCCAGTACACGGCATGGATGTTTTTCCCGACGCTGGCCGCGGGCCTGGTCAATCTTTTCGGTCTCTCAATTCTTTTCCGCAAGGATATTACGCAGCCGCTGGCGCACCACATCGTGGGCCGGCCGATGGATGCCATCACCGACCGGCCGGGCGCCGTGATGGGCGTTGCGTTGTTGGGCGTCTGCGTGCTGACGCTCGCGATTGCGCCTCAACTGGGCATTGCCCTGTGGTCCGTCGCGCTGGCCGCAGCGCTTGGTTTATTGCTGGTGCTGATCGCACGCCGGTCCTGGGCGCGCTTGCTGGGGCTTGATCTGGCGAAGCACGGAGGAACGGGCGTACGTCATACCCTCAGCCGCATGCCCTGGCCGATGGTCCCCTTCGTGCTGGCACTGTTCATGACCGTGGTGGCGCTGCAGTATTATGGCATCACGCCGGGAATCGGGGAGGCGGTTCGCGCCAAGGGCTGGACTTCGCCGGCGGCCCTGGTGGCGCTTTTCGGTTTCGGATCCGCCTTTGCCGCGAACGTGCTGAATAATATTCCTATGACGCTTGCTTTCGCGGGAATCATCCAGGGCTTCAGCGGAACTGCGCTGCTGGCGGCGGCGCTGGCGACAACGGTGGGCGCCAACCTGGGCGCCAACCTGACGCCACTGGGCGCCCTCGCGGGGATCATGTGGCTGACGATCCTTCACGATAAGGGCGTACAAATCCGGTTCATTGATTTCGTGCGGTACGGATTCCTGGTCACGATATGCAGTCTTGCCGCGGCGCTGGGCGCGCTGGCGCTGCAGTTTGTCGTGTTGTCGTGAGAAGGTTTCAACCGCCCGCGCGGTGGTCCCAGGCGCTGTTGAGATGGAACAGGCCGTGGGCGTCCGTGATGTTTTTGACTACAAACGGATACCAGTCCTCGCGGCGATGATACTGGACGGCGTGATCCCATGAGTGGATGGAGAGTGAGAGAAAGAAATTTCCCTGCATCAGCGTGAGCGGATCAATGGTGAGCCGCACCGCGCCTTCGCCTTCGATTGAATCCACGGGATATTTCGCGATTTGTGTATTGGACCCGAAAACGTAGAACCCGTTGCCGGTCTTCACCGAGAAGCCGAAGACGGGCCGCTCGATGCGCTTGTGCGCGCGGTATTGGATGTCCACGTACATCGGGCGTCCGGCCTCGAGCGTGGCCACCTCTTCGTTCTTTTCGTTGCGAATCTTCACCTCGGTAAACTCAACCTCACGGGTTCCGAATTCCTGCGTGTAAAGATATCCGCCTTCGCCCATGTAGGCGCGGATGTACTTGAGGATCACATCGGGCGGATCGCCGGCTGCGACCAGGTTCCCGTGATGGATGAGGAAAGCCTCGTCGCAGAACTCCTCGACCGATTGCAATGCGTGCGAAACGAAGAGAAGGGTCTTGCCCTTCCGCTGGAAGTCGCGGATGCGATCGAAGCATTTAAGCTGAAATGCGACGTCGCCGACCGCCAGCACTTCGTCAATGAGCAGGATATCCGGGTCCATCTCGACAGCGACGGCAAAACCGAGCCGCACGTACATGCCGCTGGAGTAGTGTTTAACCGGCATGTCAATGAACTCGCGCAAGCCGGCGAATTCCACGATATGGTCGAATCGCTTGCGCACGTCCTCGCGGGCAATACCGAGGATTGCGGCGTTCAGGAAAACATTTTCCCGGCCGCTGAGATCGGGGTGAAATCCCGCGCCGAGCTCGAGCAGGGATGAAATCCGTCCGTGCGTCGTTACCGATCCGCACGTCGGGGTGATCGTTTTTGCGACGAGCCCGAGCAGCGAACTTTTTCCGGATCCGTTCGGCCCGACCACGCCCACGGTGCGGCCTTTCGGAATCTCGAACGACACGTCCTGCAGGGCCCAGAAGTGTCCGGTGTGCGCGCCGGCGCCGCGCAGGGCGCGGGTGAGCGCGCCGAAGAGCGTGGGCGGACCGAGACCGCGCATCTGGTAGCGCTTCCCGAGATTTCTGGCTTCGATTGCGTTCATCAGAGCATATCCGCGAAATTGTGTTGGGCGCGTTGGAATGACCTGTATGCCAGGACCAGCAGCACCAGGGGCAGCACAAGGCCGGCCACGGCCTCCGTGGTGCAGGGGAAAGCGACTCCGGGCAGCGTGATCGCCCGGTAGGCCGTAATGATCACGGCCATCGGGTTGACCACGTAGAGGCTCGTCAGCACGGGCCACTGCGCCGCGGCTCGCTCGACGAAGCTGAGGTTGTACATCACCGGAGAAACAAAGAACCATGCGCTGAGCAACACACCGACCAGGTGTTGCGTATCGCGGAAATAAACATTCGCGCCGGCCATGAACATGGCCAGCGCGAGATTGAAGACCAGATGGAGCAGGATGACGGCGGGCAGCAGAACGATGAGCATGTGGATGTGTGCGCCGCGCAGGTGGAGCAGAATGAGAATGATCGCGAACTGAACCACGAGGCTCAGGAGAAAGTTCACGAGATTGGCCAGAGTGACGGATAGCGGCATGACCACGCGGGGGAAATAAACCTTCTTCACCAGGTTCGCGTTGCCGGTAATGGCGGTCATGCCGCCGTTCACGCACATCGCGGTGAACTGCCACGCGAACACGCCGATGATAATTTCCTCTGTCGGCACTCCGCGCCCCGCGAGCAGGCGCAGAAAAAAGACGTAAATGAAGGCCATGAACAGCGGCGTGAGAATGCTCCACAGGAAACCGAGCACGGAGCCCTTGTAGCGGCTCTTCAACTCGCGCGCGACGAGGTTCTGGATCAACTCCCGCCGGTCTTTCAACATGTGCCACAGTTCAATCATTGCCATTCAATTTCCGTTTGCTGTGCCGGTCCTCAGGGCCCGGGCTTCTCCAGCGCCTCCAGCACAAGTACCGCGCGGCCACGGCCCTGGTCGAGCGCATTGATGCTGCATTCGGCGAGCCGCCAGGGTGGATTCTCTTTCACTTGGCCGGCTTCCCGGATGAATGCGGATAAAGTGGCCAGCGGAATATCCTCGAATGTTGCGGTCATTGTAACGAGGTTCCATCCGCCCGCCGCAGGCTTTGCATCCCGCCGCCGCGTGGTGGGGCGCGGAACGCCCGCTTCGTCGGCAATCTCCGCGAGGGGGCGCGGAAGCCGCGCACCGAGCTCTTCGAATTTCTGCAGCAGGCCCATCACATCCTGGCCCTGGACGGCGAGATGGCGAAGATCCCGCAAGTCATTCAGTTTCCGGTCCATGCGGGCCTTCATCTGCGGAGTGGACTCAAGGGCGCGATAGGTCACGAATAGCCCCAGCGCAAAGAGCAGGAGGGCCACGCTGTAAAGGACGCGAGCCTTGTTCATGATCCGCGCTCCTCTCCGCCGCGCCTCGCTTTGATGGAGAAATGGACCCGCTCATCCGCTCCGGCGTCTTGCCGCTCGATCTCGGTGATGTAGCCCGCCTTTCGAAGGATCGCCGCCGCCGCGTCGCAGTGATTCCAGTCCGTCGCCGAACCCATGATCGCCGCGCTTTCGGGGCGCAATGAAAGGCTCTCGATCCGGATACCGAGCTGAGTGCATTTCTGCAGGACGCGCGCAAGGAGATCTGCTTGCGACGGACGGAAGAAAGCGAGGAACGGTTTGTAGTGATCCGCCTGGTCTTTCAGTGCGCGACGGGTGACCAGCAGTTCCTGGCCTTTGGGAACCTGCTGAAGTCCGCTGAGCGACTGCGCGGTTCGGGTTAATTCGGTCTGGATTTCGTGGTCGCGCGCCTGAAGGATGCCCTGCCACGTCATTCCTGCCACGCAGAGAGCGATGCCGGCGGCGCTCAGCCATTGCACGGTGCGCCGATGAAGCGCGCTGATTCGTGATGCGGTCTTGGGGTGCGCCGTGGACTTGCCGCGAAGATTGCACGGCAGGGGTGCGCCGCCCAGCGCCCGGATCGCCAGCGCGCGCGCGAGGAAAGCAGGAGCTTTCGCATGCGTTCGGAACACCGGCGGCCCAAGGTTTTGAAGAACATTTTCCAATGATTGGATCGCGTCCGGTTCTTCGGCGCCCGGGCCGGTCCAGAACCATTGCAGCGAGTCTTTTGAGATGCGGCCGGGAATTTGAGCGCGCGTTACCTGTTGGGCGCGGACGGCGAATTGCCGCGCCGCTTCGTCGCCCGCTTGACGATCGAGCAGCTGCTTGAACCCGATCCGCACACCATGTGCCCCGGTGAAACCCTGATCCGTGCCGTGTCCGACCACCAACGTGGAATGATCAAGACCCACGTAAGCGACGATTCGCGCCGCGCCTCGTTCAAGGGGGGCTTCACGCAGGCTTTGGGTCCACAGTGCAAGCCCTTCGTGATCGAGAATTTCGGGATCCAGCGCGGCCTTCTCATATTCGGAAAGGCGCTGGCGGACATCTTCCCGTCTTGCCGCAACGGCAAGAAGGTCAACGGCCCTGTTTTCCGCGCGCTGCACGGCTGCCACGGTATGTTCGCAGATTTCAAGGGGAAAAGGGATCTGCACATCGAGGAGGGACGGGAGAACCCGCAGGGCTTTTTCCGGTGCGTTCAACGGGGTGTGAATCCATCGAGCGAAGCTTTCCTGTGCGGACATGACGCCCGCGAGGACGACATCGTGCCGGGACAATTGGGCGCTGGATGAAATGCCGGCGGTGGCAATGGATTCGGCAATGCGCTCGGCAGCCGGCCCGTCATACAGCGTTTCGCATGCATCGTCCGCGCGCCCTCGCACGCAGCGAACGAGGAGCAGGCGGCCGTCCGCCAAGTCGGCGCCATACGAAATCTTTATGCCCCGAACGTGCTCCATTACAGCACCCACTGAAGAATGTTCACATCGCCCGCGCCGTTTCGCTCGACCAGGGCTAAAAGACGCTCGGTGCGGCCATCCGCATAAGCCCACGCGTGCACGGTGAAATACCGACTTTTCGTATCAAGATAGACGCTTGCGCGCAACAGGAGATCGGGATCCAGCACCCCGACGAGTTCATCGAGTGAGCGAATGGGCCGCTTGTTGCGGACCCCGATGACCAGGGATGCAAGCTCCTCGTTTTCGAGACCGAGCACTCCGGCGAGGACCGTTTGGCCGGCGGTGTTCACGTTGACGGGCTCCGGCGATGCGCGGCGGCCCGGAATGACGGAGAGGGTATCCACGACATTTGCGGAAAACACTTCGATGAGGGTGCGGCGCTCATGACGGCGGAAATAGTCACGATTGAAGCCGGGAATGTGCAACCATTCGCCCCAGGAGTAAAGGGGTCGGTTGGGCGGGCCGTAGCTGAAATCCATGTCTTTATAAGCGCGGCTTTCGAATGGACCCTGGTCATTCTCGTCCATCCAGTCCGCCAATGCGTCCACGCGCTCCGCGGGGGTAAGGTCGCCGCAAAGCGTGAGCAGGTCCATGATGATGCCCGACGGCGAGCGAGCGCCGTTACGCGGCGTTGCCGAAAGATTATTGATGTTGAAGAACCGGTTCTCGTCAATCACCTTGACGAACGTGGTGATACCCGAAGGATCCTTGGTTTCGCGGGTCACGGCCCACGTTTCGTTGGTGTGGTCCACGATCAGGTCTTCGTCCGCGGCCAGTTTTTGCAGTGCGTCGCGGGCCGCGTCAGCGGCCGCAACTTGCAGTCGTGCCCGGAGAAGCACGGCGTAATCGCGTTTTTGCGATTGCAGCGCATTGATCTGGGCGCGAGCGACAAGGAGGGTAATCACCGCGAGGACCCCCAGGACGATCACGAGTGCCGCGCCGTCTTTTTTATAAGAACGGGAATACTTGTAGAAGTCCTCCCGGCGCGAGGAGCCGGATCGCCGGCTGGGCGACATGCGATTGTGGAAGAAGGCCGCGATGGCTCGAACGGCAAGCATCAACAGTCCGCCGCCGAAATAAGCGGCGGCAAGAAGCAGCAGCCGCTGGGAGTTTGAGCTGCGCATCAGGGTTCCGATTGCAAAGAAAATGAAACTGATGGCGATACTCAGCAGGCCGAGAATGGTGCTTACCAGCACCAGCCTGCTCAAACGCCGCCGCCTCACGTGATAACGATGCGCGTGCTTGTAGGTTTCGGACATATTCTGACGATTCACGGCGATCAATATGCCGAATGACGGGCGGCTGCGCGACAGAAAAAAGCAACCGTATGAAGTAGAGCCATGGACAGGGCTGCCGGACAGCAATCTTGATCTCTGCGGGCGATTTGCGCATTATGACCGCCTTGAAAAGAGGCCTTTGGAGGAAATCCGGCCTGAGCGTGCTTGGAACACACATGAAATCAATTCTGATTGCAGGATCGAAGAAGATCGTGGGTGTGCTGGGGTTGTTCCTGTTGTTGTGCGGCGGGATGGTCGGTGCGCAATCGCCGGCCGAAATTTCGCCGCGGGAGCCATCCGAAGCCTACCTGGCCCTCGTGCGGGGCGACGAAGCGCGCGAAGCCGGCGACTGGCAGGCCGCACTGGATGCCTTCGAAGACGCGCGCGGGAGATACCAGAGAATTGCGGAGGCTCACCCCGATTGGGAAAGCGATATCGTGCAGTACCGCATCCTGTATTGTGATAATCAGATCCGCCTCATGCGTCAGCAACTCGGCCTGCCGGACGAAGAAGACGATTTGGAAGAGGAGCTGGATGCGGAAGTATACGAGGAGGAGTTTGCCGACGAGGAAGAGGATGGCGTCGAAGTGGTCGTCCTGAGTGAGCCGGTGCTGCCTGAAGGCGATACGGAGACGTTGTATCGCGATCGTTACCTGGCGATGTTGCAGGAGAATGAGTATCTCCGGGGGCGCATGGCCGAAATGGTAGACGAAGAAGAAGAGACCGGCGTTGAAACCGTCGGATCACGGGAAGATCAGTTGCGCGTTGAACTGGATGCCGCGCTTCAGCGCGAACAGGAATTGGAAGCGAGGTTGAAGAGCCTGGAGCAGCAGGTCCAGGATTTGACGAAAGAGCTGGTCGCGCGGGCTTCCAGGGGCGAGGCGGCTGCGGAGTCGCCTCATCGGCTCGACAATCGTTACCAGCAATGGATGCGTGATGCGCTGGCGCGTGAAGAAGGGCGTGAATTCAAGGGCGCGATTTCCCTTTACGAGCGCGTGAACGAAAAATTTCCAACGGACCTCGCGGCGATGGCGGGGCAGGCTCGGTGCCTTATCGCCGCGGGCAGTCCTGACAAGGCGGTGCAGTTCCTCGTGAAGCGCGTGGCGAATTATCGCGATCCCGAGTTGCTTGTGCTCCTGGGGACGGCATACGGCGCTTTGGGCCGGTTCAAGGAATCGGCTGACGCGGTGGAAACGCTGATCCGCGACAACCCCTGGAATGCACGGGCGCGGGCGGTATTCGGCGCGGCATTGCTGGGAATGGGGGATAAGGAATTGGCGCGCGCGGAACTGGAAAAGACGCTCGATCTGGATCCTGGCATGGCGGAAGCGTGGTACAACCTGGCCTGGGTGCTTGCTGATGCGAGCCCGGAGGATCGTGAAAAAGCGCGCGAATTTTATCGCCGCAACCGCGAACTGGGCGGCGCGCCCGACGCCGAACTGGAGCGCCTGCTTGCGACGCCGTGAAGTGGCGATTTCATGCGCGCAATGCGCGAATTACCACCGACATGTCTTCGGGGATCGGCGCGTGAAATTCCAGCGGCTTGCCGGTGCGGGGATGTGCGAAAGCCAGCCGTTCGGCATGCAGCAACTGTCTTGAAGCCTTGATCGCGTGTTTGCTGACACGCGCCCGTCCATACTGCGTGTCGCCCACGACCGGGTGGCCGATGTGGGCAAGATGCACCCGGATCTGATGCGTTCGCCCGGTTTCGATTTCCACCTTGAGCACGCTGGCTTCTTCGTGGCGCTCAAGGACGCGGTAATGCGTGACGGCCCGCCGTCCGGCGCGCGGCTTCGCGCTCATCTTTTTCCGGTTATGCGGATCGCGTCCCACCAGTGATTCGATCGTTCCGGTTTCGGGATGCGGGCATCCCCAGACGAGCGCGACGTATTCTTTTCGTACACTGTGCCGTTTGAACTGGCCCGCCAGGTGATCGAGCGCGGCCTGGTTCTTGGCGACGACGAGAACGCCGCTCGTATCCTTGTCCAGCCGGTGCACGATGCCGGGCCTGAGTTCGCCGCCGATCCCGCCGAGGCTGCTTCGGCCGCCGGATGTATCGCCGCAATGATGCAGGAGGGCATTCACCAGCGTGCCGGATGCGTGGCCCGGCGCGGGATGCACGACAAGACCCGGCGGCTTGTTTAAGACAAGAATATCCGAATCTTCGTAAAGCAGGTTTATCGGGATGGATTCCGGTTTCAATTCGGTCGGTTGGGGTGGGGGAATCGAGACCTCCACGCGGCTGCCGGCTTGCAGGACGTGATGAGGCTTGCGCGACTTTCCATCAACGAGAACGAAGCCGTCCTTGATGAGCTGTTGAATGCGCGCGCGGGAAAAACCATCGAGCCTGGTTGTCAACCAGGTATCCAGCCGCTGCCCGTCGCTTTCGCAGCGCAAGACATGCCGGATGGTTTCGCCGGGCGATGATGCTGTATCCGGATGCGTCATGAGGATCGTGCAACGGATTCTTTTTCGCGGCGGAGGAGCAGCCAGGCGATCACGCCGGCCGCGAACAGCAGGAGGCTGGTAATCTGCGCGGCGGTCAGGCCAAGCCAGTGGATGCGCTGATCGCCGCGGAAGAATTCGATAGCAAACCGGCCCGGCGGATAAATAAGCAGGTAGAGGGCAAGGATCGAGCCCGGCCGCGGCTTCCGGAAATAAACAAAAAACACCACCAGATAAACGAAAAAATTGAAACCAGCTTCAACGAGCTGTATGGGGATGCGCCGCGCGCCTTCGACAAAGACGGCCCAATGGCCATGCGTCGGGATCCCGTAGCAACAGCCATTAAGAAAGCAGCCTACGCGGCCGATGGCATGACCCAGCGGAAGCGCGGAAATGGCCAGATCAGCCAGGGGCAGAAGCGGTTCCCTTCGCAGCCGGGCGAAAAAGGCGAGTCCTGCCGCCGCGCCGATAAAGCCGCCGTAGAAAACCAGTCCGCCGCGATAAATCCGGATGATATCGAGTGGGTCTACCGCGAAGTCTCTGAAATTGGCTGCCACATAGGCAATGCGTGCGCCCACGATGCCGCAAATCATCATCCAAAAAGCGAGTTCCGAGCCGAAGCCGGGCTCTCGTTCCTGCCGCCGGGCAAAGAAAGTCCAATGCGCAATGGCGGCCAGGAAAGCGGATGCGACCATTACCCCATACCAGTAGATGGGCCATGAAAAGACATAAAAGCAAATCGGGTCCATGAATTGCCCTTATAACAGATCGTCACGAGCTCCGGCAACTGGGCCTTTTCCTGTTATCGTTCGCCGCCGCGTGATTCAGCGTTGATCATTACATGATGTGTTGCTACCCTTGACATCTAATAGATGGGGTTGCAGTGGCGGAACTTGATGGCGATATTATAGCTGACCCGGTGGAGCGGATCGCATGCCGCAAATGCGGCCGGCATCTTGACGTTTCCGCCTTGCCTTCTTTTTCCAGCGTGGACTGCCCCGAATGCAAGACCCGCCAGACCGTGCCCGCCAAGCTGGGGCAATTCCTTTTGCTGGAGGAATTGGGCGCGGGCGGCATGGGTGCGGTTTACCAGGCATTGGATCAATCGCTCGGCCGGTATGTAGCCATCAAGGTCATGCGGCGAGCGCTGGGTGATGACCCGCAGTTTGTGGAGAACTTTCTTCGAGAGGCGCGTGCGGCGGCCGCGCTGAATCATCGCAACGTGGTGCAGATTTATTCCTGCGGCCAGGAAAAGGGCCAGCCGTATATCGTCATGGAGCTGGTTTCGGGCGGGCGGTTCGATGAGATGATCGCATCCGGCAATCCCATCGAGGAGGTGCGCGCGCTGGAGGTCGGGATTGATGTCGCGGAGGGCTTGAAGGCGGCCAACGATATCGGCCTGATCCACGGTGATGTCAAACCGGCCAATGTATTGTTCGACAAGGACGGCATCGCCAAGGTGGCGGATTTCGGTCTTGCGCGTTTCGTGGCCTGGCAGCAGCAGGACAGCGGAGAGATATGGGGAACCCCGTATTACATTGCCCCGGAGAAGGCGCGCGGCCAGAAAGTGGACCATCGGTCGGACATCTACAGCCTGGGCGCAACGCTTTATCATGCCCTGGGCGCCAAGCCGCCGTTCGACGGAAAAACCGCGACGGATGTGGTTCTTGCGCGGTTGAAGAATCCTGCCATCGGGCTGCGCGTAATCCGTCCGACGCTTCAACCGGAGACCGCGGATGTGATCGGACGCATGCTGGAATCGGACCCCTTCATGCGGTATCCCACCTATGCGTCGCTGATCGCCGACCTGCGCGAGGCGTTGCGGGTGGCGAAGCAGGAGCAGCGCGCGGTTCGGACGAAAGTGAAGAAGACGCCGATTCTTCCGTTTGTGATCGTGCTGCTCGTGATTATTGCGTCCATCGCGATCCTCGTTTTCGGATTGCGGTGGGCCAACGAAAAGCAGGAAGAGCAGAAACGCATTACCGTGGAGGCCGAATTGGCCGCGGCGCAAGCAGCGGTTCAGGCGGAGCCCCCGGCGGAAATTCAGGAAACGGCGCTGAAGCGTACGCGGACGCCGCCCATCGTACAACCATTCCCCCCGGCCGCTGAACAGGAGCTGGCGAAAGCTTTTGCGATGTTGGCGGAAGGCAATCCGATCGCCATGCGCGATGCCTTGCAGGCGTTTTACGACCGGTTGCCGGCCCAGAGCATGGGGCGTTATTGGGTTCGTATTATGCAGTCCGTGGGGAGTTGGATCGCGGGCCGAGATTCGGAAGCGCTCGTTCGCCTGCACGAGGTGCGTAATGCGCTGTTCGAACCGATTGACGACAAGCGCGGGCATCCCGGAGTCATGCCGCAAACGCTGGCGAGATACATGTTGAATGAAGTGGACGACGGCGCCGTGTCGTTCGAAGCGGCGAAGTGGCCGCCGTGGTATGGTGATTTGACCGCGTTCTTCTTCGGCCTGAACAGCCTTCGCGAGGGAAACCTGGTGCGGGCCAAGCAACACTTCGACGCATACCTGGCGAAAAAGGGAACCGAACCGGAGTGGCCCTACGGGCTCCAGGCCATGGCGCGCAAGTGCGTGGAGCAGATAGATACTTTCCGCGATCAGATCACGCGCGCGGATCAGCTTGTTGCTTCCAAGCAGGCCTCCCGCGCGCGAAGCACGCTGGAAGAATTCAGGGTGCAGGCGCTGCCCATTCTGCACACGACGATAGATGCGAGAATCAGTGCCATCCGGGTTGCCGAACGAAAGGAACAGGAGGAGCAACAGGTGGCTGAGCGCCGCATGCACCAGGCCCGGGTGCAAACCGATCTGGACCGGATCGAGGAAGTGCGGACGCAGAATCTTCCGCTGGTTGTGCTCAAGGATTATCGGCGCGCGGCGGCCGCGATGACCCGGGTTGTGCCGGAAATGAAGACGCCGGAAGGCCAGCAGGCCCTTCTGCTGGCGCGCGAACTCTACGAACGCATGGATTCCGTGAAACGCTTTCTGATCAGCCGGATCTCCGCATCGCCTTATCGCGCGGCAAGCGAACTGGGCGGAGAGGCGGTCAGCGCGGACTTGAACGGCATACGCGTGGCGCTTGGCTCGCATGGGATGATGGTTGTGCCATGGGACCAGGTGAACATCCGGACCATGGTTCAGTTGGTGAATCACTACCTGCAAGACCGTTCGCTTTCCGAAAAGGAGAAAGCGGAAATCAACGTTTCGACCGCGGTGCTTTGCTATGAAAACGGCGTGATCCGCTGGGCGACCGCCCTGGCCGACAAGGCAGCGGAACTGGACTCATCGCAGAAGGTGAAAATCCGCCAGCTTATGCCGGATGTCATGACGGAATAGGTTGCTTTTCGGATTGAGTTTCCCGGGGGAATAATTCGTTCAAAATCCGGATCGCATCGCCGGCTGTGGCTCCATAGGCGTAGGCGCCGATCTCGGCGGCATAGGCTTCGTTCACTCCCGCGCCACCGACGATCACCGGGATCGCTTGTCCATCGGATAAGCCTTCGACAATATCCTTCAGTGCGCGTGCGCTTCGAACGGTAAGACAACTGCACAGCACGGCGCGCGCTCCCGCCGAAACGCCTTCCCTGAATTTTGCGGCATCGCAGTTGGTTCCCAGGTCATGCACATCGAACCCGGCGGCCCGCAACATCACGG
>CAZTYH010000036.1:23099-26624 GCA_964617565.1 uncultured Verrucomicrobiota bacterium
GCCGGCATCCAACGCGCTTCTCAGCGCGTTCTGCGCGACGGCACGATCTCCCTCCAGAATGGCGGTGTGCAAAACCTCGTTGCGATTCATCCGGTTCGCCTCTGCCGAAATGTACCACGATTTGAATACGTTGCCACCGCCTACTTCCGGCCGGACAATTCCCTGTACACCTCGAAGTACTGCCTGCAGGTGTTGTCCCAGGAGTAGGGCTTTGCCCGCTCATGCCCTTTCGCGACCAGTTCCTCGCGCAATTTGCCGTCCTTGACCAGCCGGTCCATGGTCTCGGCCATCGCGCCCACATCCAGTGGGTCCACCAGCAGCGCCGCGCCTTCCGCCACCTCGGGCATCGCGGTCACGTTGGAGGTCACGACCGGCGTGCCGACCTTCATCGCTTCCAGGATGGGGATGCCGAATCCTTCGTAGAGGGACGGATAAATCAACAGCTGCGCCCGCCGGAGCAGGTGATCCAGTTCTTTCTCCGTGACAAAGCCTGTAAAGAGAATCCGATCCTCGATACCCGTCCGCGCAACGGCCGCATCACAAAGCTTCTTCATCTTTTCCTGGTACGGCGCGCCGGACGTGCTGCCGGTGATGATCAGTCGCCCTGTATAACCGCGTTCTTTGACCAGCCGTTCGAAGGACTGGACCAGGCGGACGATATTCTTGCGCTCGTGGATGCCGCCGACATTGAGGATGAATGGATCCTGGATCCGGCAGCGCGCCTCGAGTGCCTTGATGGTGGCCGGGTCCTCGGGATTCGGCTCGCGCAGGCCATTGGGGATCACGCGGATCTTTTCGATCGGCACGCCGACTTTTTTCGCGATATCCTGCTTCGAATACTCGGACACGGTGGCGATCAGATCGTTCAGCCGGCACGCGTGTTTGAGGTTCGGCCGGTAGATGAAGTGATTCCGGAAAAACGGCATGGCTTCGCGGAACGTGAACGGGATCACGTCATGCACGGTCAGGAGGCACGGCGCTTTGCGCACATGCGGGAAGCTCCAGTTATAATAGAAGTGGATCACATCCACCTTTTCTTTCTCGGCGAGATCCTGGATGTAGCCCGAGTCCAGGGCCGAGTTCTCGCTGGACATGACATGCGATTTGACCGGCAGGGGGTGAATGGTCACGCCGGGCAGATCCCCAAGCAGGTCGGTAACCTTTTGAAAGCGGATCTCTTTGCACAGCACGATCACCTTCTGCTGGTTGCCCGACATCCATCGGGTGATCTGTATCGCGCCTTGCTCGACGCCGCCGACGACGCCGTCATACTTCCGGAAATCCATTATGATTTTCATGATCCTCCCGTTAGAAACTGTTCAACAGGCTCTCCACATCGGTTTCCGCGACACACGAGAATTCGTCCGCCGCCCCGTAGTAGATCAACAGTTTCCCATCCTTTTCCACGACTCCGTTTGAAAATACGACGTTGGGGAAAAAGCCTTCGGTCTCGAACTTCTCCGACGGGGTCAGGATTGGTTGTTCCGCGCGCTTGATCACTTTCCATGGCTGCTCGAGGTCGAGCAGCACCAGGAAGAGCGAGTACAGGCTGCCTTCGCCCTTGCCGTGCGCGATGACGAGCCAGCCGTCTTTCGTTTTGATCGGCGGTGCGCCGCCGCCGATTTTCATCGCTTCCCATTTCGTGTTCAGCGGACGAACGATGCAGCGGTGGTTGCCCCAGTGGAGGAGGTCCGGCGATTCCGCATACCAGATGGAGGCCTTGCCGAACCCCGAGTTGTTCGGGCGGTGCAACGCGTGGTACATGCCGCCGACCTTCTCCGGGAAAATCGCAACGTCCTTGTTTTCCGGGTGGAAGATGAACCCGAGCCGTTCGATGGTTTTGAAGTCTTTCGTAACGGCCAGCTTGGTGGCCCAGGAATCCTGCGAAACGGCGGTGTAGTTGATGTAGTAGCGATCGCCGATTTTCGTGACGCGCGCGTCCTCGCAGCCGTATTTTTCCGTTTCATCCACGGGGTAGATGAAGGGGTTCTCATCCACGGTGAAGCGAAACCCGTCGCGGCTGCGCGCGAGCCGGATATGGCTCATGGTGGAGAGGTAGTCCTGTCCCTTGAACACCACGCCGCGCGTGTCCTTCAACTTGATGTCCGGATCGTCAGCCTTCCACTCCATGATATCGGGCCGCGCTTTGCCGTCGAAGCGATAGGTGGGCACGCGGACGAAGCCGGGCTTCGGCTCGCAGTTTTCCGCGACGCGCAGGAGCAGCAGGATTTCCCCGTTGTACTCAGTGGCGCCGGGATTGAGCGCGCCTTTGACGTGATAACCTTCCAGCGAGGGTTTCACATCGGCAGGTTTGACGACCGGATTCCCGGAATATTTGCGGATCATGAGCTGCTCCTTCCTGTGCGATTCTCCATTCAAACAGTTTTGCGTGGATTGTGGAAGTGTTCGTTTTCCAGGCATTGGAAAAAATTCGGTTCGATTTTCCAATGCCTGGAAAAAACGCTGCTGTTCGGGGCGTGTTTTTCAACAGCCGCTTAACGGATGATTTCTGTTAACTGGCCAAGCTCCGTAATCACGGAATCCGGCTTGATTCCCTCAACGAGCGTATCGCCCGCGCGGAGGCGCAACGATTTTGCGTCCCCGGCGAAAAGCGCGGTGCGGCAACCGAGGCGCGAGGCCGGCATGATGTCGTTAGCCAGATCGTTGCCGACGCAAAGCACGGATTCCGGGCCGATGCCGAGTTGGGTTCCGACGAGCGTCAGCACATGCTCGACCAGTCGAAGCGAAGGTTTTGCCACGCGTAATTCGTAGGACCAGCCGCACAACCCGGCATCGAACCAGCCTTCGGTCCAGCCGGTCTCCGGAAATACATCCATGATCAGCGGCGTGTAAAACTGCGCGTTGGAGACGATACCCAGAACGATGTCTTTTACACGCAGGGCTTCAAGCGTTTGACGCAGGTCCTGCATCGGCCATGCGGGGTTCACGCGGCATTCGTACTCGACGGCCAGGCGCTGCACCGCTTCGGGCGTTATGAGTCCGCGGACGTGGCCGTCCCGGATCAGTATATCCAGCGTCCGCTGCCAGACATCGCGGATTTCCACTTCCGGATAATCCACGCCCTGGCGCCGCAGTTGTTCGTGGTCGGCGCGGATCTCCGATTGCAGGATTTCGACGGCGCGGAATCCGCATTCCTCGCCGGCGCAAGCGAATCCTGCGGCGGTCAGCGCATCCGTTGCCGGTGTTTTTTCCGCGGCGGCCTGGCCCACGCCGATCTCGCCACGCCCGGCGGTGAGCATCGTGCCATAGATGTCGAACAGGACGACGCGGATGCCCGGCAGCTTCCTGGATAGCCGCGCCTTCTCTCCGGTGGGCTGGGCTTGCATGGGGCGATTCAGTGCCCGGATGCGCGTCTTCAGATCGTCCTTGAGTTCGTCTTGGAGTGGAAAATCCATGATGTCATGTCCTCAGCAGGCTGAACCGCTCGGGCGCGAGAAACGCGTCGAGCAGGCACGCCACGTTCAATCCGTCGTTTACTGCCCCGGTCGGAGAGCTTGTCACCGT
>CAZTYH010000036.1:26724-29858 GCA_964617565.1 uncultured Verrucomicrobiota bacterium
GAAACGGTCTCGTCCCACCCAGTCGAGCGGAACCAGCAGCTTGTCGTACATCATCGAAAGGTCCACGCCCGCCTCCTCGAAATCCTGCGTGATATCCGGGATGCGGCGTCCCATGACGGGCCGGTTAACGAGCCAGGGCTCGAGGAATGTCAGGCCGAACCCTTCCGCTACGCTGGTGCTGACGGCCAGCCACGCGGAGTTGAGGCGTTCTTCGAACGTCATGTCATTTCGGGTGCCGACCTCGAATTCGATGGGAAAGTTTTCCTGCTTTGCGAATGCGACCCACCGCTCGTAGGCGACGCGGTCGCCCGGGCTCTTCGGAGCGAGGGTGACGGCGAAATGTTCCGCGGGCAGGGCCACCGAAGCCCACAACAGGAGTTCGCCGAGGTTCTTTCGTCGAATTGCGCGCACGGGATAAAGCACGAGGCGGCGCTCATCGGGTCGCGGATTCCACGGGGTGTGCGGGCCGCCGTCCAAGGTCACCGCGTTCGGCAGCAGGTGGAGGCGATCGGAGGGGATGCCGACTTTGGCGAGCAGGCGTCCGTCTCGTCCGTTGATCGTGGCGTAGTGGATATGCGGCGCCTGCGGGTACATGAGCGGACCGAGGGCCTCGATGCGCCCGCCGCCGAGATGTTCGATCAAGCCCTTGAACAGGTGGGGGCGTCCGTCCTCCGGGAAGTCGTGAAGCTGGAGAAGGACGCGGCAGCCCTGGGCGGCCATGAGTGTGACGGCTTTTGTCAGCGCGCAGTTCTTGCCCATGGAATGATTGTGAAAATGCCAGACATCCGGTGCGCCGCCGAGTGCTTTGCGGGCTGTTTCCATCATTCTTTCGGCAAGGATGCCGGGGTTGGGAGCATCCGTGCCGGTGGCATAGTCAATGCCTTGCACGACACGGATCTGCTCGTGGGGGATTGCTCCGTCCGGAGGCGGTTCGCCTGCCAGCGCAACGACGCGGACATCGCGATCCTTCAGCGAGGCCACCGCGTGCTCGATAACGCGCGTTACACCGCCGCTGCGCAGATGATAATGTATTACGGCAATACGCATCATTCCGTGTTCAGCGTGTCCGCCCGAATTTTTTCCGATATGCGGGCACCTCGATCATCGGGGGCCGCTCTTCTTCTCGAATCAGGTGCTCAACCGGTTCGTAATGGTTGTCGTGCGATTGAAATTGGCGCATGACGGATCCCAGTTCAGGCATATCCTTCAATACCGTATGCGATTCGAGCCGAGAAAGAAAGGCCTGCAGAATGCCGAAGGACATTTTGCCGAGATCGCGTGTCGCCTGGTTGCGATGCACACGCTGGTCGAGGTCTGTTTGCCCGATCGCGTCCAATCCCCATTGCGTATGCACGTCGAGCAAGTGCGACGTTTCGACGCCGTAGCCGATCGGGAAGGGCAGGCGCTCGAGCACCTCGCGCCGGACCGCGTACTCGCCGGACAGGGGCTGGATCACCGCGGCCAGCTCCGGATAAAAGAGCGAAAAGAGCGGACGGATGAGGATCTCCGTAACGCGGCCGCCGCCGGAAGGCCGCACCCCGCTCGAAAACATGAGGGGACGGTCGTAAAAGGCCTTCACGTATTGGATGGTTGGGTGAAACAGCAACGGGCCGACAAGGCCGTACGCAAAGCGCGGATGGATATTCTTAATGTCCGCATCTATGTACACGATGATATCGCCCTTGAGTTGATAAATCGCCTTCCAGAGGTTTTCGCCCTTGCCGCGCTTGTCGCCCATTTCGGGAAGGATATCGGCCGAACGGTACACGTCGGCGCCGAACGACGCCGCGACCTCCAGCGTCCGGTCTTTCGATCCGGAATCTATCACGGCGATTTCGTCCAGCAACGGGAAGCGGTTCATCAGCTCGGATTTGAAAAGGACGACTTCCTTGCCGATGGTTTTTTCCTCGTTGAGCGTCGGGATGCAGAGTGAAATCGTTACGCCCGATTTTCTCTTCTGCTCGACGAGTTGGACGATGTTTGAAAATTGAGAATGGTGAAACGTGTGGGTGTCCAGCCACTCCCGGATGCGTTCGGTAACGATGCCGGCACCTCCCGGCGCCTTCGCTGCGGCGGATTTTCCCTTCGGTTTAGTCCGCTTCATTCGACAACTCCTGGTCCATGCTGATGATCGCGGCGACCAGCTGCGCGAGGCCGGCTGTCATGGGGCCGATAGCCGCCGTTTCGTCAATTTCATCCAGATCGTGCCGCCGCTCGCCGGTGGTGAATCCGAGGGTGATTGAAGGAATCCCTTCCGCGACCAGCGCGTTCATGAACGAGGTGGTCGGATAGAGCATCGGCTGGATGTTCATGGCCGCGAGGATCGCGCGCGCATCGCGGACAAACGGATGGCCGATTTCGAGTCCGCCCGGTTCGCGTTTCGCAAAGATGTCGAGTTTTGCCTGGATGCCGAACGTGGAGCTGACCTCCTCGGTAATGTCTTCCAGCTGCTCTTCAATCTGCGCGAGGATCTCGGCGGATTCGCTGCGCAGTTCGAAGCGCAGCACGGCCTGGCGGGCGATGTTGTGGTAAGAGACGCCGCCCTCGATGGAGCCGAGAATCATGCTGGTCAGCGGCCGGCGGGGGATGGCGATGCGTCCGATGCGGCTGATGACATCGCTCATCGGCACGATGGCGCCCGTGTTGCCGTATTGGGCCCAATTGTAATTATCGGGAAGACGGCAGATGATTTCGCCGCGCCGCATGCCCAGGCAGGAGTAATTGAGTCTGCCTAGCTGCACGCCTTCAAAACAGATGCCGGCATCCGGCTTCACGCGTGCCTCCGAGAGAAAATGCTTCAACCCATCGAGGTTTCCGCGACCCTGGCAGCGCGAAGCCATCAGGAGAAGGAGGTTTGACCGGAGTCGGATCTGGAGCTTGTCGAATAATTCCGGCAACGCCGCAAGTGCACCGAGTGCCAGGCTGTTGTCCACGACGAACGGGCCTACCAGCATGTCGGTCCGCACTTCCACTGTTTGATCGGTTGTTTCGTAAACCAGCGTGTCGCCGTTGGTGACGACGGCGATGGTGCGCCGGCCATCGGTTCCGGGCAGAAGACCAAACGCATTGCTCATGGGATCGGTGAAGCAGTGCAGCAGCCCCCCCTCATTGAGTCGCTGCGAGAAAAAACGCGC
>CAZTYH010000037.1:0-29716 GCA_964617565.1 uncultured Verrucomicrobiota bacterium
CAATCATTGGAAAATCTTTGCGAAGCAAATCCAACGAGCAGCCGGCTCGCAAGAAGAGGTTGTGATCCGCAGTAAGCAGAAACGCCTGCTGCAAATTCCGCGCCGCTGCTTCGGCTTCACCCCGCGCCCATTGCGCGCGACCCAACTCGTAGGCCGCCATTGCGCGCGTTTCCCGGGTGCCGGCGTTACCGGCAAGCCTTTCGAGCGTGGCTTCCGCGGAATCTGTTTCGCGGTTCAACTTCACCATTGAAATGGCACCGAGCAGTTCCGCGGTTTCTGCTTCCGGCTGCTGCTGCAGAACGCGCGCGCATTCGCGCCGACATCCCGCCCAATCGCCTTCCTCGAAAAGATCCACGGCAAGGTCCAGGCTTGCGCCAAATCCTGCCTGGATAAAAACAAAGAGGATTCCGGGCACAAGACCCGGAATCCTCTTCACACTCTTTGAAAGAAACACGATGCGACTTAGTAGTACATCGCGCCGTACTTCGCCGCGAGATCCGTCTTCGTCACGCCATTCGCGCCATCAATACCGTTCCAGATTGCGAACACGATATTGACGTACGGAATCAACATGACCCACTCTCTCCAATGGATCTCTTTGCCCTGGTTGTAATCGCCGGCGGCACGAATGCCGAAGCAGCAACCCGCGATGAAACCCATGAATCCGCCACGTCCGGAAGCCTGAGCCTCAGACACGTTCACACCCGTCAACAGGAACGCCAGTACAAGCAACCCAACAATCAGCTTCTTCATTAAGCCTCCCTTCTATGCCACCTAATGTATTCGCATTCGGTTCACACGCAAGTTTTTTCTGCACATGTTCTGCAATCAATACATCCACCTGATCATCCGCCGCAACCAGGGAGATTTCATACGATTCATCATCCACATTTCTGACACTCGCTTGGTCAGGAATGACATGCTCGGGAAGGAGTGTTGCAACAGCATGATATCGGTGATGCGGCACTTTTTTTGTATTGCCAACGCCCACTCATTGATCATTTCGCCGGAGCCTTCGCCGATGATCTGCGCGCCGTAAATGCGGCCGGTCGGGCTGATATACGCCCGCACATGCCCTTCCGCGATGCCCTCGGCTATCGCTGCCCCATAATCGGCATAATTGGCTGTTACGGTTTCGTATTTCGTGCCGGCGGCATCGAGCTCGCGCGCGGACTTGCCCACCACCGAAACCTGCGGTTCCGTGAAAACAGTCCACGGAACAACGTATTTCCGGAAATCCATGCGCATGAAAGGAGGCATCATGCAGTTCATCAATGCGATCATCCCCTGGTGCATCGCGGCGTGCGTGAACAGAACGTGGCCATTGCAATCGCCGGCCGCGTAGATGTGGCCGCAACTGGTCTGCAGATGCTTGTTCACTTCAATGGCATTCTTCCCCACCGTCACGCCCGCGCGATCCAGCTGCAGCGATTCGACATCCAGCTTGCGCCCGGCGGCAACCAGCAAGCGCTCGCCCTCCAATCGCTCTCCCTGCTCTGTCATCACAGCGACCCCGGCGTCGCTCTTTTCGATGCGACTGATCTTGCGGCCGTTAAAGACGTCTATGCCTTCGCGCTTCAGTGCGGCTTCCAGCGTCTCGCCAGCGTTCCGGTCCGCCAACGGTAACAAATGCGCGTCCATGTGCACAATTTTGCAGGGACAACCGAGCCGCGTGAAGGCCTGCGCCATCTCACAGCCGATCGCGCCGCCTCCGATAACCACCATGCTCTTCGGCACACGCTCCAGCGCAAAGAGATTCTCGTTTGTTAACACATCCACGTTCTTGATGCCCGGGATCGGGGGCACGGCCGGACACGTGCCGGTACAAATGAAAATGCGTTTGGCGCTGTAGCGCTTGCCACCCGCTTCCACCGTGTGCGGATCAACAAACGCCGCGGACCCTTCAGCCAGTACCAGGTGAACCTTCTTGAACATCGCGGAGGTCTTGTTGCTGTTAATGTATTCGAGATATTGCTGAATGCGCCCAAACGGATCGCGAAGCGATGGGGGTTCTACCGGATTCAGTTCCATGACTTCCAGCGACTGAAACGCGTGGCGGGCGGCCGCCATGCGCAACAGCGACTTGCTCGGAATACACCCCACGTTCATGCATTCGCCGCCGATCTTGTGGCGCTCGATCGCACAAACCTTCAGCCCCATCTCCGAACCCATCACCGATACCGCCATCCCGGCCGGCCCCAGTCCAATCACAACCATGTCATAGTCATATTTCATCAGTTCATCCTGCGCTCTTTCGAGAGTTTCGAGCAATATAGAGAAGAATCAATGCCAACGCAAAATCGGAGCGCGGCAGGCCCTGAAAAAGAAACATCTTCGATATCATATTTGTAGTTTTATTGTGTTATTATTACATATTTGTTATTATTGTACACACCAGCCCCACCCCTTAAATGCGGAGATAGTTTTCGTTATCTACTGTATCTCAACGTATTATATAAATATTTACACATCTCTCACACCCTGCTTGGCACGCATGGTGCTATATGACTCGCGAACCAAGCGACCGTGCATTGTGCCCGGCGTTAAACGGACAGAAGGAGCAATAGCCGAAATGAGAGCAGGAAAGCGGACGTTGTTAGCTGTTTTGATGTCGCTGTTGTGCATGACGACAGCGGTTTTCGCCGAGGAGAGCGCACCGGTAGACATGGCCACGTTCACGGCGAACAACATATGGATGATGGTCGCCACGTTCCTTGTTTTTGTCATGCACCTGGGTTTTGCGACGCTGGAAGCAGGCCTGACCCGTGCGAAAAACACGGTGAACATCCTGTTCAAAAACACACTGATCCCCGCGATCGGCGTGCTGACCTTCGCGCTGATCGGCTTCAACCTGATGTATCCGGGCGAAGCCTTTGCCGGGCGGTGGTTTGGTTTTTCAGGCTTCGGCATTTCTTTGCCCGAGGGTGGTGTTACGAGCGCCTATAATGTCGGATACACGTACTGGACTGATTTCCTCTTCCAGGCGATGTTCGCGGCAACGGCTGCCACGATCGTGTCCGGTGCGGTCGCGGAACGGATCAAGCTGCACAGCTTCCTGCTGTTCTCGGTCATCTATGTCGCGATCGCCTACCCCATTGTGGGCATGTGGCATTGGGGCGGCGGCTGGCTGGCCGTGCAGAATTTTCACGACTTCGCAGGATCAACCATGGTTCACTCGGTCGGTGGGTGGGGCGCGCTCGCGGGCGTTCTGCTGCTGGGGCCGCGTCTCGGAAAATACGTGAACGGCAAGCCGAAACCGATCATGGGTCACAGCATGCCTCTCGCGGTCATCGGCGTGTTTCTGCTGTGGCTCGGGTGGTTCGGATTCAACGGCGGATCGGTCCTTTCGGGCGATCCGGGCCCGGTATCGTATGTGCTGGTAACCACCACGCTGGCGGCGGCGGCGGGGATCGTCGGCGCGATGGCCACTTCCTGGCTTGTGCAGAAGAAGCCTGATCTTTCAATGGTATTGAATGGCTGTCTCGCGGGCCTCGTCGGCATCACGGCGGGCGCGGACGCGGTCGGCATCAGCGCTTCGATCATCATCGGCGCGATCGCGGGCGTACTGGTGGTACTGGCCGTGCTCGGTTTCGACCGCGCGCGGATTGATGATCCGGTCGGCGCGCTCTCCGTTCACCTTGTAAACGGCATCTGGGGCACATTGGCTGTCGGCCTCTTCAGCGCGGAATATTCGTTCCTTGTTCAGTTGAAGGGTGTTCTTGCCGCAGGCGTCTTCTGCTTTGTGTTCGCGTTCGTTCTGTTCCTGGCAATCAAGCATATCCTGGGCCTGCGCGTGAGCGAGGAAGAAGAGCTCAAGGGCCTCGACATCGGTGAACATGGCATGGAGGCCTATGGCGGATTCCAGATCTTTACAACCCAGTAACTTGCTTAAGCACAGGAAGGAGAACCAGACATGAAACTCATAGTTGCATACATACAACCGGAAAAGTTGAACGCGGTGAAACAGTCTCTCTACGAGGCGGAGGTCTTCAAAATCTCGGTCACCAACGCCCTCGGTTGCGGCAGGCAGAAAGGATATCACGAGTCCTACCGCGGCGCGGACGTGGAAGTGAACTTGCTCAAGAAAGTGCGGCTCGAGATCGCGGTGAACGAAGATTTCGTGAAACCCACGGTGGATGCGATCATCAAGGGCGCTCGCACCGGGAAAATCGGGGACGGAAAGATATTCATCCTCGACTTGCCGGAATGCATCCGGATTCGCACAGGCGAGACTGGCCATCTGGCCATCGGCTGAAACCCACACAACGTTCATTGAGTCGCCAAAGCGCGCCTCCGTTCAAACCGGAGGCGCGCTTTTCGCTTTCAATACCAAAACGCATATCGCGGCAGTAGCCCAGCAAACCCTTCAGACCGCGAAGGACTAATAACGTTAATGTATTATTTACATATTATGACAACATTATTGTATTATTTATATCAAAAGCATATAGCGGCGCTTTCGGCTTAATTCTATCTGTATCATTTTGCATGTCAGCATATTACGAATATTACCGCCGTCTCACATGAAGCATTGGCACGCCCCTTGCTAAAAGCGATGGCGCAGGAAACGCATGGAGCGTAACCCTGCAAGATAACCGGAGGAAATAGTTATGAAGATAAGCCGAATGCTTCTACTGATGACCCTGTTGGTGGCCTTGGGAACAATCCCTGCACTGGCGGAAGAGGCGGAGACTTCCGCGATCGAGACGGTACAGACGAATATCAACATTGTCTGGACCGCTGTTGCGGCGTTTCTCGTCTTCTTCATGCAGGCCGGATTCGCAATGGTTGAATCGGGCTTCACTCGTGCGAAGAATGCGGTGAACATCTTGATGAAGAATCTCATGGATTTTTCCATGGGCTCGCTGGCCTTTTTCCTTGTCGGTTTCGGCCTGATGTTCGGAGCGTCCAATGGATTCTTCGGGACTTCGTTGTTCGCTCTGAACGGGGTCATTGGTGACGACTGGAAGTTCACCTTCATGATCTTTCAGACCGTGTTCGCAGCCACGGCGGCGACGATCGTCTCCGGCGCGATGGCGGAACGGACAAAGTTCTCGGCGTACCTGGTTTACAGCTTCATCGTCAGCCTGGTGATTTATCCGATCTTCGGCTCATGGGCCTGGGGCGGGTTGCTGGATGGCGGCGGCTGGCTGGAAAACTTGAAGACCGGTGCGTTTTGTGACTTCGCCGGCTCGACCGTCGTTCACTCCGTCGGCGGCTGGCTTGCGCTCGCGGGTGCGATCGTCCTGGGACCCCGCATCGGCAAGTATGGACCGGACAAGAAGCCACGCGCGATCATGGGACACAACCTTCCGCTCGCGGCGCTCGGCGTATTCATCCTGTGGTTCGGGTGGTTCGGGTTCAACCCTGGCAGCACCACGACGGGCAATGGCGAAATCGGTCGCGTAGCAGTCACAACCAACCTGGCCGCGGCGGCCGGCGCGCTTTCTTCCATGATTGCCGCGTGGATTCTCTGCAAGAAACCGGATGCGTCCATGACGATGAACGGCGCGCTGGCAGGCCTCGTGGCGATCACAGCTCCCTGCTATACCGTGACGCCTCTCGCGAGCGTAGCGATCGGACTTGTCGCGGGCGTCCTGGTGGTGGCCAGCGTCCTCTTTTTCGACAAGGTGCTGCGCATTGACGATCCCGTGGGCGCCATCAGCGTACACGGCGTGAACGGGCTCTGGGGCACACTGGCCTGCGGCTTGTTCAACGCGGAAGCGGTGCTCGGCATCGGCGAGGCCAATACCGGCCTGTTCTATGGCGGCGGCATCAACCAACTCATCAGCCAGCTTATCGGCGCGGGCGCGGGTTTTGTCTGGGCGTTCGGGCTCGGGCTCGTGATGTTCCTGGGCATCAAGTACACGATGGGCCTGCGCGTGTCCGAAGAAGAAGAATTGCGCGGCCTCGATATCGGCGAACATGGCATGGAGGCTTACAGCGGTTTCCAGATCTTCACGAACCAATAACCGAGCGCTGAAGAAAGGAGAACGGAAATGAAACTCATAATTGCATATATACAGCCCGAGAAGCTGAACGCGGTGAAACAGTCGCTCTACGAGTCGGAGATCTTCAAGATCTCGGTCACCAATGCCCTCGGTTGCGGCAGGCAGAAAGGATATCACGAGTCCTACCGCGGCGCGGACGTGGAAGTGAACCTGCTCAAGAAGGTGCGGCTCGAGATCGCGGTGAACGAGGATTTCGTGAAACCCACGGTGGATGCAATCATCAAGGGCGCTCGCACCGGGAAAATCGGGGACGGAAAGATATTCATTCTCGACTTGCCGGAATGCATCCGGATCCGCACCGGGGAAACGGGGGGTGTGGCCATTGGATAATATGGAAAAGGGGCGTGCCTTTCGCTTGACGGCGCGCCCCTTTAGCTTACATTTGCGGCTAACCGCAATCTAACATCTCGCGCGGCCTGTAGTCGCTGCGGGAGCAAAAAAAGAGACCGATAGAAAATTGCGGGCACGGAAAACCGGCCCGCCAATGCGAGGAGAAAAAGAGATGAGCAAGAGAGTAGCAATTGGATTGGCTGCCGTAGTCGCCTTGGCGGCCGCAATTCCTGCCGCCAGCCTGGCGGCGGACGTGACAGTGGGGGCGGATGTGGTATCCGCCTATGTATGGCGCGGCCTGACGTTCAACGACGGCCTCGTCGTGCAGCCCTCAATAGACGTCGCCCACCCTTCCGGGCTCGGGTTCAACGTCTGGGGGAACTTCGACATCTCCGATTATGACGGAGCGGTCGAAGAGCGCGAGTTCTCGGAGGTGGACCTTACAGTCTCCTACGCGCTCCCGCTTGAAGGTCCCGTGAGCGTAACGGTCGGTATCGTGGAATACCTCTTCCCCAAGGAAGGGAATTACACGCCCGAGTTGCCCGAAGGGCATGCCGAAGTGGAAGCAAAGAAGGACACGGACACCCGCGAAGTATTCGTCAACCTCGGCTTTGAGCCGGTTGATGGCCTTGCGCTGGGCCTCAACGCATACTATGACGTGGATGAAGTGGACGGGCTCTATGGCGATGTCAGCATCGCGTACGGCTACAGCGTGACAGAGCAATTGAGCCTCGAAGCCAGCGCAAAAATCGGCGCGGCCGACAAGAAATTCGCGGAATACTATGCCGGCGGAACCAAGGGCGGCTTGTTCGATTGGGGCGCACAGCTCAGCGCAACGTATGCCGCATGCGAAAGCACTGAAATCGGTGCGTTCGTTGCCTACGCGAGCAACGTGAACAAAGATGCATTCCCGAGTGAAGCGAAGGACAAGGACGTGTTCGGTGGCGTAAGCCTGGCGTATTCGTTCTGATCAACTCACAGCATTGAAATTGCATAAGGCGCCGGCCCTGTGCCGGCGCCTTTTTTGCGTGATCCCAATTCGAACCAGCATTCATAAATAATACATATTTGTACTTATAGGGATTATGATGCATACATATTTGTATCTTTTTAAGGGCGACAAAGAATCTTGTTTTTCCTATGTTGCTGATAAAAAGCGGGTTACAGAATAAGGCAAAAAAATTGGAACGGAACTAGCTGATACGATGGGCATGACAAAGCACATATTGTCCGATAAGCCGCGTGAGCACTGCGGCGTATTTGCCGTCTTTGGCGTTCCGGAAGCCGGCAAGATCATTCATGCCGGTCTTTTCGCCCTGCAGCATCGCGGGCAGGAAGGCGCCGGCATCACGGTCAGCGATGGAACTCACATCCGCACGATCAAAGGCATGGGGCTGGTGAGCGAAGTTTTTTCCGAGCGGCCCGCCTCGGAGCTACAGGGACACCTCGGCATCGGCCACGTCCGCTACTCCACCACCGGCTCATCCAAGGCCCACAACGTGCAACCTCTCGTATTCGAGTGTCTCGACGGACTCTGGGCACTCGCGCACAACGGCAACCTGACAAATGCCCGCGCCATGCGACGGCAATACCAGGAGGCTGGCGCGATATTTCAAACCAGTACGGATAGCGAAATTCTCATGCACCTGATCGCCGATCCGCAGTACCGCTCGCGAACCCGGCGTGTTGAGCGATCCCTCGCGGATTTGGAGGGCGCGTTCTCGTTTGTCCTGATGACAAAGGACAGCGTCATGGGTACGCGCGACCGATACGGTTTCCGTCCTCTTTCGATCGGGCGGCTTGGCGACGGCTACGTGTTCGCCAGCGAAACATGCGCGCTCGACCAGGTAGGCGCGACGTACGAAAGAGATGTTCTGCCGGGTGAGTTGGTCACGGTGGATCATAAGGGTATCCGCAGCAGCACGTTTTGTGAGCCGGTGAGCGGTCCTCTGGGTCAGTGCATCTTCGAGCATGTCTACTTCGCGCGGCCCGACAGCATGGTTTTCGGCCAGAACGTGCATGAGTCACGCATGGCACTCGGCCGCCGGCTCGCCACGGAGCATCCCATAGACGCCGACATCGTCATCCCCGTCCCCGACAGCGGAAACTCCGCCGCGCTGGGATACTCGCTCGAAAGCGGAATCCCGATGGATTACGGATTCATCCGCAATCATTACGTGGGACGAACCTTCATCATGCCGGAGATGGAGCAGCGCGCCGCCAGCGTGGATAAGAAACTGGCCGTCGTGCCCGGCGTTGTGCGCGACAAGCGCGTGATCGTCGTGGACGACTCCATCATTCGCGGCACCACGGCGCGCCGACGCGTCGCCGCCCTCCGCCGCGCGGGCGCGAAGGAAGTTCACTTGCGCGTTTCCTGTCCCCCGACACGGCACCCCTGCTTTTTCGGGATTGATTTCCCGTCACGCGACGAATTGATTGCCGCACAGCATTCTGTTCCGGAAACGGCCAAGTTTCTCGGGGCGGACAGCCTGGCGTATCTGAGCGTGGAAGGACTCCTGGCGGCCGTGGACGGCCCCACCGATTTCTGCACCGGTTGCTTCGTCGGGAAATATCCCGCACCTATCGCGGAAAATCATACAAAGAAAGCACTGGAGAAACCGGGGGCGTTTGAAGTGTAATGAGCAGACCAATGACTATGTATAAGAACAATACTTTCGACGGACGCAAGCCTGCCCCGCAGGGATTGTATGATTCCGCGTGGGAGCACGACGCTTGCGGTGTGGGCTTTATCTGCAATCTGCACGGAAAGAAATCGCACGAGGTAGTGCACAAGGCGCTGGAAATCCTCGTCAACCTCACGCACCGCGGCGCAACCGGCTCCGACGCACGCACCGGGGACGGCGCGGGCATCCTGATGCAGGTCCCCCATGCGTTCCTCTTGGAAAAAGCCGGCGAAGCGGGCGTCCGCCTGCCGGGCGAACAGGAATACGGAACCGGCCTCGTGTTCCTTCCGCGCGACGCCGCCCAGCGCGAAAAATGCACGGCGCTATTCGAAGAGGCGGTGAAGCGCGAGGGACAGGTTTTTCTCGGGTGGCGCGATGTGCCCGTTCAAAACGAAGTGCTGGGTGACGTGGCGCGCCAGGCGGAGCCGGTGATCCGACAAATATTCATCGCCCGCGGCAAAGGAATCACAGACACCGCGCACTTTGAGCGCAAGCTCTACGTGATCCGTAAAGTAATGGAAAGCGCCGTCCGCAATTCGGGCATGTCCGAAAGGGCTTTCTTCTACGTCCCCAGCCTGTCCTGCAGGACGCTGATCTATAAAGGCCTCCTGCTGGCGGACCAGATCGAGCCGTTCTTCCCCGACCTCGCGGACCCGAAAATGGCCAGCGGCCTTGCGCTGGTGCATCAGCGATACAGCACCAACACGTTCCCGACCTGGGATCTCGCGCAGCCGTTCCGTTTCCTTTGTCACAACGGGGAAATCAACACGGTGCGCGGCAACTCGAATTGGATGAACGCGCGGCAACACCTTTTTGCGTCGAAGCTTTTCGGCGACGACATCCCGAAACTGTTCCCCATCGCCACTCCGGGCGCGAGCGACTCCGCGATCCTGGATAACGCGGTCGAACTGCTTTATCACACCGGCCGCCCCCTGCCCCACGCCGTCATGATGCTCATCCCCGAGGCATGGCAGAACCATAAGGCGATGAGCGACGAGAAACGCGCGTTCTACGAATATCACGCGTGCCTCATGGAGCCCTGGGACGGCCCCGCGTCCATTCCGTTCACCGACGGAGTGTGCATCGGCGCCGTGCTCGACCGCAACGGCCTGCGTCCCTCGCGCTACACGGTCACGCGCGACGGGTTTGTGATCATGGCTTCCGAGACCGGCGTACTCGACATCGCCCCCGAGAACATCGAGTACAAGGGGCGACTTCAGCCAGGCCGCATGCTGCTGGTGGACACCGAAAAAGGCCGCATCGTGGACGACGAGGAGATCAAGAGCGACTTCAGCCGCCGCAAGCCCTATCGAAAATGGCTGGACGATAATCTCGCAGAATTAAAGGAACTGCCGCGCTCGATGCAGCCCGACACCGGGGAACTGCCGGACCTGCGCCGTCACCAGCAGTTGTTCGGCTATACGCTGGAAGACCTGCGCATCATTCTCTCCCCGATGGCAAGCAAGGGATTGGAGCCCATCGGCTCGATGGGCACCGACACGCCGTTGGCTGTGCTCTCTTCGCGCGCTCAACTGCTCTACAACTACTTCAAGCAGCTTTTCGCGCAGGTGACCAACCCTCCACTGGACGCGATCCGCGAGGAACTGGTTACCTCGCTGTTCATGTATATCGGGCCGGAGCGCAACCTGTTCGACGAAACCCCGGAACATGGACGCCGCCTGAAACTGGAACAGCCCATCCTCTCCAACGAGGAATTGAACCGCATTCGCGAATTGCGCCAGGAAGGCCTTCGCTCCGTCACGCTGCCGATGCTCTTCGAGATCAAAGGCGGCGGCAAAGCGTTGAAGCGCGCAATGGATGAACTTTGCGAGGCGGCGTCTCGTGCCATCACCGAGGGCAAAACGATCCTAATTCTGTCGGACCGTGGCGCCACCAAGGAACGGGCGCCCATCCCGGCTCTTCTCGCGACCGCGGGCCTCCATCATCATCTCGTGCGCAATGGACAGCGCACAAGCTGCGGCATCATCGTCGAGAGCGGCGAACCTCGCGAAGTACACCACTTCTGCACGCTCATCGGCTACGGCGCGGGCGCGGTGAATCCCTACCTGGCATTTGAATCGCTCGCCGGCATGGTGTCGGACGGGTTGATCCCCGAAGTGCGCAACGCCTCCAAGGCGCAAATGAATTACGTGAAGGCCGTGAACAAGGGCCTCTTGAAGACGATGTCGAAGATGGGGATCTCGACGCTGCAAAGCTATCGCGGCGCACAGATTTTCGAGGCGCTCGGCATCGGACAGGAAGTGATTGACCACTATTTCACCGCCACGCCTTCGCGGATCGGCGGCATCGGCATGGACGAAATCGCGCGCGAAGCACAGATACGGCACGAACGCGCGTTCCCTGCCACTTCCATCCCCGCCCTGCTCGAACTGGATGTCGGCGGCAATTACCAATGGCGGCGCGGCGGTGAGCATCATCTTTTTAACCCGCTCACGATCGCCAAGCTGCAGCAGGCAACGCGGACGAATGACGCGCGCTTGTACGAGGAATATGCGCGCCTGATCAACGAACAGTCACTGCAACACGTGACGCTGCGCGGCTTGATGGAGTTCCGCAAAGCAGCCACACCGATTCCGCTGGAGGACGTCGAACCCTGGACGGAAATCGTGAAGCGATTCAAGACCGGCGCCATGTCCTACGGCTCGATCAGCCAGGAGGCGCACGAGACGCTCGCGATCGCGATGAACCGCCTCGGCGGCAAAAGCAACAGCGGCGAAGGCGGTGAGGATCCCGAGCGGTTTCTGCCGGACCCGAAAGGCGACTGGCGAATCAGCGCGATCAAGCAGGTCGCCTCGGGCCGTTTCGGCGTCACCAGCCGGTATCTGCTCAGCGCGAAGGAAATCCAGATCAAGATGGCGCAGGGCGCGAAGCCCGGCGAGGGCGGACAGCTCCCGGCAGAGAAAGTGTATCCCTGGATCGCGAAGACACGCCATTCCACCCCGTATGTGCAGCTCATTTCGCCTCCGCCGCATCACGACATCTATTCCATCGAGGACCTCGCGCAGTTGATCCATGACTTGAAGAATTCCAATCCCGATGCGCGCATCAGCGTGAAACTCGTCTCCGAGGTAGGCGTCGGCACCGTCGCGGCGGGCGTCTCGAAAGGCAAGGCCGAGGTGGTGCTTGTGAGCGGATGGGACGGAGGAACCGGCGCGTCGCCGGAAACGGCGCTTAAACATTCGGGCCTGCCGTGGGAACTCGGTATCGCCGAGACGCAGCAGACGCTGGTGCTGAACGATCTGCGCGGACGCATCCGGGTGGAATGCGACGGCAAATTGATGACCGGGCGCGACGTCGCGGTCGCCTGCCTGCTCGGTGCGGAGGAATTCGGATTTTCCACGGCTCCGCTCGTTTCGCTCGGTTGCGTGATGATGCGCGTTTGCCATCTGAACACGTGCCCGGTCGGTATCGCGACCCAGGACCCCGAGTTACGCAGGAAATTTACCGGCCGCCCGGAACATGCCGTCAATTTCTTCCGCTTCGTCGCCGAGGAACTGCGACGGATCATGGCGGACCTGGGCATTCGAACGGTGGACGAAATGGTCGGTCGCGTGGACCTGCTTCAGCCGCGAGCGAATGTGGCACACTGGAAAGCCAGAACGGTTGATCTCACGAACATTCTCTACAAGCCGGAAGTTCCGGAAAGCGTGGCCGTGCGGCGCGTACAGAAACAGGATCACGGCCTGGACGGCGCGTTGGACTATCAGCTTCTTGAACAAGCCGCGCCTGCGTTGGAGCGACGCGAAAAAGTCGTTCTGCGGCTCGAAATACGCAACACGCAGCGAACGGTCGGCACGCTCTTGAGCAGCCAGATATCGAAGTATTACGATGAAGAAGGCCTGCCTGAAGACACGATCATTATTCACTGCAAGGGTTCGGCGGGCCAGAGCTTTGCCGCATTCGGCGCTCACGGCCTCACGTTCCTCGTGGAAGGCGACGCGAACGACTACTTCGGCAAAGGCCTTTCGGGGGCAAAGGTTGCGATTTATCCGCCGCGCGAGGCGAAATTCGTGCCGGAGAAAAACATCCTGATCGGAAACGTCGCGTTGTACGGCGCGACCGGCGGCCAGTTGTATGTCCGCGGCCTCGCGGGCGAACGATTCTGCGTGCGCAACAGCGGCGCGTGGGCGGTCGTCGAGGGCGTCGGCGATCACGGGTGCGAGTACATGACCGGCGGACGCGTCGCGGTGCTCGGGCCCACCGGACGCAACTTTGCGGCCGGCATGAGCGGCGGCGTGGCCTATGTGCTGGATGAGTCCGGCGACTTCGGCGCGCTGCGCTGCAACACGGAGATGGTGGAATTGGAACACGTGACGGATCCGGCGGACGTCGAGGAACTGCGCTCGCTCATCGAAAAGCATCTGCAGTACACCCGCAGTACCGTCGCACAGACGATCCTGGATGCGTGGGAAGATTACCTGCCGCGTTTCGTGAAAATCATGCCGGTGGATTACAAGCGCGCGCTGGGGTTAATGGGCAGAATGCAATCCAGGCCGCAGGAGAAAAAACCAGCCATCGTAAGCAATACGGACGTGCTGGAGTGGTTGTGATAGCGTGAGATGCGGGATGCGAGGTTCTGTCGAAACCGTCATCGCGACTGAATAGTTTTAAGAACAGGAAATAAACAATGGGTAGGCCAACAGGTTTTAAAGAGTATACGCGCGAGATGCCGCAATCACGGCCCGTCGAAGAACGAATCCGCGATTACAGCGAAATCTACCAGCCCTTCGAGGATGCGAAGCTTCAGAAGCAGGCCGCGCGCTGCATGGATTGCGGCGTGCCGTTCTGTCATAGCGGTTGCCCGCTCGGGAACATCATTCCCGACTGGAACGATCTCGTCTATCGCAACCGCTGGCGCGAAGCTATTGACCGCCTTCACGCGACGAACAACTTCCCCGAGTTTACCGGACGTCTCTGCCCCGCGCCTTGCGAGGAGGCATGCGTGCTGGGCATCAACGAGCCGGCGGTCACGATCGAACTGATCGAAAAAGCCATCATTGAACACGCTTTCGAACAAGGATGGATCGTCCCGGTCCCGCCCGCAGTGCGCACGGGAAAATCGGTGGCGATCGTCGGGTCAGGCCCGGCCGGACTCGCCTGCGCTCAGCAACTAAATCGCGCAGGACACGCGGTTACCGTCTTCGAGCGCGCGGACCGCATCGGCGGCCTGCTCCGCTACGGCATCCCGGATTTCAAGCTGGAGAAGTGGGTCATTGATCGCCGGCTCAAAATCATGGAGCAGGAAGGCATCACGTTCAAAGCTGGCGTGAATGTTGGTCGCGACGTAACGGCCGATCACCTGAAGTCATTCGATGCGGTTGTGCTTTGCGGCGGCGCGACGAAGCCCCGCGATTTGCCCATGCCCGGCCGGGAACTCGAGGGCATTCATTTTGCGATGGAATTTCTGACCGGCCAGAACCGGCGCGTCGCGGGAGACAGCACGGAGCGCATCGGGCCGGAGATCACGGCAGAGGGCAAGCGCGTCATCGTCATCGGCGGCGGCGACACGGGCAGCGACTGTATCGGCACGAGCGTCCGCCACGGAGCGAAATCCGTGACCAGCTTTGAAATCATGCCGATGCCGGGCGAGGATCGTCCGCCGGAACAACCCTGGCCCTACTGGCCCATGCGATTGCGCACCAGCTCATCGCACAAGGAAGGCGGCACGCGCTATTGGGCCATCGCCACGAAGAAATTTATCGGCGCCGGCGGGCGGTTGCGCAGCCTGTTGACCGTGAACCTTGAATTCGTGAAGAAGGACGGCCGGATGCAGATGCTGGAAGTGCCGGGTTCCGAGCACGAATGGCCCTGCGAACTCGTGCTTCTCGCGATGGGCTTCACCGGGCCTGAACCCGACGGCATTATCGCGCAACTCGGTGTGCAACTCGACGAGCGAGGCAACGTAAAGGCCGATCGCTACGCGACCACGGTGCCTGGTGTTTTTTCTGCGGGCGATATGCGGCGCGGACAATCGCTCATCGTCTGGGCGATTTCCGAAGGCCGCGAAGCCGCGCGCGCCGTGGACGAGCATCTGATGGGTTCCTCGCTTCTCCCCACGAAGGGCGGAACGGATTTACCGAGAGCATGAATAAAACGCGCGAAGTATCAAGCGGCATACCCGCATTCGATGCGGCCGTGCAATCGTTGCGCCTTGGAGACAACGTCGTCCTGCAGGTGGACAACCTCGAAGACTATCTCCTCTTCGTCCGCCCGTTTGCCGAGGGGTCCGTAAAAGATGGCCGACGCTGCGTTTACATCCGCTTTGCGCCCCACCCTCCGGTATTGGGCCCCGATTCCGGTTTCGAGCTTGTAGAGGTGGACCCTTCACCCGGCTTCGATGTGTTCAGTGGAGAAGTTCATCGCATCATCGAGGAGCGTGGCCGAGAAGCGTTCTACGTGTTCGACAACCTCTCCGCGCTGGTGGTTGAATGGGCCACGGATGAACTGCTTGCCAACTTCTTTCAAGTCACCTGCCCTTTTCTCTTCGAACTCGATACCGTCACCTATTTCGCGCTTACCCGCGGACGACACGCGCACAGCGCCGTGGCGCGAATTCGCGACACGACCCAATTGCTCATTGATGTGTATCGCGCGAACGACGAGCTTTACGTTCATCCGCTCAAGGTGTGGGATCGGTTCTCACCGCAGATGTTTCTTCCTCATCGCGCGAGCGGCGATTTGTGGTCGCCCGTCTTTCAAAGCGGCGATGCGGCAACCGTTTCCTCTATTGCGTTGGAGCATCCCTTGCGGCCAACCACGGAGTCCATCGCGCCGTGGAACGCCGTTTTCGAGCGGCTGCGCCGATATCGTGAGAGCGGCATGCCCTGGTCGGAGGACGTCCCCGAAATAGCGGCGCTGAAGGTGGAGCTTTCGCGCATGATGATCGGGGATCACCCTCAATTCAACAAGCTCGCAGACCGTTATTTCACTCTCGATGATCTTCTCCGTATCCGGAGCCGGCTTATCGGCTCCGGCCGTATCGGAGGAAAGGCCGCGGGAATGCTGGTGGCCCGGCATGCGCTGATGCGCGAAACGCGCGGCGGCCCCAAGGACTTCAGCAACCTGCTGGAAGGACACGATTCTTTCTACATCGGTTCCGACGTATTCTTCACCTTCCTCGTCAACAACGACCTCTTCCGGTTGCGGCTCAATCTTTCGCGCAGCTCATCCATTTCGCACGAAGAATTCGAAGAGGTTGAGAGGCGATTCCTTGCAGGGCGTTTTTCTCCCGAAATCACGGAGCAGTTTCGGAGCATGCTCGATTATTTCGGACAGGCACCGATCATCGTTCGATCGAGCAGCCTGCTGGAAGACAACTTCGGCAATGCGTTTGCGGGCAAGTATCGCAGCGAATTCTGCGCGAACCAGGGTAACCCGGAACAACGGCTGGAAGCGTTCATGAACGCGGTGAAGCTGGTTTATGCCAGCGCGTTGAATCCCGACGCCCTCTCCTATCGGCGACGGCGCGGACTCGGCGAGAGCGACGAGCAGATGGCGATTCTCGTAATGCGCGTTTCCGGAATGCCTTACCGCCGGTATTTTTTCCCCACACTCGCCGGGGTTGCATTCTCACGAAATCTGTATGCATGGAGTGACCGCATTGATCCGGCGTCGGGCGTCATCCGTCTTGTTTTCGGTCTCGGCACGCGGGCCGTGAACCGGGTCGGCGGCGATTATCCGCGCATGATTGCCGTCAGCCATCCACAGCTCAGACCTGAAGTAGGCTCAAAAGTCGCAAAGTATTCCCAGCGCGAGATGGACCTGCTCGACCTGGATGCCAACGCATTGGTGACTCAGCCGATCATGGATGTGCTTGCACCCAAGGACTACCCCCATCTTTCGCTCATGGTTTCCGTGATGAAAGAAGGGGATCTTTACGATCCCCATACCCGCGATGTGGAGGGTACGCCGCGCGACCTCTATCTCACGTTCAACAACCTTCTGGCGCGGACCGATTTTGTCAAAACCGTCGGGCAAATGCTCTCCGTTCTGGAAAAAGCCTATGGACACCCGGTGGATACGGAGTTTACAGCGCATGTGGACGCGAAAGGACAAGTCCGCGTGAACCTTCTGCAATGTCGCCCGCTCTGGGTCCCCGGCACACAGGGCCCGCTTCATATTCCGGCCGACTTGCAAAAGGATCGCATGCTGTTCAAGTCCGACCGATTCATCAGCGGCGGCGAAGTGCGCGGAATCCGCTATATGCTTTTCATTGACCCGAAGACATACGCGGGCATCAACAACGCCGGCATGAAGAAGTTTCTGGGCCGGATCGTGGGGAAAATCAACAGCCTGCCTCAGATCGAACAATCGAAAATCATCATGATCGGCCCCGGCCGCTGGGGCAGCAGCAATATCGAGCTTGGGGTCAATGTGGGCTACGCAGACATTGATAATGCAGCGGTGCTGGTTGAGCTTGCCCGCGAGGAGGCCGGGCACGTACCCGAAGTTTCATATGGCACGCATTTCTTCCAGGATCTTGTCGAACAGCAGATTATTTATCTCCCGGTTTATCCTCAGGACGCCAACACCTGTTTCAACGAAGATTTCTTCCGGGCCTCGCCCAACGCGCTCAAGGCGCTGCTGCCCGATGCCGGTGCTTACGAACACATTGTCAAAGTCATAGACGTTCCGTCTTCGTCCAACGGAAAGTACGCGCACGTAATCGCCGATCCTGAGTCCCGTTGCGCTGTTTGTTTCCTGGATGACGGGTCTTGAGGGATCCACTCCACTTTCTGACCGCCGCCAGCATCAACAGTCCTTGACCGGAACACAGGTTGCCTTCTTGCCTTCATTCCCCTCGCGTCCAAGCAAGGGGCCCAGCCACCCCTAACAGCCCGCACCAGGCCCGTCCTCATCCTGATCCTTTCCCTCTCGATCTTCACTCACCACCCCACCCGACCTTATCAGCTTATGCGCATATGCGCATAAGCTGATAAGGTCGGGTACGCTCAAGCAGATGGATGGTGAAATGTCTTGTTGCAGATGAATGCATGTTGCTGCGTTGATGTTTTTCGCTCGATCAAAGAGCAAGCCCTATCCTAGACTCCGGCTCACCAAAGAGGAGTTGCGTTATGGCGAACACCAATCCGCTCAAAACCGCCGTGCTTGGGATTCAGATGCTGTTTGTCGCCTTCGGCGCGCTCGTTTTGGTTCCACTGCTTACCGGATTGGACCCATCCATCGCCCTCTTCACAGCCGGCATTGGAACGCTACTGTTCCAATTGATCACCGGCGGTTCTATTCCGATTTTTCTCGCAAGCTCCTTTGCGTTCATTGCGCCCATCCAGTACGGCATGGAGAACTTCGGCGCAGGCGCCACTCTTGGAGCGCTTGCATGTACCGGGCTGGTTTATGCCCTGATCAGCGCCGGTATACGTTTCGGCGGTGTGTCCACCATTCAACGCTACCTGCCCCCCATTGTCACCGGTCCCGTAATCATGGTGATAGGACTCAAGCTCGCGCCCGTTGCCGTCCGCATGGCTCGATGTTTCCAGGCTTCTGAAAACATGAATGGATGGGCCATGATCATCGCCACAATCTCGCTGGCCACAGCTGTTGCCGTTTCCATATTCGGCAAGCGCATGCTGCGACTCCTCCCCATTCTGTCCGGTATTATCGTCGGCTATGTTGTCGCATGGATCTGCGGATTCGTTGATTTTACTCCCATTCGCGAAGCAGCCTGGTTCGAAATTCCATGGCGGCGCGCCCTGGCTTCCGGAGCCTTTGCCATGCCCCATCTCAACCTGACGGCTATCATCTATATCCTTCCCGTGGCCATCGCACCCGCGATCGAACATGTCGGAGATATCCTCGCCATTTCCTCCGTCACAGGAAACAACTACTTTGAAAAACCGGGCCTTCACCGGACGCTGCTGGGAGATGGCCTTGCCACGACGGTCGCCTCGATACTCGGAGGCCCGCCGAACACCACGTACTCCGAAGTCACCGGTGCTGTCGCGCTGACCGGCGTAACCGACCCGCGCTACATGCGCGTCGCCGCTGTTGCAGCCATCCTTCTGGCATTTATCGGCAAGCTCGCCGCCGTGCTGAAAACCATTCCCTCCCCCGTGATCGGCGGAATCATGGTTCTCTTGTTCGGAATGATCGCCGCGATCGGAATCGGATCCATGGTCCGCGCGCAAGTGGATATGAGCAAGCCCCGCAATCTCGTTATCGCATCCGTGATCCTTGTTGTCGGCATCGGCGACATGGTGATCTGTTGCGGCCGCATCACACTCAGCGGAATCGGGCTTTCGGGAATTGTGGGAATCCTGCTGAACATCATCCTGCCGGAAGAAACTAAGCAGTAGCCGCGCTTGTGGTTCTCTGCCCAATTTCCGCGTTCACGCGGAAGATCCCGACGCTGAAGCGTCGGAAAGGCTGTCCGCCTGAAGGCGGAACTCCGGCAACCATCCGTCAGAGTTCCGCGTTTACGCGGAAGCCGGGCGCGGGCTTCAGCCCCGAAGGTCTTACCACCCCCACCTGTAAAGGGTATAGTGCCAAAAGGGCATCACTCCAACACAAGGAGCCATTATGAACAAAAGCTTCAATCCCTGGGAGATGGCTTGCCGGCAACTGGATATCGTCGCCGAAAAAATCAGGCTCGATCCGAATATCCTGCAAAAACTCCGTCACTGCAAACGCACCCTCATTGTCTCCATCCCGATCGTCATGGACAATGGAAAGGTCCAGACCTTTGAAGGCTATCGCGTTCAACACAACCTCGAGCGGGGCCCGGCAAAAGGCGGCATCCGTTATCACCCCGACGTCACGCTCGATGAAGTCAAAGCGCTTGCGATGTGGATGACATGGAAGTGCGCCGTGGTCGGCATCCCCTACGGCGGCGCGAAGGGCGGCGTGGTGTGCGATCCAACCCATATGTCGCTGGCCGAAATCGAAAAACTCACGCGCCGATTCACATCGGAAATCTCCATCATCATCGGACCCGAAAAAGACATTCCCGCGCCGGATGTGAACACGAACGCGCAGGTCATGTCCTGGATGATGGACACCTACTCGATGAACGTCGGCTATTCGGCTCCCGGCGTCGTCACCGGCAAACCGATTGATATCGGCGGCAGCGAGGGCCGTCTCACCGCCACCGGCCGCGGTGCGATGATCGTCATTATCGAGGCGATGAAACATCTCGGTCTTTCGCCCGAAAACTGCACGGTCGCTGTGCAGGGGTTCGGAAATGTCGGTAGCGCCACGGCGCAACTGCTTAATGAATTGGGCTGCCGCATCGTCGGCGTCACCAATGTCAGCGGCGGTCTTTTCAATCCGCGCGGACTGAATATCCCCCAATTGACAGGTTACCTGCACAGCCGGAAAGACCAGTCGTTCGAGGGGTATCCGGAGGGTGATTTCGTGAAGGGATCAGCAGCCGCCAATAAAGCCTTGTTCGATCTCGACGTGGACATCCTCGCGCCCTGCGCCCTGGAGAATCAAATTACGAAGGAGAATGCTCCACAAATAAAGGCAAAGATCATCGCTGAAGGCGCCAACGGCCCCACCACACCGGAAGCGGATGAAATCCTTCATCAGCGCGGCGTTTTTGTCATCCCGGACATCCTGGCCAACGCCGGCGGAGTCACCGTGTCCTACTTCGAATGGGTACAGGATTTGCAATCGCATTTCTGGGCGCTGGAAGGCATTAATCAGGAACTGCATCGCATCATGACCCGCGCCTTCCAGGAAGTGCTGTCCATTGCCGAACGGGAAAAATGCGACATGCGATTGGCGGCCTATATCCTTGCGGTATCACGGGTCGCAACAGCCGTGCGCCTGCGTGGCATTTATCCGTAGCCCGCCCGTGGAAAAGAGGACGGGCGGGGAGAGAGTTCGAGCGTAAGCCCGGAGAGAGGGTCTCTTCCCCGCCCATTGTGCTGAGAATCAGAAGTTATTTGCGACGACGAACCAGCCCGAGAACGCCCATGGCAACTCCCAGCAAGGCCAGGGTGCTCGGTTCCGGAATAGCTTCCGCAAACGAGAAGTTATCAAATGTATGCCACGCATTATCCGTCGTGGTGTCTGTCGTGTGAACCACGGCACGCACACTGGCTTGAACAGCGCCGGCCGGAGCCACAAGATTGTTGAGTTCGACAAAGCTGTAGTCATGCGGACTGGACAAGGGCGCCGACCCAACGCCATTGCCCCACATAATTTCACCCAGACCATTGAGCCATTGGATCTCAAGGAACTGCTCTGAGTTATTCGCTGTTCCCGCGTAGCGCAGCCAGGCACTCGCGTCGTAGCTTAATCCCTCCGAAACAGAAACCAACTGAAAGGCCACAAACCATCCGTCGGGTCCAACGCTCGCCGGAGCATGATAGGAAAGCCCATACGAACCACTTTGCGCATCTCCACCCATTCCGACGTACCAGCCGCCTGCATCCCAGCCGGTGAGATCACCGGTCTCGAACCCGGGATTCGTCAGCAGGTTCGCACTCGCGACCCCGCACAATCCCAACAGCAATACCGCCACTATACGCATCACCTTCATCCTGCACTCCCTCCTCATCTTCGAGCCCCGCAACGCTGCGCAGCTCATGGTTTATCTTTCCGCAACCGCTCTCATTTCAGGTTTCAGTCCCCGCCGCACTGCTTGTTCGTTGAACTACACCGGCCGACAGGAAACCCCGATCCAATTAACTAATTATTGGTTATATAAAGAGGAGCCGCGATCCTGCAAGCTCTTTTTTAACTATTTTATAGTTATACAACGGAGAGAGCCCGCGATACCGGTTAACTCTGGGTTAAAACGAAAATTGGACCTGCGATTGCGCTTACATCCTCTCCGCTCCACGCACCGCCGGCACCTTCATATCGTCCCCACTCCCCCCGGGAGAGGGACGGGGTGAGGGGTTCACTTTTTCCGTAACAACACCACATCCGTCCCTTCAAAAAACAAGTCCGCACTCCAGCGATCTGCCAGCCACTCAAACGTCGCTTCGGAAAAAAAGATCACGTGCGTGTCGTCATTCTTGTACGGCCAACCCTTGAAGGCCTTCGCGTCTCTCGCCCGTTTTGTCATGACCCCCAACCACCCGCCCTGTTTCAGCACCCCCCACAACCGGTCCAACTCCTCGCGCGGCCGATGCAGATGCTCCAGTACTTCACTCGCCGTGATGAAATCGTATTGCCGCTCAAACACACGCGGGTCCGGCGCGTAGAACGGATCGTAGATATCCATCGCGTGCCCTGCTTCTTCAAACATGAGCGAGAGCGTGGGCCCCGGACCACTGCCGAAGTCGAGCCCATGACTGCAGGGGACAAGGCGTTCCGAAAGAGGAGTAAAAAGGCGGGAAAGAAAGCGCCGATAACATTCATCTGACGGATCGTTCTCGTGCAAATCGTAACGCGCCTTCTCGACTTCCGGAGACAGAAACTGCGAGGGCGGAACAAATACGAGTTGGCAATTCGCGCAACGATAGAAAGACCTGCCCGCGTCCCGGGAAAAATGGTATCCGCGCACCGCATCACAAAGAGGACATGGAGTGAGATTATTGTGCTGCATAACGTTTTCCTGACACATCGAAGCGCCGCGGTACCAATATTATCCAGTGACGGGAAATATCTCGACCCCATTTCCCAATTAACGAAGGCCTAAGCAACCGGTATATACAGATTGTGGGAGCTCGCCCAGTTGAATAAGGTTTGCGGCTCATATTCCTGTGGGGATTTCGCGCTTCCTTCGCAGGAAGTGACGAATGTTCGCACCCCGTTCGTTGCAGGAGGTTTCGCTAATGATAAGTCGAAAAAAAGCAAGGCGCATTCGCGGCATACTTGCTGCCGCAGCCATTCTCACTGCCGTCTATTATATCGCAGGTTTTTGTGCTGCTCCGCATGAAAGCGGTGTTATTGCTTCCCTTTCTCGACATCGCCAAGGTCCAGACACAAGCATAGGGGCAATCTCAACTGAAGTTCAGGCTCATGCTAAAGAGGAGCTTAGCGCGTCCAGCATGCAGCCCTTATCAGCAACCAAAAACAAGACGACCAAAGCAGATCCGTATTCATACAACTCCATAAGATCCGAGCAACTGGATTCGGACAAGCAACACCCGGCCAATACTTTCTACGGCCTCGGCCAACCGCACCGATTAACGGATCTTCCACCAAGCGAGTTGCGGCGGGAAATTGAAAAGCTTCCAGATGAAGCTCAAGCCTCCGCTCTAACGGCACTGCGCGAATTACAGTTTCACATAAACGACGTTGCATCTCTTCGTACTGACAGTGCGGGTTCAATCTACTATGTTTGCAGTTTCAACAACACACACCCGCATCACGTCTCCCCCAAGTCTGAGTCACAGGTCCAACAGCCAAATGCAAAGCATACCGGCATTCCTTTTGATTCCACGCATCGCCCGCTTCGTTCTATACCTCAAAAGAACGCACCTGCGGTGCCGATCTCCACGCCACCGATCTTTCACAGTCGGCCCAGCTCATCGAACGTGCTTTATCTGGATTTTAATGGAGGGATTGTTAGCGGTAGAGCTTGGAACGTCAGTACGAGCACGAATTTTGTCGCTAGGAGCAGTTGGGACTGCCGACCTTACGATACAGATGGTAATGAAAACACCTTTTCACAGGAAGAACAACAAAGCATAAGCAATATCTGGGCGCGCGTTGCAGAGGATTTCGCCCCATTTGATGTGAATGTGACTACAAAGGAGCCCACGACTTGGACGGACACTACGGGTTGGGCTCTCATAACTTCATCGGTTGATCGGAACGGTAATAACTGTCCTCATCATGGGTACGGCGGCATAGCTTATGTCAATATGTTTGGATCTGCCGACTATGCTTTTTATTCGCCCGTTTGGGTGGAGATAATGAGCGAATCGAGTATTGCAGAAGCCACGTCACATGAACTTGGTCATAATCTTGGCCTTAGTCATGATGGCACCACAGACAAAGAATACTACGGAGGCCATGGCACAGGAAGCACATCATGGGGACCAATCATGGGAGCTGCCTATGGTAGAAACGTGTCCACATGGTCCAAGGGGGAATACTACGACGCCAATAACACTCAAGATGATCTTCTAATCATCTCCGAAAAAATCCCGTACATAGGCGACGATCATGGCAATAGCAATGGAAACGCGACGCCGATGACCGTCAGCGGCACTCAACTATCTCAACGCGGCATCCTTGAACGAAACAGCGACACAGACGTCTTTTCTTTTCCAGCCCCAGAGGGAACTGTCGTTCTGCGTATCAAGCCTTGGTCCAGTGACATTGATACAAAAGGCGGCAATTTGGACATTGCCGCACTCCTATACAATGCGGCTGGATCTCTCGTAGCCTTTGCCGACCCAATTGCTGACACAGATGCCACCATCGAGACAACGATCTCAGAAGGGCTGCACTACCTGCATATCACAGGAACGGGCACCGGGAGCCCGATGAACAACCCACCGAGTGGATACACCGAATATGGCAGTCTCGGACAATTCTTTGTAACAGGCACGATTACCCCAAAACCGGAGCCAAGACCAACAGCAGGCATCCACGCAATCACGCCTTCGTCAGTCACGCAAGGTGGCGGCATCATCAGTTTCGACGGGTCTGCCAGCAGTGCCACAACGCCGGACGCCACACTTTCCATTTACAGGTGGACATCAAATCTCAACGGTCAACTCTATAGCGGGAGTTCTTCCTCCTTCAGCCGCAACTCAACTGAACTCTCGGCAGGACAGCACACCATAACCCTCCAAGTGCGGGATTCAAATGGACTCTGGAGTGAGAACACAGCGCAGTCCACGCTTTATGTCTATGAACCGGGTCCCGATGCCGGACACGATTTGGCAATTGGCTTCATAGAAGAAATACCCACAACTGTGAATCCTGGCGGCGATGTACGCGTTGGTATCAACGTTGCCAATCATGGCATATTCTCGGAATCTGGGTTCTCTGTCATTTACAGGTTGTTATCTGCTACAAGCACCGTTCTTGATGAGATTTCTCAACACCCATTGGTTACAATATCTGCGGGCGGGAATGCTGGCCTTACGCGAGTCTATTTAGACGTGCCAAGTGCATACAACGGACCAGCAACGGTTACGATTGACATAATAACGGCACTGGATGAAAACCGTGGGAACAATAATGCTACAAGAAGCTTTCATGTTGGCAATCCGCCAACTTATGAGACCTATTCAGGGAGTACGTGGTACCACGTTGGTGGCGATGCTCCCGCAACGGAAGATGGATATGAAGTAATAGCTCAAACTATTAGTGGTGGAAAAGTGACATTTTTGGTTTCAAAGGGTTCATTTCAACAAACAGTAAGTCTGGCGGTGGGTGAGTACGCTTTTGTAGATTCGAATAGGCTTCTTTTATATTTTCAAAACCATATCAACTATCGAATCGGTGACAGATGGTATGATCGTTTTTCGCTAGCATTGCTTACGGAAGATAGTGGGGCCGCTTGGGTTAGTGGAGAAACACCTACAGTATTTGAAGGAGAAGATGGAGCATTTAACATTAGATATCGTGATAGCACATCCGGCTTTGGTTATGTGCTAAGCATTGGATATGACGGTCCAACAGTTTCGCAATGGCCGCGCGATACAGATTGGCTTAGCTACACCGAGCAAAGACTTACCCTTACGCCTTCTCTCGGAAGCGCAGGTGTTTTCAAGTTCTGGTTTGCGAATTGGTGCTGGGGGGCACAACCTTATGTTTCGTATACAACCCGTAGTGAAGATGCTGTTAACTTTACCAGCTCAATTACCGTTCTTGATGATTTGCCTCCCGAAACGACAATTAATTCTGGGGCATCGGGAACCATTTACACTCGCGATGTTCAGTTTACATATGGTGGTTCCGACGACAGAACGACCGTGGGAAGCCTTGCCTATTCCTATCGCCTTGTTGGATACCAGGATAGCTGGTCTACCTATGCTAATGGCACATCTAAAGCCTACACCGATCTTCCAAACGGAACTTACACCTTTGAAGTACAGGCAAAGGATAATGTTGGACAGGTTGACCCATCACCCGCCCAACGAACGTTTACGGTGGACGTACAGAATTCGCCGGCAACACCAGTCAACACGAACCCTAACCACCAAAGCAACATGCGAGGCGCTCAAGATGTCCTCCTTTGTGCCGCCCCATTCTCGGACGCGGACCCAAATGCGTTCCACTCCGCGAGCGAGTTCATAGTACGTGCCGACGCAGGCAACTACACAACACCGGCATGGAGCAGCAACACGCTTGGCGGGACAACTTCTGTCGCTATCACAGCAGGCACTCTCGCCGGGGGGAATGCGTACTGGTGGCAGTGTCGGTATCGAGATGATACAGAGCGATGGAGCCAGTGGAGCGGCGAAACATCTTTCAGCGTAGCAGAGAATCATGCACCGAACGCACTTTCTCAAAGTGCAACAATCGTTCATGATCGCGCCACAACGATTAGCCTGCCGGCTTTTGATCTGGACGGCGACACCATAACCTGTCAGATCGTTGACGCCCCGTCACACGGCATAGCGATCATCACGAACGGCTCAAGTGTCGCGATTTATACTCCAACACTTTCTTATGTTGGTGTAGATTTTTTTACATATCGCGTCTCTGACGGGTTGGTTGACAGCTCGGTTGCAACGGTATCCGTCAGCGTAATCAACTTCGATCCTCGGGCAGACAGCGTTATGGCTGTAGTCAGGAGCGGTGCTAGAACAAGCGTCGGTCTTCCTGCTTTCGATCCGGATGGTGATTCGCTAGCCTATGCCGTGGAAAGCGGCCCCAATCACGGCTCAGTGTTTGTGGATGAGATAGCAAGCGGTCGAGTTGATTACCAATCTGTACCTGGGTACAACGCCGATGATGCCCTGATCTACTCTGTAACCGATGGCATCGCATCGAAGACTGGAACCGTTACATTGATTGTCTCTGATCCAGATAATATGAGCATCCAAGTTCTACAGGATGCCTTGGGTCATATTGCTGTCAAGCACCCCGCAATCGCTGGATATACGTACATTGTTCAGTATTGCTCGATTCTCACAAATGGCTGGACGGATCTTTTGTCCGGGCAGGTTGGCGATGGCACAGTCTGGACAACGCTAGACAATACAGACCCATTCCCGGCATTTCGGCTCTACCGGGTCATCATCAGCAATCCATAATTCCGAAATAGCGTATTTACGAAACAAATCAGTTTTGGCGTCAAGAGCATTGGTTATTACCCATACGGAAGGACCACGCACAACACTAGAGCCGATTAAGCTGAACTGTAGCCATAGAACAACCCACATGAAGTGTTTTTGATAATCTAACGGGCGTTTCAGATAGAGAGGCCTCGACAAGCTCGGTATGACCGTCCTATATATACGGACTGTCTTTTTCAGGTCGGGGCGTAGCGCAGCCTGGTAGCGCGTTTGCTTGGGGTGCAAAAGGTCAGGAGTTCAAATCTCCTCGCCCCGACCATTTTTTTGTCCGTGGCATTTCGGCCCAAATCTTCCAAGGTTCGGAAAACTCGACGCGCAGACGCGGCGAGGCATTCCCGCGACTGGTGACGCGAAACGGCGACGATCTTCCCGCGACCCGCGAGACGCGGGCCGCCGCTGACGCGGCGGGATTTACGGACGCAGACGAGGCGACAAAGAAGAAGCCGGACGGACGGACTTTCCCGCTGGCATTCAACGACTTCGAGAGGCTGGACGGTGTGAGGTCGGCTTGTCCTGCGAAGTCTTGACGAAGCGGGGCGCGTGCGGCAAGGCCGCCGCGCCGAGCGTCTTGGTCTGACTTCTGCCCCGCCAGTTCCGAAAGGGTGCGCGTCTTCTCTTCGTCTGTGATTTCATCCTCAACCGGCTTGAACAAGTACAGGTTCGAGCCGATTTTCTGGAAAAAATCGCGTATTCCGTTCAGGTCGTCCGAAAATGCCGTCTTTTCGGCCTGATTTGCAGCCTTCACGAAACTTTCCAGCGGTTCGAGCCAGCAGTTGCCTTTGGCCTCGATCTCGGTCAATTTCTCGCGCCGCTTCGCCTTCTCGTTCAAGAATTCGGCCTTGCGCCCTGCGTAGTCCTCCCGCGAGATTGAGCCGTCAAGGAACACGTCCAAGAGTCGGTTGACTCGTTTGTCGAGTTCCGCGAGTTGAACCTTGTACCGTTGCGCCTCCGCCGTAGCGCGGTCGGTCTCGTCCCGCCGCCAGACTTCAAGCTGTGCAAGCATCAACTCGGCCCACTCGTCGGAAATGGAAACCCGCTGAATCTCGTCCCGCATGAAGTCGGCAAGGGCTGTTTCCCTGATGTACCCTTTCAAGTCGCAAGGGCCGAGTTTCTTGGTGCATCGGTAATAGTGGTGTCCCTTCTGGCGTTCGGCGGTCACGGACGCGCCGCACTCGTCGCAGCGGACAAGGCCAAGAAACGCGAGCGGTTGCCGCTGTTCTTTGGTCTGGTAACGTCCCCGGCCTCGGTCGGCCAAGACCTTCTGAACCCGGTCGAAAAGCTCCTGGGGGATGAATCGCTCGTGTGTTCCCTCGTATTCCTCGCCCGCCCAATCGAAAAGGCCGATGTAGAACCGGTCCGCAAGAATCTTCGGAATCATGCTTCGGGCAAGGGGTCTCTCTTGGTGACTCAACAAGCCCCATTTCGCAGCAAGTTCGGCCATTTGGTCGAAGTTGAAGCGGCCCGTTCCGTAGGTCTCGAAGAGTCGCCGCAGAAGCGGCGCTTTCTGCTGGTGAACCTCGATTGACCGCAATCGCGGTTCGTTCAAGTAGCCCAAAGGCGGCTTGTGCGGATAGACGCCCCGGCGAATCTTCTCCCGCATTCCCCGCCGGACGTTTTCAGAGAGCGCATCAACGTAGTATTTCGACTGTCCGAAAGCCATGTTCAGGACGAACTTGCCCTGCGGCGTGTTCTCAAACCAGAACGTGGGGAACTTCAAGGCGGTCAGTTTCCCGGTGTCCACAAGGTAGATGATCCGTCCGCCGTCAACCGAGTTACGGGCGAGCCGGTCAGGATGCCACGCAAGCACACCGTCCGCCTCGCCGCGCTCCACCAGCCGGAGCATTTCGTTGAAGATCGGCCTGCCCGGTTCCTTGGCCGTCATGGATTCGACAAACTCGCGGGCAATCTCAAGAGACTGCTTCGCCGCATACTCGCGCAACTCGTTTCGCTGCGCGTCAATCGAAAGCATCTGCCGCTCTTCGTCGTCAGTGGACTTGCGGGCATAGATGAAGTATCTCATGTTGTCGCTCTCCTCATTGCAGTAATATCGTGTGTGGTCATTTATGCACTAATATGGTGTGCTGGCAAGCGTGAAAGAGAGCAAGCAAGCCCGTATCAACCGGAAGCGTCTTGGTTTGGCGATTCGGAAGCGAAGAGAGATGCTTGGACTGTCTCAAGAACGCTTCGCGGAACTCGCCGATTGCCACAGGAACTACATTGGAAAAGTGGAGCGAGGCGAGCAGAACATCACCGTTGATATGGTCTCACGCTTTGCCGATGGCCTGAAGTGCAAGGCCAGCGAGCTAATAAGGGAAGCAGGGTTTTGAATCGCGGCAAACGTCGCGCCGCTCCCGCCCGCGTGTGAGGAACGAACGCCAAGGGCGGGAAGTGGCGCAGATTGCCGCGACCGCCAGCGGTGAGCGGAGCAAATCCGCAACGCGCACCCTTTCGGAACTGGCGGGGCAGAAGTCAGACCAAGACGCTCGGCGCG
>CAZTYH010000038.1:0-29715 GCA_964617565.1 uncultured Verrucomicrobiota bacterium
TCCGGCCGTACGCTCGCCCGTGTGTTCAGTTGGCACGATTCGCGGCCGCCGGTGCCGTTTGTGGAAAAGCGCGAGCGTGACATGACGGCGGAAGAAATAGCCGTCAAGCGCAGTCTGGAAGCAGAACTCGCGGACCATCTTCCGACACATCGGTTGGAGTTGACGGATGGAGACGAGTGGATCGGACGTGTGATCGAAGAAGACGGCCTGCACGTGGTATTTTCCGAAGGTTACGCTGAGAGCGGGCGGTTCACCGTCACGGTACCGCGATCGCGTATCCGATCGCTCGCTCCGTTGGCCACGGACCCTCCCGCGATTTCGTATCGGGACGTGCGGTTTCGCATGGAATTCCCCGGCCTGAAATTTTTCAAGCGCGCACCGTTCAGCATCATGACCGATGAGTCCTATTTCCGCGTGGAATCCACGGTGAACGAGCTGGTGCGCCTGTACCGTGAATTCATGGTTGTCTTCGGACCGCTCATCGTCAACACCGATCGCGGCAACGACATCCAGGTTCTTTTCTTTTCGCGCGAAGCTGATTATCGCGCCTACCAGGAACAATACGCACCGCACATGCCGAACAGTACAGGTTTTTACAACGCATGGGTGGACCGCCTGGTGGTGTTCAACCAGGAAACGGCTTCGCACGTAATCGGAGCGCGGCGCTGGGCCGCAGAAGCGGAGGCTGCATATCGGGAGCAATACGCAGGACAGCCCGGCGTGCAGGAGCAGATTGCTGATTGGCGAAGGCGGACGGACGAGGACATCGCGCGTTTTGCGGAGGCGCAAACAATCAATACGATACGGCACGAGGGCGCGCACCAGTTATTTTTCTCGCTGGGGGTGCATTCATCGCATCGCATCGAGAATGAGTGGCTGTATGAGGGGCTCGCTGTGTATTGCGAGTTGGGCCGTCTCGGAGAGAAGGATCCTGGAAGGCTGCGCGTACTCCGGGAAGCGATGGAAGGCGGCAGGTTGATCGCGTTGGCGGACCTGGTCAACCTGCGAAGTCCGATGGGCCTCAGCTCCGTTGGACAGCATCGCGATGTTGATCTGGCCTATGCCCAGGCGTGGTCGCTGGTTCATTTCCTCATGTATAATGATCGCCGGGCGGATTTCTTTGACTATATCCGCCATATCCGCGATCCCGGCAATTTCAAGGACGTGCGACGCGTGCCTGCAATGGATATGCTCAGCCGTTTTCTCGACGTTTCTCCGTCGCAGCTTGAAGCACAGTGGCTTGAATACCTTCGCGGAATGTGAGCAATGGCGCGGAGCGAGACCTTTTCACGGGGCGGCTTCGGAAAACCGGCGACAGAAGTCGTACAGGTCCAGGTTTTCATCCCCGCCAGGGTCGGTATAGTTCGTGATCGCGTAGCGCACATCGAACAACTGCGCATGGCAGGGCTCCAGGAAATAAAAGGCGTTCAACATAGTCCGCCATCCGGTTTCATAGGAGAAGCGGGTCCGGCGCGGGGTATATTCATCGAAAGATTGGCGCACGTGCATGTAGTCCTGTTTGAGCGGGAAGTACACGGCAAGGCCATGCGCAAGGTTATCCCAGTCCGGTCCGAGCCGGCGAACAATGACAGCGTCAAGGATGCTATTCATCACGGCCTGCGCGCGGCTCTGTACTTCGGCAAATGGTATGGTTGTGTCCGTTACGCCAGCGGCAAAAAGCTCGATGTTGGTTGCCAGCGCCGGCACGAGAGAAAGGTCTGTCGTACACAGCGTGATGGAGGAGACCGCTGTGGATGATGAGTAGTAATCCCACAGCCGCTCGTTGACATCCACGACGAATTCCCGCGGCGACCATTGCGGATTGAGCTGCAGTCCCTCGATCATCCAGCCGTACGGCCAGTCGGTCTGGCCGTACGTTTCCGAGCCGAACACATACTCGAGTCCAGTGTTGCGCAGTTCGTGGATTGTTTCGGCCATGTGCATGTTGCATGCATCAAGGAGCAGGCAGTGGATGGGTGTGCGAAGGGATTCCAAAACGACGCGAAGATCGGAAATGTACATGATGGATTCGGCATAGCGATCGCAGATGCCGAAGCCTTTCCACCCGAATCCATGGTTGCCGATAACGAGGGCGTATCGTTCTGCCGGATAAAGTGCCATGCCCCATTTCAGAAAATCCAAGAGCGATGAAGGGTCCGCCATGTTCAGTGACCGGCCGCCTTTTCCATCGCCCCAGTCCTGTACGGCACTGTCTTGCAAAGGAAGGATGCCGTTGGTGATGTAAAAACGCTCACATCCCGTCCATCCGCCATAGCGGGTGTCGCTTCCATTGCGGTCGAATTGAACCACAAGTTGCACATTGGTGTCGCTGCTCCACCGGGCCAGGTCGCAGAACTTTTCGACAAAATCGGGTTCCAGGTTGTTGTCCGCCATCATGTAGTAAAAGAGCGTCCATTGGCTTCGCAGGATGTTCGTGTGGGCGAGGACGCGGAAAAAAGCCGGGACTTCGACGCGATAGGTTTCCCCCGTCGCAGGGATGTCGAAGAGGTTACTCCACGAGGAGTGCCAGGCTCCCTCGTGAAGGGCGCCGATCCATTCGACGTCAAACGTGGTAGCAGCAGGCAGTGCATTGCTCCATTCGAGGACCCCTGGTTGATCAAATGAATTGATTTCGACCTGCGCAAGCGTGGGGAAGGGGGTGGTGGCCATGCAGGCAATAAATGCGAGGCCCCAGGAGCGATGCAAAGCCATTCTCATCCTGTACATTGTATCCATGCCATTGAGCGACTGCAAGCGGCTCAGCATAGCCCCGCAACGACTTTTCGTCGGTTATAGACAGACGCACGGTGTAATTGGTAAGCTGCATGGCTCAACAATGCAGAAGAAGCAGGTTAGCGCCTGCGATGAAACAGGAAGGTGGGGTCATGGATATCAAGAACATCAAAAAGCTTATAGACCTGATGAAAGCCAACGATCTTTCCGAATTCGAGATGGAGGAAGAAGGTTTTCGTTTGGCCATTAAGCGCAAAAACGGAGCCGATCAGGTGGTGTTCAGCCCACCTTCCGCACCGGCCATGATGATGGCTCCGGCGGTCGCCGCTCCTGTGCCTGCAGCGCCCGCTCCTGCGTCAGCGGCTCCTGCGGCGGAAGAAGCCGGCAAGAAATATCTAGAGATCAAGTCGCCAATCGTAGGGACCTTCTACCGTGCGCCGGCGCCGGATGCCGACCCCTTTGTGAGCGTTGGCCAGCAGATCGAGTCGGAAACGGTGGTTTGCGTGATTGAAGCGATGAAGGTAATGAACGAGATCAAGGCGGAAGTGAAGGGCGTTGTGCGCAAGGTGCTTGTGGACAATGCCACGCCGGTGCAGTTCGGCCAGGTCCTTTTCCTTGTGGAACCCGTATAGGATTTATCCATATGTTTGAACGCATCTTGATTGCCAATCGAGGAGAGATCGCTCTTCGCATCATCCGTGCATGTCGCGAGCTGGGCGTGAAATCGGTGGCGGTATATTCCGAAGCCGACGCGGACTCCCTGCACGTGCAATTGGCCGACGAGGCGATCTGCATCGGTCCCGCGCCGGCCAAGGACAGTTATCTTAAGATCGCAAATATCATCAGCGCGGCGGAAGTCGCGGATGTGGATGCGATTCATCCCGGCTACGGGTTCCTTGCGGAAAACGCGCACTTCGCCGAAATCTGCGAAAACTGCAAGATCACTTTCATCGGGCCATCGCCGAACAGCATCCGCATGATGGGTGACAAGGCGAAAGCGCGCGAGACGATGAAGGCCGCGGGCGTTCCGATCACGCCGGGCAGCGAGGGCGTGATCAAGAGCCAGGACGAAGCGCTCGCCGTCGCGCGCGAGATCGGGTATCCCGTACTGGTGAAGGCCGTGGCGGGCGGGGGCGGGAAGGGCATGCGTATTGCCCGTAACGACGTCAGTCTCGTGCAGGGATTCATGACTGCTTCCTCGGAAGCGGAGCGGGCTTTCGGCAACTCGGAAGTGTATATCGAGAAACTGATCGAAAAAGCGCGGCATATCGAGGTGCAGCTTATCGGCGATAAGCACGGACACGTGGTTCATCTCGGTGAACGTGATTGCAGTATCCAGCGCCGCCACCAGAAGCTCATCGAAGAGGCGCCGAGTCCGGCGATCACACCTGATATACGGCGCAAGCTCACGCGCGCCGCGGTCAAGGGCGCCGAGGCGGTCAACTATTACAGCGCGGGTACGATCGAATTTCTGTACGACGATCAGACCCATGATTTCTATTTCATGGAGATGAACACGCGTATCCAGGTCGAGCATCCGGTGACGGAAATGATCACCGGAGTGGATCTGATTCGCGAACAGATTCGGGTTGCCGCGGGCGAAAAGCTGTCCTTCAGCGAAAAGGACATCAAGTTCCAGGGGCACGCCATCGAATTCCGCGTAAACGCGGAAGATCCCACAAAGAACTTTCAGCCGTCGCCGGGCAAGGTCAATGTCGTCAACTTCCCCGGAGGCCCCGGCGTACGCGTGGATTCGCACGTCTATTCCGGCTACACGATCTCGCCGTTCTACGACAGCATGATCGGAAAGATCATCGTGCATGCGCCGACGCGCGCGGAAGCGATCACAAGGCTGGGCCGGGCTCTTTACGAGTTCGCGGCTCAAGGTGTGAGCACTTCGGTGCCGGTCGGGCAAATGCTGCTTGGCGATGCGCGTTTTGTGCGCGGTGAGTACAACACGAATTTCCTCGAAAGTTTCCTGCGCGAATCTATGCAGGTTTCGGCCCCCTAGAGGGCGAAGGCGGTGAAGCATGAGCGAGAATAATGCGAAAGAAGAAGAGAAAACGTTGAACGTGGACGAGCATGCCGAAGAAGCAACCGAGTTGGGGGCCGTACAGATTCACAATAACGTGATATCGAGCATCGCGCGTCTTGCCGCGTTGAAGGTGCCCGGCGTTGCAGAGTTGAGCGGGTCGTTCGTGGACGGACTCGCAGGGATGATCGGCAAAAAGCCCATGGATAGCGGTATCCGTGTAGAGCTGGTGGACAACGCCGTGGTGCTGGATCTGCACGTCGTGTTGGAATTTGGTGTGCGTATTCCCCATGTGGCGTGGCAGATTCAGAGCGAAGTGCGGCAGGCGGTTGAGCAGATGACGGGGAAATCGGTGCGCCATGTGAATGTGGTGGTGCAGGGATTGCGTTTCCCTGAGGAGAAGAGCGAGAAAACGCAGGAGGGCGAAAGCATATGAGAAGATTCTTCCATTTCATTTTCGGCGCAGTGCTGTTCCTGCTGTTGATTGCCGCGGGCATATTTATTGCCACGGCGGCGTTCGATACGGCGTTGTGGGAAAAAGCGCTGGAATTCTGCAGCGCGCAGCGCCTGGAAGTGCTTGCGGGCGCCGGCATTGTCGTTCTCCTGATCGCCCTGCACATGTCAACGGGTACGGTGCGGCGGAAGGATGATTCGATGATTACGTTTGAGAATGACGGCGGATCCGTGAGCGTCAGTATCCGCGCGCTCCAGGACTCGCTGGCTCACATTGGCTCGGAATTTGCCGCGATACTGGATATGCGCCCGCGCGTGCGTGGGGCGGGGAATTCACTGGACGTCGAAATGGATGTGAAGGTCCGTTCCGGAACCCAGATTCCCGAGTTGTGCAGACTCCTCCAGGCGCGTGTCCGGGAATGCGTGCAGGGAGAACTCGGACTGATGGATGTGAAGACAATGCGCGTGAATGTGCGTGAAATTGTCATGCCTCCGCCTGAAAAAGGGAAGGCGCAGTCGTCCGAAGAGGGCCCGGTAGAGTGGGAAGCTTCGATACGTCCATGAACTGGGATGCCATAGCTGCCGATTATCTGGCTGTCGCGGATGAAGTCTTCGGTTCGCTTCGTCCCCGCGTGGACGCGTTGGCCGAGGAAATCGTGTCTCGCCTGAAAGAAGGCGGTAAGTTGATGATATGCGGAAACGGCGGAAGCGCTGCCGATGCGCAGCACATGGCCGCCGAGCTGGTAAACCGATTTCTGAAGGATCGAAAGCCCTATGCATCCGTTGCGCTGACGACCGATACCTCGATTCTGACCTCCATCGGCAACGATTACGGCTTCGACCAGGTCTTTGAGAAACAGGTCCGGGCGTTGGGACAAAGCGGAGATGTCTTGCTGGCGATTTCCACCAGCGGCAATGCCGCAAATGTTCTGCGCGCCGTCACCGCCGCGCGGCACATGAACATTCTCACGGCGGCCCTGACGGGCGGAACCGGTGGGAAGCTGGCGGGAGCAGTGGATCAGCTTGTTTGCGTTGCATCCACCTCCAGTACGCCGCGGATACAGGAAGGGCATCAGATTATCATCCATGCGCTTTGCGAAAAAATAGAAGAACTGTTGAACTGATCAGAAAATACACGCGGTTTCATGCCGTTTCCTTCAAGCCATGACCAGAAAAAAACCTGCAGAAGTTGTTGTCGTTGGATCCATCGGCATTGACAGCATCAAAACTCCTTGGGAAAAGCGTGACAGCATTCTCGGTGGCTCGGCCAGTTTTGCCTGTGCTGCCGCGTCCTTTTTCGCGAAGGTCGGAATGGTTGGCGTCGTCGGAACCGATTTCCCGGACAATTACAGGGCCTTGTATAAAAAATTCGGGGTTGATCTTGAGGGTTTGCAGACGGCCGAGGGCGAGACGTTTCGCTGGACCGGTGTCTATGAGAAGAACATGGACAACCGTCGAACGATCTGTACTGAGTTGAACGTCTTTGCTTCGTTCATGCCGATTCTTCCGCCTTCGTATCAAAACGCCGGGTTTGTTTTTCTCGCAAACATTTCCCCTCAACTGCAGCTTCACGTTCTCGAGCAGACGAAGAATCCACGGTTTGTCCTGGCCGACACCATGGACCTGTGGATCAACACGGCGCGCGACGATTTGCTGAAAGTCATTTCCCGCGTGGATATGCTCACGCTGAACGAGTCGGAGGCGCGGCATCTGACTGGTAAATCCGGACTGGTCAAGGCCGCGCGGGTCCTTCTTGAGATGGGGCCCCGCTACGTCATTATCAAGAAGGGTGAACACGGCAGCATCCTCTTTTCCCATTCTGGCATGTTCCTGATGCCCGCGTTTCCACTGGAGGATGTGAAGGATCCCACGGGGGCGGGCGACAGTTTCGCGGGCGGTTTTATCGGCGCGCTGACCGGCAGCGGACGCGTTACGGAACATGCCATCCGGCGCGCGATGCTATATGGCAGTGTCGTTGCGTCTTTCGGCGTCGAGGATTTCAGTCTCGATCGTCTCGCCACTCTTTCACGCAAGCAGATTCAACTTCGTGCCGACACGTTGCGTGAAATGATGCGGTTACGCTAAAGCAGGAGGGTTGCCATGAGTCTTGTGAGATTGCTGTATGTGAGCCATCTAGCCAAGGGTATCGGTCCGAATGAACTGGCCGGGATCCTCATGGTCTCCCGCAAAAAGAACAAGGACATCGGGGTGTCGGGCGCGCTCTGCTATTCCGCAAAAGGATTCCTCCAGTGTCTCGAAGGACCGGCTCCTGCGGTGAACGAGCTGTATCGCAGGATCGCGCGCGATGACCGGCATGTTGACGTGACGCTGCTGGATTACGCGGATATCCAGACTCGCGATTTCGGGGATTGGTCCATGGCTTATGTCCGCGAAGACGAAATTGACAAGAGCGTATTGAAAAAGATTCGCGGTGCCGAATCGTTCGATCCGTTCGATCTCGCCTCCGGTGAAGCGATGGATCTGCTGAAAGCCCTGGTCAAGGAGCGCAAGGAATTCCTCACCCGCCAACAAGCGGAATCCGAGCGTTAATCCGTCCGCAGATAGGCTTGCCGCAGCGGTTCCGGAAATTTCTCGATGGCGTAGCGAAGCATCGTGCGGGGCATCTGCCGACCGTGTTTGCGCAGGAACTTTTCTTCGACCGGCCTGTCGCGCTTTCCGATTTCACGCAGCATCCATCCGACCGCCTTGTGGATTAAATCGTGCTCGTCCTGAAGCAGCTTTTCGGCAAGACAAAGCGTTTCGGAAAAATCATTTCGCTTGATGAAATGAAACGTGGCGATGATGGCGACGCGCCTACGCCAGAGATTGGGCGAGGCCGCGAGGGTGTGTAGCACGCGGCGGTCGCGCTCGATGAGCTGCGCGCCGATTATGTGTTCAGCCGAGACGTCCACAAGATCCCAATTGTTAATCCATTCAAGGTTGGACAGGTATAGGTTGAAGACCTTTTCACGCACGACGGGATCACCGCGTTGGTATTTGCGTACAAGGATCAACAGCGCAAGCAGCCGTTCTTCGTGGAACCTGGAACGCAGCAGTTTACGCACATCGGACAGTGACAGATCTGCAAAGGCCGTGGCGACCTCGCGTGTTCGCGGCACGGTGACGCCTAGAAAGACGTCGCCTTCAGCATACTCGCCCGGTCCGGTCTTGAAGAAACGCTGGAGGATCGGCGCGCGTTCTGGCTCGGTAGCGGCGCGAAGCGCCTTGCGCGCGGCATGAATAGTTGGTTTACATACTGATCGCAATTGTTTCTGCATCACCCCGCAAGATACAGCGTGAAATGCACGAATACACGCAGAGAAGAAAGATTTTTCCAATGCCTGGAAAAAACTGCGCTATATTTTCCAATGATTGGAAAACCATCAACCGGCCCTGTCCCTTTGGGAGGGGCTTTAGGTGAGGGTGAGTTGTGGAGGAATGATCATGAAGAAACGCGGCGGTTGTGAGACGGGTTCATGTGGCTGTGCGGATCGTCCGTATTCCAGCATGATAACCGATCCGGTGGAGCGCGCGGCAAGTCGAGCGATGCTCCATGCGGTAGGTTTTTCGCGCGACGACTTCAAGAAGGCGCAGGTCGGCATTGCGTCCACCTGGAGCATGGTTACGCCTTGCAACATGCACATTGACCAGCTTGCGCGCGACGCCGCTGCCGGCGTTGACAAGGCGGGGGGAAAGGGCGTGATTTTCGGGACCATCACGATCTCCGACGGCATATCCATGGGCACCGAAGGGATGAAATACTCGCTTGTATCGCGGGAAGTGATCGCGGATTCCATTGAAACGGTCGCGGGGTGCGAGCAGTTTGACGGCCTGGTTGCAATCGGCGGGTGCGACAAGAATATGCCGGGTTGCCTCATGGCCCTGGCCCGCCTGAACCGTCCGTCCGTTTTCGTTTATGGCGGCACCATCATGCCGGGGCGGTACAAGGGCAAGGATGTGGACATCGTTTCGGTTTTCGAGGCGGTTGGGCAGCACGCGCGCGGACAGATCTCCGACAAGGATCTGCGCGAGATCGAGGAATGCGCAATACCCGGAGCCGGGTCGTGCGGGGGGATGTACACCGCCAATACGATGGCGTCGGCTATCGAAGCCCTGGGCATGAGCCTGCCTGACAGCTCGGCGCAGGCGGCGATCTCGCCGGCGAAAAAGAAGGACTGCCTGAATGCCGGAAAAGCGGTGTTGAATCTGATTCGGCGCAACATTTGTCCGCGCGACATCATGACAAAAAAGGCGTTCGAGAACGCCATTACCATCGTCATGGCGCTGGGGGGCTCGACCAATGCCGTACTGCACCTGCTCGCGATGGCGAACACGGTCGGCGTGAAGCTCTCGCTGGACGATTTCACGCGTATCGGCAGGCGTGTGCCGGTCCTGGCCGATCTTAAGCCGAGCGGAAAATACGTTATGGCGGACCTGGTGAAGATCGGCGGGCTCACCCCGTTGTTGAAGATGCTTTTGGAGAAGGGACTGCTGCATGGCGACTGTCTGACGGTGACGGGAAAGACGTTGCGGGAGAATCTGCGCGGCGTGAAGCCATATCCGAAGGGACAGCAGGTGATCAGGCCGTTCTCGAATCCGATCAAAAAAGACGGGCACCTTGTCGTCCTGTACGGAAACCTGGCGCCCAAGGGAGCGGTCGCTAAAATCTCGGGGCATGAGGGGGTGCGGTTCAGTGGAAAGGCCCGGGTGTTCGAGTCTGAAGAGGAAGCCCTCAAGCGGATTCTGGACGGCACGGTGAAGAAAGGCGACGTGATCGTCATTCGATACGAAGGACCGCGCGGCGGGCCGGGCATGCGGGAGATGCTGTCTCCGACATCGGCGGTGATGGGCAAGGGGTTGGGCAATGATGTTGCGCTGATCACCGATGGCCGTTTCTCTGGAGGAAGCCATGGATTCGTGGTCGGGCATATCACGCCGGAAGCCTATGTGGGCGGGCCGCTGGCGGCAGTTCGTAACGGAGACTCCATAACGATTGACGCCGTGAAGCGGAATATCACGCTGGGTGTTTCGTCTTCTGAGATTCGCCGGCGCCTGGCGAAATGGAAAGCGCCTGTACCGAGATATGTTCGGGGTGTGCTTGCCAAATATGCCCGCGTTGTAGGGCCCGCCTCTGAAGGCGCGCTGACGGACTTGTCTTGAGCCCGGCAGGTTTTTTTGCGAGTATGCACTCAGAAGGAGACTACTCGAATGAACGAAGAAAACTCCGCTCCGGCATCTTCTGCTCCGTCACCTGCTCCCGCTCCCGGCAAACCCAAGCTGATCATCCTGCTCCTGGTTGCGTGTCTTGCGCTGGCCGCGGTCGTGTGGCTCCTTGTGGCTCGCAAACCTGCAGGCCGGGAAGTGATTGTTGAAGTGGTTGGCGCTGAAGAAGACCAGCCTGTTTATACGTCCGAGGTTATTGATGCAATCACGCAACGCAATATCGAGGCGCAGGTGGGGCATCGTTACAAGGTCGTTGTTGATGATGAGTCGAGGGAAGGAACAGCCGGTATCGCGCGGATCGGTGGGTTGGTGACGTTCATCAAGGACGCGCGCGTGGGCGATATCCTGATCGTAGAAGTGATTCGACTGAAGAAGTCCTCCGCCGAGGCGCGAATCATCCAGAAACTTGAGACGGCCGAGATGATTACGCCCGCGCCGGCGCGGGAACAGCGCGCAGCGCGTGAGCCGCGGCCGCGCCGCGAAAAAGAAACGCCGGCGGGCGATCCCGTGCAAGTGGGTGGAAAGTATTCCGGCGTTGTGGAAGAGAAAGGCAGCAAAGGGGATGGCATTGTCCGTGTCGGCGGCAAGGTGGTTTTTATTGCGGGCACGGAAATCGGAGAAAAAGTGTCTTTCATGGTCACATCCGACATGGGACGTTTTGCCGTGGGAGAACGGATTGAGGGCGGGGAGGACATAGCGGAAGTACCGGAGCTGGAAGCAGTCGCCTCATTGCCGGAAGGGGCAGCCGTTTCAAGTGGCGATCAATCGGCGAGCGAGGATGTCCAGCCGGGCAAGGTCTTTGACGTGGTGGTGACAGAGCGCGACAGAAAGACGCCGGATGTCAACGGCGTGGCGCGAATTGGAGGACTTGTCGTTTTTGTGCCGAACTCCCAACCCGGCGATGAAGTGAGGATCCGCATTACGGATCGCAAAGCCCGTTTTGCAGTTTCCGAAGTTATCGAACACAAGGGACAGCTTGAGCTCAAGCAATAGGGCGTGATGGCTCGTATTCTGACAGACGAATCCACGCTGACGAAGAAGCTCGGTTCGCTGACCCGCGAAGACCGGATGCTTGAAGTCATCAGCCGGGGCGAGGCGGTCTTTGCGGCATTGCTGTTGGTGGCGGGCGTGGTCTGGGCCATCTGGAAAGGCAGTTCAACGCTTTTAATTGCCGGTATCGTTGTGGCTTTTCTCTGCGCGGCGCATTGGATGAAGATCCGGGAAAACAAGCGCGAGCATAAATCGGTCAAGGCGGGCTTGAAGGGCGAAGTGACGGTTACGCAGGTGTTGGCGCGCGAGCTGAGCAACGACACGTACATCCTGAACGATGTGACTGTGAAGCGCGGCATGCATTCGGCGCAGATTGACCACGTGGTGGTTTCGCCGAAAGGCATATTCCTCATCGAAACGAAAAACTGGCGCGGCAAGCTTTCGGGCGATGAAAAGGACAGGCAATGGATACAGAACAAGGGAGGGAATATCCCTCCGGTCAAAGTATCCAATCCCGTGATGCAGAACCAACGGCACCTGGATGTGTTTTCGCAGTTTCTGAAAGCGCACAAGATAGACTGGCCGGATGTCTTCCTGGTCCTGGTCATGATGAACCCGACGAGCGAATGGGACATCGGCAATCTCAGCGCCACGATTCTCAGGCCGGATGAGGTTTCGGAATTCATTTCTTATCATGCTTCGTCGCGAGCGTATTCGGAGCAGGAAGTGGATACCGTTTTAAGCCTGCTGGTAAAGGCACGATGAGACGGCTCAACAAGCTGGAGTGGCTGGTCCTGGCGATTAACTCGGTGGGCTTCATTGGCTACCTGGTTTGGCTCTCTCGCGGGTCGGAACGGATTTTTTACACGCAGGACGGTGTCTTGTATCTTCTTCCATGCCTTCCGTTCTTTTTCGTGTATGCGTGTCTCGGTGGCAGGCGTAAAGAAGAGGCAGGGCAAACAACGCCCGCGGCGGGCGAGGAGGGTGGTCGTGGATAAAGGTGCGCTGGCGATAGCGCGGATTTTAATTGTGGCCCTCGTGCTGGGCGTTGCGGTTATTCTCTGGCACCCTGGCTACCGGAAGACTTTGCAGGCTGTTTTCCAAGGGAATCTTACGGCATCGCCGATCTGGGTTTCGAACGAGAAATACTATCCCTCGGTGGATTTCCGCATGGATGTGAAAGATGACGTCACAAAATAGAATCATACTGTTCTGTTACGCCTACGTGATCGGTATCGCGCTTGCTCTCGCAGCGCCTCTCGATCCCGCGTTTTTGCCGTGGCTGCGTATTGCCACGGGTATTGGATTCGCCGCCTCGGCGTCCGTCTATGCGCGCAGAATAAGCAAGGGCGGCCTGTCGAGTTTGAGTCGCACCTTGGAGATCGTTTTGCTGGTGGTACCGGCCCTGCTTTTTGGTTGTACCCGTTATACCGGCGCGAATACGGTTCCGGACACTCGCATCGGAGTACTCCGCTTGAGCGCGGGCCGTGCAGGATTTCAGCTTGAGCGCGACCTGCCGGACCTCTGCCGGGTCAGCATTCGCAAAACGCAGCCGTTAAAGGCCGACCTGGTGCTGCGCTTGCAAGGCGAAGTCAATGCCCGCATGCCCGTGCTTGCCGCAGATGGCACGGTGGAGATGGACGCGCATGGCCGCTGGAAGTTTCGAATGGCGCGCCTCGATCGGCAGAGCGAGACGATCATCGTGCGGGCTTCCGATCCAGTCGGCACGGATTACGTCGTTCCCCAACCGTTCAGCAGGCTGTCGAAGATTGACGTGGTGGAAGGCCCGCTTGACGGCAGTATAGAGATCTTTCGTGTCTCCAATCACATCAGCACGTTTGCGCGGCCGGGCAGGGACCATGCGCCCGTCACGATCCTGGGGCGCATCACGCAGGATCCGAACGTTTACGATTTCAAGACGGTGCTGGCTGTCACGCCGGACTTCGTGCAATACACGGCGGGTGGTCCATATTTCAAGGTCGAGGGCGGTGACGTACATATCGTTCTGAAGCCGGAAATCGTGGGCTACGAGAAGTTCGCGCAGACGGCGGCCTATGGCCGCAGCATCCAGGCTTTCGGTGAACTGTCCATGGCGCGCGCGGCGATGAATCCGGGCGGATTCGATCCGCGGCGCTTCATGCAGAATCACAATGTGTATGGAGTGATGAATCCTTTCCAACCCCGCGATGCCGCTTCGCCCGTACACATGGTGAATCCGGAGGAAGGTCCGGCGCGCCGGGGGAGCGCATTGGTTCGTTTCTCGCTCGACCTGCGCGACCGGATGCTGCGGGTGTTCAAGGTCACCATGCCGTATCCGCAGTCCGCGTTTCTTGGTGGCGTGACGCTCGGGCTTCGCTATGGATTGCATGGGGTCGTTTGCCTGCTCGGTCACGGGCAGGTGCGACCTTCGCGCGGTGAACTGGAGGAGGGGGAAAAGCCCTTGGACCTCTGCGAGGAGCCCATTGCGGAGGAGTTCAAGGCGGCGGGTGTCAACCATGTGCTGGCGGTTTCCGGCCTGCATGTCACGATCATCACGGTGATGTTCATCGGCATTTTCAGCCTGATGCGGATTCCGCGCCAGATGTATGTGCCACTCATCATCCTGATCCTGATTATTTTTGCAATCATCACCGGTGCGCGTCCGTCCGTTTTGCGCGCGGTCATCATGCATGGACTGTTCCTGTTGACCTGGGCTTACCTGGATCAGGGCTTGCGTTCCTCCGTTCTTCTCGGCGTACCGGTCGCCGCGTTTCTTATTCTGTTGCAAAATCCGCTGGTGATTGTTGACCCATCCTTCACGCTGTCGTTCGGCGCAATTCTATCGCTGGGTCTGCTGACGGAACCCGCGAGCGATCTTCTATCGCTTCTACGCGGAAATCGCTTCCTGGCGTTCGTATTGATCGTTTCATCGGCCACTCTCGTGGGCGTTCTGCATTGGCCATTGCTTGTATCGCCCTCCTTTTTTATTCCGTTTGCGATTCTTTGTGCCCTGACTTCATGGCTTCTCGCAACGCTCGAGGACCGCGGGATACGCTTGATCGGCTCCTTCGGCTACTCGAACATCCCGCCGATGGTCGGCGCCTTCCTGGCCGCGCAATTCGCGATCCAGGTGGGCATGATGATTCCCCTGTCGGCTTATTATTTCAGTCGTTGGCCTTTTGCGGGTGGTTACGCGAACTTGATCGCAATTCCGCTTATTGGTGTGGTGGTGCAACTCGGCGCAATGGCCGGATTGCTGGGATTGATCCCCGGTGCGGGTCTTTACATTGCGTTGGTTTTGAATGCGGCGAACTGGGTTTTCTCAACCATGTTCCTGATGCTTTCGCATTACTTTGCCGTGGCGTTTCCGTTCCCGTTTGTGCGCCGTCCTTCGATCCGATTCCTTGCGGTGTACTACATTCTTTGTGCGGCATTCATCTGGTACAAGCCGATATGGACAAGCATCAAGCGCACGTGCGGGCGATGGGGATGGACCAAACGATGGGCTCCCGCGGGAGTGGCGGCCGGCCTGTTGGTCGCAGTTACGTTGCCGCTATGGCCTTGGGGGGGGCAAGAGCCCGACCGGAGCATGCGGATCACGTTTCTTGCGATGGGGTATGGAGAATCCACGCTGATAGAAACGCCCGGTGGCCGCAAGATACTGGTGGATACCGGATTTGTAGAGCATGAGCGCGGACGAAACAACGATGCGATCCGCACGATTCTTCCGTTCCTCGCGCACAAGGGAATCCGGAAACTCGATGCATTGATTCTGACCTCGCCGGCGCCGGAACGTACGGCGGGAGCGGCGCACTTGCTGGCGAACTGCTGGGTGGACGAGGTGTTTGTGCCGCCGGCCCTGGGGAATCTTTCCCCGGCGATGAAGCCGGAAGAATTTTATGTGGCCTTGGCCCGCGGCGAAAGCGTTGAGAACTATCCTCCTCCATGGCTGAAAATGATTTACGAGGAAGTGATCGGTCATCCCTCGCTGACAAGAAGGCTTTCTTTTGCGAAGGAATTGGAAAAGCGTGGACCGACTTTGCCGAATCGGCTTGCAGGCTGGGATCTGAATATCCGCAGCTTGGAGCAGGGCGCCGTGATTCTACGCGAAACCGTCGGGCGCGGCGAATTCCGGATCGAGGTGTTGCATCCATCCTCGAACGTCATTGCCGAACATCCCATCGAAAACGGCTCCGCTGTGCTGCGTGTCGTATATGGGCGTGTATCGGTACTGTTTTGCGGCGATCTGCATTTTGCGGGTCAGGCGCAGTTGGCTTCGGATACGCCTTCGGAGCGATTGCGATCGAGCATTATCGTGATGCCGCATCACGGAACGGCAGCGCCCTGGGGCGCGGCGGAGCAGACGAAGGGCCGGGTATTGGATCGGCTTGAAGTCAAGACGGGTAGATTGCTTGATGAAGTGCGCCCGGAAAAAGCGATATTCTGCTATGGCAATCCACGACCGGTGTTGGGGCGGCAGGCTCGCGATGCCGAACGGGTGTTCGAGTTGACATGGCGTTACATGACCGACGCGCTGGGAGAGGACTCCTGCCACCGCACCGATCGCGATCTGGCGATATTTATCGAATCCGACGGCACCACTTACCGGATTTCGACACAAGCCGAAGCCAACCGTGCTGCCGGTGCGGATTCGGGAATTGAAGACATCTCCGTGGGCTTCTGAGCCGCATATTGCACGAGCCCTGATGCAATATACAGGTTGAAACCGTTTGACCTCTGCTTCATTCCTGCTTCAATAGGGTTCGAGACAGGGGAGGTGGCCATGTACGTTACACTGGTTCAAGTGAAAGTGAAATCGGAGCACTTGGATGCGTTCATCAACGTGACCCGGGCAAATCACAAGGGGTCCATCAAGGAGCGCGGAAACAGGCGCTTCGATGTGCTTCAATCAACCGATGATCCCTGCCAGTTCGTTCTTTACGAAGCATACGAATCGGAAGCGGACGCCAAGGCTCACAAAGAGACCCCGCATTACCTGGCGTGGAAAGAGGCCGTTGCGGACTGGATGGCGGAACCGCGTCGCGGTGTTCTTTATAACGGGCTTTTTCCCAAATAAAGTGCCTTTGCTTGCAGAACCAGGGGGATAGCCCTTGATGCAACCTTTTTGGAATCTATTGTCATAGACCGGCAATCCCGGTATCTTCATCTGCCAATATTAACTGTTTTCCGCGAGTGTAACGCTTGAATTGCGGATGAACCAAAAGATTTTGAAACTAAGAGGGACGAGATAATGAGCGATAAACAATCGGTACACAGCAAAATTGCCTTTCCGGACCTTGCGCGGAACTACCACAAGCTATGCACGGTCGAGGCGATCAAGCTGAGCTTCCAGAATCATCTTAAATATACGCTCGCCAAGGACGAGTTTTCGGCGACGAACCTTGACCGCTATTATGCGTTGGCCATGACGGTTCGCGACCGTCTGGTCGAGCGCTGGATCCAGACCAGCCAGACCTATTACAAGCAGAACGTGAAGCGAATGTATTACTTGTCCATGGAATATCTCATCGGTCGTGCAATGGGCAGCTATGTCATCAACCTGCGCATGGATGCGAACGTCAGCCGCGCGATGGAGGAACTGGGCCTGGACTGGGACTACTTGCGGGACCTCGAGCGGGACGCGGGTCTTGGCAACGGCGGCCTCGGCAGGTTGGCGGCCTGTTATCTCGATTCGCTTGCGACGATGGAACTGCCGGGTTACGGGTACGGCGTCCGTTACGACTACGGCATCTTCAGGCAGGAAATCCGAAACGGCTACCAGGTCGAAGAGCCGGACAACTGGCTGCGTCATGGATATCCATGGGAAATTGAACGGCCCGAATATCAGTTCGAGGTGCGTTTCGGCGGCTATGTCGTGGATGAGTATCGTCATGGCCGCCTGTTTCCCAAGTGGGTGGATGGCGAAGTCGTGGTTGGCATTCCGTATGACATTCCCATCGCCGGATATGGCAACAACACCGTCAACAACCTGCGCCTGTGGCAGGCCAAAGCGCCGGAAGAATTCGACCTGGAATTCTTCAACAACGGCGATTACATCCGCGCCTACGAGCGCAAGATGCTGACGGAAAACATCACAAAGATCCTTTATCCGAACGATCGGATCGAACAAGGCAAGGAATTGCGCTTCAAGCAGCAGTACTTTTTCGTTTCGTGCTCGATCCAGGACATCATCCGCCGCTTCAAGATCAACAACTCGGACTTCATGCGCCTGCCGGACAAGGTGGCGATTCAGCTGAACGATACACACCCGGCCATGGGCGTTGCCGAATTGATGCGTATCCTTCTGGACCAGGAGGGCTTGGAGTGGGAGGCGGCATGGGATGTGACCACGAGAACCTTCGGCTACACCAACCACACGTTGATGCCGGAGGCCCTGGAGTCGTGGCCGGTCAGATTCTTCGAGGAAATGCTGCCGCGTCATCTTCAGATCGTTTACGAAATCAACCGGCGTTTTCTTCGCCAGGTGATGACGCGCTATCCGCATGATACCGCGCGCGTATCGCGCATGTCGCTGGTTGGTGAAGGAGGCGAAAAGCATGTGCGCATGGCGCATCTCGCCGTGGTGGGCAGCCACAGCGTGAACGGGGTGGCCGCGCTGCATACCGAATTGCTCAAGGCCCGGCTGTTCCGTGATTTCAACGACATGGAGCCGGAGAAATTCAACAACAAGACCAACGGCATCACACAGCGCAGGTGGTTGCTGAAAGCTAATCCCGGCCTGGCCCAACTCATCACGGAGAAGATCGGAGATGGATGGATCACCGACCTGGCGCAATTGAAGCGACTGGAATCAATGGTGGAGGACGCCGAATTCAAGGCCCGTTTGCGCGCCATCAAGCATGAGAACAAGGGGCGACTTGCAAAAGTCATCCTGCAGAACAACGGGGTCGTGGTGAATCCGGAATCGCTGTATGACGTGCAGATCAAGCGGCTGCACGAGTACAAGCGGCAGATATTGAACGTGCTGCACATCATTCATCAGTACAACCGAATCAAGGAGAATCCCGATATTGACCTGGTTCCGCGCACCTTCATCTTTGCGGCCAAGGCGGCGCCCGGGTACTTCATGGCGAAGCTGGTTATCAAGCTGATCAATGACGTGGCGAGCGTGATCAACAACGATCCCGACGTAAAAGAGCTGATGAGGGTGGTGTTCCTGGCGGACTATCGGGTATCGCTCGCAGAGCGGATCATTCCGGCCAGCGATTTGAGCGAGCAGATCAGTACAGCCGGAACCGAGGCGAGCGGCACGGGGAATATGAAATTTGCCCTCAACGGCGCATTGACCATCGGAACGCTGGACGGCGCGAATGTTGAGATCAGGGAGCAGGTTGACGCGGATAATTTCTTTCTTTTTGGAAAGACCGTGGAAGAGATTGAAACTATACGCGCGACAAGGGCTTACAATCCCTGGGAGTATTACAACAAGGATCCAGACATCAAACGCGTCATGGATCTGTTCCGGGAAGGTTTCTTCAACCTGGATCAACACAACATATATATGCCGATCTGGGATGCCTTGCTCACGCAGGGCGATCAGTACTTCAACCTGGCCGATTTCCGCGCTTACGTGGAATGCCAGGAGCGGGTGGACGCGGTCTATCGCGATGAAGATCGCTGGACGCGCATGTGCATCATGAACATCGCAAACATGGGCAAATTCAGCTCCGACCGCGCGATAAAGGAATATGCTGATGATATCTGGCATCTTCAGCCCTGCCCGGTGCGATTGCCTCAGATGCTGTCAAGCGACGCGACGGCCACGATCGGATGATGTTAGATTGGGAGAAAGACAATCATGACAAGGAAGCTTCTTGCCGCGTTGATTCTGATAGGACTGACGGTCGTCATCCTGGTGGTGAATGGAAGAGGGTCCGTATCGGTGGACCTGATTCTCGGTAAAATCAATGCATTGAAGTCCCTGGTTTTTCTCTGCTTCACGGCGATCGGTGTAACCATCGGTCTTCTTCTGAAGTAAGCGTTTTTCATCAGGCGGCCGGTGTGGACTCAGCGGCAATAAAACGGGTTGCGAGGGCGATTCGCGAAACAGAACACATAGCCGTGTTGAGCGGAGCCGGCATGTCCACGGCGTCCGGAATACCCGATTTTCGATCGGCGTCCGGTATTTACTCGGATGCCCGCAACGTCAATGTATTCGACTTGGATGAATTCATTCGGAATCCGGAACCCTTCTACTGTTTCGCCCGGGAGTTTTATCCGAAAGTGCTGGCCGCAAAACCGAACAAGGCTCATCTTGCCTTGGCGGGATGGGAAGCGGCGGGCAAGCGCATCGAGATCGCCACGCAGAACGTGGACGATTTCCACCAACGCGCGGGATCGAAAGCGGTATACCCGGTGCACGGGACCTTCCTGCGCAGCACGTGCGTGCAATGTCACTCGTCCTGCCGAACAGCTGATTTTACCGAAGCTATTCTTGGTGGGGTGATTCCGCGCTGTTCTTGCGGCGGAGTTATTAAGCCCGATATCACTTTTTTTGGGGAGATGCTGCCTGTTGATGCATGGGAAAAGTCGGCCTGTGCCATGGCGACAGCGGACCTGGTTTTGGTTCTTGGGACGAGCCTGCAGGTTTATCCAGCGGCCGCGCTTCCTGGATATCGTCGTTCTGACGCCATCCTGATCGTTGTTAATCGCGAACCGACACCGCTTGACGAAAGGGCGTATGCAGCCATCCAGGGCGACCTGTCGGACGTCATGCATGCCGTCAGCACGGAAAACGGTTTTTCATAATTCAAGCCGCCGGCTTGGCTTTTGTGAACCACTTTGATAGAAGTGAACCCACGCATGAAGACACGGCGGCGTAGAGTCGGAGAAGCAGCGGATCGTTTGCAGTCATCGGCTGTATTGCCGATCGAAGACCTTCTGGAGCTGGTGCTTGCCGATCATCCCTCCGCGGTTGCCGGCTCTCCGGAATTGCAGGATATAGCGGAGAGTGTTCGTCGCTTCCGGGTGAAGGGAAAGCGCATGGTCGTTTTAGGGGGTGGTACGGGAATGTCGACTATAGTCGGCGGCAACTCTCAAAGCGCCGGCTGGATGTCGCGTCCGTTTGCCGGACTGAAATCGGAATTCGGGCGGCTGGATGTAATTGCCTGTACCACGGATGATGGTGGTTCTACCGGCGAGTTGCTCAAGTGCCTGCCGATGATAGGCATAGGCGACTTGCGCAAATCGTGTATTTCCCTCATCCATGCAGATAATCTGCAGCGCCAGTACGGCATTGCGTATCACGAATCGGTTCGCGTTGCTCGGGTGATTCACCGGATATTCAGTTTCCGGTTCCCGGCAAGAAATCCGGACAGGAAAATTCTTCGCAACCCCATTGAGTGTGTGCAGCGGAGTACACGCGTGCATTGTCCGGAGAGATTGGCTGCCGGCCTGCGTTTGCTCGGTGAATATATGTCGGGCATCGTGGAGCGGTTGGGAATGAAGCTTGCGGGGCACAGCCTGGGGAATTTGCTGTTTACGGCTTCGATCCTGCGCGAAGCGCGCGGCCGGTGCATACGCCCCCCGAATGCCCACGAATTACAAAAGGGCCTCGATCATGTAGCGCGATTGATCGGCGCGCCGCCGGGCTGTCTGCATGCGGCCACACATGTGCCCGGGCAACTTCGTTTCCGATATGCAAACGGGGTCGAGGTTTATGGTCAGAGCAAAGCGGGACGTGCTCGTCGTGATGTGCCTGTGGAACGTGTGGGCGCAACCTACGCAGGCACCCCGGTCGTCAGCCGCTCGGTTGTATCGGTGATTCGCGGGGCGGATGTAATCATATATGCCCCAGGCAGTCTCTACAGCAGTATGATTCCGGTTCTGCAACTTCCGGAAATCGTCTCCGCCATTCGCGCCAATCGGCGCGCGTACAAGATCCTGGCGGCGAATTTCTGGATCCAGGAGGGGGAGACCGATATTTCGCCCGGCGACCAGGCGCGCGGCTTTTATGTTTCGGATCTGCTTGAAGCATACAACCGCAACATCCCCGGCGGGGCAAAAGGTCTTTTTGACGTGGTGCTTTGCTCAAACCTCGAGCATTTACCCGGCAATATCCTTAGAAATTACGCGTTGGAGGGAAAGCGTCCCATCCATCTGAATCGCGCGCATGTCGAGGCCATGGGATTTCTCCCCGTGGAGGCCACGCTGTTCTCGTCAGAAAATCTGACTCATGCGGGAGTCATTCATCATGATGCGGCCCGATTTGCGATGGCTGTTCGCGCGTTCATGTATCTGCGCGAGCATCGAAAGGCATTGCGTGGCTGGACCGCCGAACACAAGCGTACGGATCGGTTGCGTTTCAGGCCGGGCAAGGCCGCGGGCGGGTTGATGACGAATGGTATTGTTCTTTCCAATTACATGGCGGGCATCGAGCGCGTGTTGAAAGGTAAACATTTCAGTCCTGCAACGCTCCAGGATTTAATATTGAATCTCGCGTGGGAAAACAGGGATATCCAGGCATCGCATCTTTCATCCTTTGCATCCGTGAAGGTAATTCCGGAAAGAGCATGGAGCCGCAGCATCGAGTGGGACAACGTGCTGGGTTACTATGATCCGGAAACACGGAGCATCAAGCTTCATGCGCAGCTATTGCGTGATACGGAACGCCTGAGACGCGATCTTTTGATTGCCCTGGGCGAATCGTTGTTGGGGCGGTATATCGAGTCGCGCCGTTGGATAGATGAGAGGGAAGGCGCCCGGTCTTATGAGATCCGTCTGCGCGCGATAAAAGACCGCGCGTGTTTTCTGAACGACAGGGATCTGCGATGCTACCTGCAACTAGCGCGCATGGTGCCTGACAGGAATGATACGAACCGGTTCAGGATTACGGTGAACGATGACGAAGGTTTTCTGCCTCCCGGTTTGCTTTTCGGACTGCTCTACGCGTGGTATTTGAACAACACGTATGGTGGCGTGATGGAATATGAAATGTCGCTATTGCGTTGGCCGGAGGACCGACTGGTGCCGTACCAAGCCAAGGAGAAGCGGAGAAAGGATGAATTGGTCCGCTTTTTCCGCACGGTGGTCTTCAGGCACAACCAGGATATGGCTGGCGGGAAAAACGCATGAGATGTTGGGCAGTCATCTTGCTTTTATTGATGGCGGGGGTCTCCCTGGGTGAAGAGAAATCTACTGCTCGCACCTTTGACTGGGGCTTTATCGCCAGCCGCCAGCCGGATATCCACGGCGATATGCGCACAAAAGTACTTGGGCCTTTCATTGAATATGCCTCATCCACCAATGGCATGGAATTCCGCGCGTTCAGGCCGTTGCACAGCAAGGTGTATGATCCCGTTGCCCGAAGAGAGTCGCACGATATTATATGGCCTATTGCATCCGCCAGGCGTTTCGAAAGCGAATTCAAGTGGCGGTTCCTTCTGACGTATTACCATGATTTTGATGTGAATGATCCCGTATCGCGATACCGGTTCTGGATCCTGCCGATATATTTCCAGGGTCGGGATGCCAAAAAACAGCGTTATGCGGCGGTGTTTCCTCTCGGCGGAAGTATCCACGAGTTTTTAATGCGGGACGAAATTGATTTCATTCTCTGGCCGCTGTGGACATACAGTTCGATCAACGAAGTTGAAACGAGGGATGTTCTCTGGCCGATTTATTCGAAGACGGAAGGGAAGGGGATCTATCGCTTCAGGATATTTCCTTTTTACGCCCGGTCGCATCACCGCGACAAGTTCGAGAAGCGCTTCATCATGTGGCCGTTCTGGACCTGGGCGCGATACAAAGAACCGGGGAATTCAGGAGTCGGCTATATTGTCTGGCCATTGTGGGGGCGCATAAAGCTGGAAGACCAGATGACCTGGATGTTCATACCACCTCTCTTCCGTTTTTCAAAGGGCCAGCGCCTTGATTATTCCTATTATCCATGGCCGTTCATTCAGCACAGCAGGGGCCTCGTCGAAAAGCGTTACTTCTGGCCGATATGGGGCGAGAAGCACATGCATGGCTATTACCGCAATTTCGCGCTTTGGCCGATTATACATCATACACGGGTTGATCGAGGAAAAACGCTCGCGAAGACCACGATGGTCGTTCCTGTCTATCTCTCCAGCACAAGCGTTGAGTCACAGCGTGATGAGGAAGGCCATCGCGCCGTCAAGGGGGTCTATCGAAAGATATGGCCGATCTTCTCATACCGTCGTGAGGGTAAGGAAAGCTTCTTCAGAACCCTTGAACTCTGGCCGCTGCGGACACCGGCTCCGATGGAGCGCCTTTATGCTCCCTTGTGGACGCTTTATTCGCGCACCGCGCTGGGTGAAAACGCGGATCACGAATTGCTCTGGGGGCTTTATCGCCAGCGCCGCAGGGGGGAAGAAGTGTTTTCTTCAGCGCTATTCCCCGTCTGGGAATGGCGGCGCGACGATCGTGATGAAGAAAAGCGAGAATTCAATATTTTGAAGGGACTTGTCGGTTATTCAAGAGAGGGTACACAAAAACAGTTCAGGGTGTTATATTTCCTGCGATTCGGCCGAAGGGAGAGACAGCCATAATCACGCGCGAACCAGAATATTTTGAACCGCCCATCAATATCTTTGCGGATCTGGGCCGGCGCATCCTGTTGACCTGCCGTAATGCAGGGCGCTCGCTGTTCATGCTGGGCGAGGCTTTCCTGTTTCTCCCCCATATGCTGAAAAAGCGAATGCGTCATGAGACGCTTTACCAGCTATTCCTGACCGGCATCAAGAGCCTCGGAGTCATTACCGTTGTAGCCATGTTTACCGGTATGATCCTTGCCCTGCAAACGGGCCTGGAACTCCGCCGGTTCGGACAGGAAGTGAATATCGGTACGGCTGTGACCGTGGTCATGATGCGCGAAATGGGGCCTTTCATGACGGCATTGATTATCGCGGCCAGCGTGGGGTCCGCCATCGCGGCGCAGTTGGGCACGATGACGGTGTCGGAAGAAATTGCCGCGCTGGAAATCATGTCCATCAACCCCGTTCGCTTTCTCGTCATGCCGCGACTGGTCGCGCTTTCCGTGATGGTTCCGATCCTGACCGTATACACAAACATCCTCGGCGTCGTCGGAGGCGCCATCGTCGGCTATACCCAGTTGGGCGTTTCGCTTACGGCTTATTTCGACAACGCGACGCGCTATGCGGAGAACAAGGATCTCTATGTCGGCTTGTTCAAAGCGTTTTTGTTCGGCATTATAATCACCCTTGTGGCTTGTCATCAGGGTTTCTCAACGACGGAAGGAGCCGTGGGCGTGGGGCGGGCAACACGGCGCACGGTGATCATTTCTTTTCTTACGATCCTGGTGGTCGGCTATATCGTAACACGATTGTTCTACAAATGATTCGTTTCGAAAAAGTCACAAAAATGCTTGGCGGAAAACGGGTGCTGGATGCTCTCGACATGGAGATCCGCAAGGGCGAGACCTTTGTCATCGTGGGCACTTCGGGCGCGGGCAAGAGTGTTACCCTGAAGCACATGGTCCGTCTCCTGAGCCCCGACAGCGGACGGGTTGTCGTGGATGGCGAGGTGGTCAGTGAATTGTCCGGGGGCGAGTTGGAGCGGATACGCGATCGGTTTGGTTACTTGTTTCAAAGCGGAGCCCTGCTTCAGTGGCTGTCTGTGGGTGACAATGTCGGACTGCCTCTGCGTGAAAAAACGGATATGAGCGACGAGGAAATTGATCAACTGTCGCATGAGAAGCTGGCGCTTGTCGGATTGGCCGACGTCTTTGAGAAGCGTCCAGACGATTTGTCGGGCGGCATGCGAAAGCGTGCCGCATTGGCACGCGCAATTATCACAAAACCGGACATTATCCTTTATGATGAGCCGACCTCGGGACTGGATCCGGTTACGTCCAGGGCGATTGATCGCCTTATTGACGATATGAGGCGCGAGTTGGGGGTGACCAGCGTGGTGGTCACGCACGATCTGCATAGCGCTCTTGCCATCGGAACCCGCATCGGCATGTTGTATCAGGGACGGCTTGTAGAGGTTGCGGAGCCCGATGCTTTTGTAAAATCGAAGGTTAAGGTGGTGCAGGATTTTCTCGAAGCTCAGTATATTACGAAGCACGGAAGCTGGGAAAGGATGGTGGCCAAATGAAACGAAGCCGCTTGCAGGAAACATCCATGGAGGTCACGGTCGGAGCATTCATGTTCATGGTGTTGCTGGCGCTGGGATTTTTCACCATTGTGCTCAGTCGCGAAAATATCTTCAGCCGCACGTATTCGCTTGAAGTCGTTTTCGATAACGTCAAGGGATTGCGTGAAGGCGATAACGTATACCTGCGTGGTGTGGACATCGGCAAGATCAAGCGCATGCGGCTGCAAGCCGATGGAGTGCACGTGATTGTGACCCTGGAGCAGGAGGTGCAATTGCGCGAGGACTATCGGATTGAGATTCTGCCATCCTCCGTCCTGGGAGGACGTTATCTCAACCTGTATGAGGGCTCGGACAACCGTCCGCTGGTAGCTCAAGGAGTCACAATCCGCGGAATAACTCCGGTAGACCTTATTGACGAAGCTACGAAGACGACACAGAGCATCAAATCGGCATTGGAAGAGGGGGGCATACTGGAGAATCTGAAGGTCACCATGGCGCAGTTGAAGGATGTGACGACGAAACTGAACCAGGGAGAGGGCACCCTCGGGCGCTTGCTCACGGAAGATGTGGTTTACAATGATCTTCAGAAGATTGCGGAGAACCTTCGGGATGTCAGCGACCGGTTGGCTGAAGGGAAGGGCACTCTCGGGAAGCTGTTTGCCGAGGACGACCCTCTTTATGACAACCTGGTTGAGGCGTCAGGAGCCATAAAGACCCTCGCCGAGGATATGCAGGCGGGCAAGGGTACGCTGGGCAAGCTAATGACGGACGATGCCTTGTACCAGGACGCGTTATTGACATTAAACGAGATCAGGGCTGCGGTGGATGACTTGCGGGAGACCACGCCAATTGCTACTTTCACAAGCATCTTTTTTGGAGCATTCTAAACCGAATGCTTTTGGAGGTGGGTATGCGAACAGGAAAAATCAGATGGATCTGCGTTATGCTGGCGGCAGTCCTCTTCTTTTCTTCGGCGAACGGGATCTGTCACGCAGGAAGCCTGGTTATGGGTAATATTTCGGGCGATACGAGTTCGGATGGCGCTGCGATCACCGTGGTTTTATTTGCAACCATCTGCGTGGTCATGGTCCTGCTGGGGTTGAAGGCTGACTATCAGAATATTTTCGGCAACGTTACTCCGGATGAGCGCAAAGAACTTGAAGCGCGTTTTGCGGAGCGGATGGATGCGGTACTGCAGGAACCCGAATACAGGCCTGTTTTGCGCTCCGAAGCAAAGGAATCGGAAGCTCAATGTGCCAACGCCAGCCTGGGTTTCAGGCTGGAGTTTTGAAGGCTCGGTAAACCGCTTACGAACGATAGTTCGGCGCTTCCTTTGTGATCTTCACATCGTGCGCATGCCCTTCAGCATAGCCTGCGGAAGTGATGCGCACAAAGCGGCCGCGCTCGCGCAGTTCCTTGAGTGTACGGCAGCCGCAATACCCGAGTGAAAGGCGAAGGCCGCCGCAGAACTGGGTCATGACTTTCCGCACCGTGCCCGCGTAGGGAACCATGCCTTCGACGCCTTGAGGCACCAGGTCGTCCGCCGAAACATCGTCCTGATGATACCGCATGCGACTGCCCTGGCCTTGTTGCATGGCCGCCAGGCTGCCCATGCCTCGATAGGACACGTATTGACGCCCCTGATAAATGATCTTTTCGCCCGGGCTTTCTTCCGTGCCCGCGAGGATCGAACCCATCATCACGGTATCCGCGCCCGCGGCGAGCGCCTTGGGTACGTCGCCCGATTGACGGATGCCCCCGTCCGCGATGACAGGAATGCTTCCTTCGAGTGCCTTTGCGCATGCATAAATCGCGCTGATCTGGGGTACGCCGACACCGGTAACGACCCGCGTGGTGCAGATGGAGCCCGGACCAATGCCCACTTTAACGCCGTCCGCGCCCGCATCCCGCAACGCAAGGGCCGCCTCTGCCGTGGCGATATTTCCTGCGATTACGTCAATTTGTGGATAGTGCGACTTGACCCATTTCACGATATCAATCACGCCGCTGGAATGACCGTGCGAGGTGTCCACGACCACCACGTCAATATCCTTCTCCGCCAGCACCTCGACGCGCGCTTCATCGTGCGGTGCGATCGCAGCGCCGACGCGCAGACGGTATTGGGCATCGCGATTGTACATGGGCTGAACATTCTGGATAAGCGTTCGGACATCGGCGAAGCTGTAAAGACCGACGAGCTTGCCGTCTTCGACGAGGGGAAGCTTCCCGATCTTCTTCTGCTGCATGATGTCGTAGGCCTGTTCCAGCGTCGTGTCACGCGGGGCTGTGATGACCTCGCGCGTCATGATGTCGGATATGGGCGCATCGGGGTTCCGCGCGAACTTGATGTCGGCGGCGGTCAAAATGCCGACCAACCGGTCCTGGTCATCCAGAATGGGAAAGCCGCTGAATGTATATCCCCGTGCCTGCCGTACCTCTCGAACATTCTTAAGCGTCTCATTGACGCGGAAGGTGATCGGCTTCTCAATCAAACCATTGAGGTGATGCTTCACGCTCCCGACGATTTGCGCCTGCTGCCTGGGTGTCAGGTTGCGGTGAACAATGCCGATGCCGCCGAGCATAGCCATGGCAATGGCCATCTCGGCTTCGGTAACGGTGTCCATGGCTGCGCTTACCAGCGGAATGTTCAGGTTGATGCGTGTGGTAAGGCGGCTGCTGATGTCAGTTTCCTGCGGAAGAAAATCAGCGTACTGCGTTACCAGCGAAACGTCGTCAAACGTTAACGCTTCATGCAGAAAGGATTTCATGAACTCATCAAGATGTTGGTTTCGCGCCATGGCAGAGCCCCTTTTGGGTCCGATACCATGAGGCGAAAAAAGGGCAGTGTCAAGCCTGCAAGGTCCCGGAAAAACTGAAACCCGGAACCTGACATTTGAAACCTTGCTGTCCGTCACCCATGCGAGGCGCTCGCTCCGCCCAGCAACTGATGTTCCAGTCGCTCGTAGCGGTCAATGACACGGCGCACGTATGCGCGCTTTTCGCGGTAGGTGCCGGGGAAGAAGCTGCCCTTGAAACCGGCCACAACAAGATTGCGGAACTGGCGGGGATTGAGCTTCAGGCCATCAGCCGCAAGTTGCAGTTCCTGGCCGACGGTTGTGCTGGAAACCAGGCGATTGTCGGTGCATATGGAAACAGACAGGCTGTGGTCTACCATCTGTCTCAGTGGATGTTCGCCAACGCTTTTGATGGAGGGAGTTGTCTGCAGGTTGCTGGTCAGGCAGACCTCCAGCGTGATGCGCTGGCTGGCCACGTATTCGGCAAGGTAGTGAACGAACGCCTTGGGGTCTTCAATGTCCGGATCTTTGACCATCTCGTGCGCGAACAGGAACGTGCCGTGCCCGATGCGATTGGCATGGCATTCCGTGATGGCCTGGAAAATAGACTCAGGCCCGTAGGCCTCACCGGCATGAACGGTTTTCCGGAGAAAGTGGCTGTGCGCATATTGATAAGCCGACTTGTGCGCCACCGCGGGGAATCCCGCTTCTTCGCCGGCCAGGTCAAATCCAACCACGGGAAGTCCGTCGTGATGTGCCAGGTTCACGGCGGCTCGCGCCATCTCAAGCGAGGCCGCTGCGAAAACATCTTTTCGCGGAGCATGGGACATCACGTTGATGATTTCGGCAAAGTAGGGCGACATGTGTTCGTTAAACGAGCGCATCGCGCAGGCAATGATTCCGTATTCGAAGGGAACATCGGAACCGTCTTTAACCGAAGGACTGTCATTGTAGGCTTTCTTTGCGCGATCGAGTCCCTTGTGCACCGCTGTCATGACTTGCTCGATGGTGAATCCTTTGCGGCAATGCAGTTGCGGGGCGAAACGGACTTCAATATAACGAACTCCTTCGGCGATGTTGTCTTCGGCCAATTCGCATGCCACGCGCTCGAGATTCTCCGGCGTCTGAAGTACCGCGCATGTATAGGCAAATCCTTTCAGGTACTCGGGCAGGCTGGCATAGCTGGCCTTGAAAACGAGTTTACGCAAGCCTTCCTCGGTCTCGGAAGGCAGCTTGATGTTGCCTTTCTTCGCAAGCTCAATCAGCGTCGGTATTCGCAGCGAGCCATCCAGGTGGAGATGAATATCGGTTTTCGGTATTTTGCGGATGAACTCCGCTGTTATCTTAGAGGACATCGCGACCTCGCTTTCGTGGCTGCTTCGGCAGGTGACCTATTAGGTCCCGGCC
>CAZTYH010000039.1:0-10247 GCA_964617565.1 uncultured Verrucomicrobiota bacterium
GCTAAGCGGTGGCCTTTGGCGGAAACACCGTGTGCTTGATTTTTCTCAACACCGGATTCTGGCGCAGCCGCCTGTTCAAGCGGCGCAACACCAGGTCCTTCGTGAAAAAGCGCATGTCCTGCTTCCACGAATCCTCTACCCACGACATGCCTGTGCAGAATTTACACATATCGGGAGGATTGTCGCTCAACATGCGCCGCCGCAACTCGGCATAGGCCTGCCCATACCATATTTCTTCAAATGACTTCTCGTTGAGATTGCCCATGGATTCCGTGCCCGAACAGCACGGCAGGACATCCCCGGTGGTGGCAACCACCGCCTTGTTCCACAGGTCCTGGCATTGCTTTCTCAATCCGCGATGGTCCGGCACATAGTTTCGATCGCCCCGGTCCTCCTCGAATTGATCGGCCGGCAGCAGGCTGACTTTCACCCCGAGCTCTCGGCCGATTTTCTCCCCTTCCGCGAAAACACGGCGGCCGGTGGCCTTGTCGTTCTTTGCGATGGATTCGCCTTCCACCAGGGGCACCTCCCCGAGCGCCTGAAGAAACACTTCGTAGGCGCCGAGGCGATGCGCGAGTCGCACGAAATCAGGAAACTCGTGAATGTTGCTTTTCATCCCGAGAAACGCGAGCTCAACGCGCGGCTGTTTGCGGTTGAGCTTCTCTTTCCACGCCTTCAATCGCTCGAGGCCCGAGATCACGTCGTCGAACTTCGCCGGCGTTCGCAAACGCGCATAGGTTTCCGGGGTTGCCGCATCAATACTCACCACGAGCCGGTTGAGATCCAATTCGACAAGCCGACGCGCCAGATCATCCTTCAGAAGCGTGCCGTTCGAAATGGTGTATACATCCACGCGGTGCGCCTTGATCGTTTCGAGCATATACAGGTACAGGTCCGGATGCAGAAAAGCCTCGCCCCAGAGCCCGTTAAGTTCGAGCGATTCAATCCGCGGAAGCAGCGGAATCAGCTTGTCGAACACTTCGCGCGACATGACGCGGCTCTCGGCCGTGTTAACCGAGTTGTTCGTCTTGGGACACATCGGACAGCGGAGATTACAAAACGAGGTTAGCTCGATTGTAAGGTTCCGTGGAAGGGGGATGCATCGCCCCGCAAGTAATTGTTCACGCAACATAACACCGTCACCCCGCGGTTATTTTCTTCCCCCGCACGTCTTTCGCACCGCCAGGCTTGTTGAAAGGCTCACGTGCTCCGCGGAAAGCTCGGGGTTTTCCACGTGTCGAAGAAACAGGCGCACCGCCTCTTCACCCATGCGGCTCATCGGCGTCTCCACGGTGCTCAATCCAACGTAATCCGCGAATTCAATTCCGTCATACCCGATGATCGCAGTGTCTTCCGGCACGCAGACGCCCGTGTCTTGCAGCTCCTTCAAAATGGACAAAGCCATGGCATCGTTCAGTGCGAAAATCGCGCGCGGAAGGCCATGCCGGCCTCGATATTGACGGAACGCCGCCAGCGCGTCGGACGGCGAATAATTCCCTTCGATAAAGCGACAGGTCGCACCGCCGCCGGCCTCTCGCAGCGCGCGATTGCAGCCTTTCACTCGAAGCTGCGAATCCTGCGCGCCTTCAGGCCCCATGACGACCAGGATATCCTTGTACCCGAGCGACAAAAGGTGCTTCATGGCCTCGTGGGCGCCCTGCTCATTCTCCACGGTCACACAATTGACCGAAGGATCATTCGTGTATTGCTGAATAAGCACGATCGGGCGGCGATAGGCTTTGAATTGCTCGAGTAGTTCGGGATTCAAAGCGGGATCAAGAATCAGCATTCCATCCACGCGCATTTCGTCGAACATCCCGAGGCACGTCGTTCCCGGCTCCACATCGTCGCGGGTCAGCGCGCAAAGAAGGTGATATCCATTTCGCACCGCTTCGCGATCCACTCCATCCAGAACCTGTGCAAAAAACCCGGATGTGACCTGGTGAAATACAACGCCGATGACATCCGTCTTGCTTCGCGACAAGTTCCGCGCCGCAGCGTTCGGCGTGTAACCGAGGTTTCGAATTACCTCCAACACCCGCTGCCTCGTCCGTTCATGCACGAGCGGACTGTTATTTACGACGCGCGAAACGGTTGCCTCGGAAACGAGCGCCTCGCGGCACACATCCTTTAAAGTCGGTCTCATATTTACCCTCTCTCCATACCCCTGAAATCGGTTACAAGCTAACATTGCGAATTGGCCCGGCGCAAAGATTATTTTGTATCGGCCGCAGGGTTCACCCCAGAAACACTCGTTCCAATACTCAACAAAACCTCATGCTATAGCATGGCGTTTTGTTGAATTTCGATGACGTTCCATTCAGCGGAAAAAGCCCGAGACCGCTCTTGCCCCAGGACCTGTTGGCTTCTAATATCAATCAAGTTCTTTGGTTGATTCGTTTGTGGAGAGGCCCACGGAAGTCCGTGAAAATCGGACGCGGTCGCGCCGCTGTAACCGGCTACGAAAACCTGAAGCCACCGCCCGTAAGGGATGGGAAGGCAGGTTGGTAGGATTGAAGCCGGAAGCCAGAAGACGAGCCCCTCTACACCGATGTCGAACTCGCTCCCGCGAAAGGAGCAGGAGGCATTCATGCAGCAAAAAATCGTTTGTAGTACCGTTCTGGCTCTTCTTCTGTCTCTCGGCAGTGCTCACGCTTACTGGCATAACCTGTTGACCGATGACTTCTCGCAGGCCGGAGCCTGGTCCTATCAAGGCGCCACAAACATCAGCGGCCAGCCGCTTTTCAGATACGATCCGGTCAACCAGGTCGTGCAAGCAGAATGGGATCAGGCCAATCGCTTCAACGACCATGGCGACCCTTATTTCATCATCAACTCCGTCTTCCACCATCCGCTGGCACAGCCGCTGACGGACCGTCGCACGTTCCGATTCGGCGGCACCCTCAACATCGTCACCCGCTCCATTCCCGACACCACGGAATTCTTTCAGATCGCCAACTTCGGGTTGTGCAACCTCGCTGTGACCGGACCGGACAGAACCATGACGGATAACTGGTCGGGCAACACCACCATCCTGAAAGACGCCTCCGACTTCATCGAGTTCAACTACTTCATCAACAACAATTCATGGGGATTTAATCCGAATATTCAGCCCACTATCGGTGCGCACATTGACGGGCTGGACGGCGAATACACCGTGGGCAGCGGCACGGACACGGGGTTCTGGAACAATACCGATATGGGGCCGGACCACTATCTTCCAACGGACACCAATCTCTACATCGAAGTCATATATTACGGCGCGGCGACCGGTTCCCTCGCCCGCCGCGCCTATGCCGCCATTTACACGGAACCGGAACGAACAAACATCCTGTTCGTCAACGGGGTATCCATGCACTACTGGACGCAGCCGTTGCCTGAAGACCAGTTTTTCACCCTCACCGATTTCGCTTTCTTAAATTATCCGACCGCAAACTGGGGCGGTGCAAACGGAATCGGGATGGGGTCGTTCGATGGCGTTTACGCCGATCTGCATATCGCCGAGGGCGAATTCTTCGCGAAGCACATGAACGGGGAACATCTAATCCTTTCCATCGGAGCGATATCGGGCGCCGTCTACCAGATTGAATCCTGCAGCGATTTGGCACTCGGCAACTGGATAACGAATGAGGTGACTCAGGCGGGCGGCGAAGTTGTCACGTTCACCAACCAATTGAACGGGAACGCAAGATACTATCGTGTTTCACAATAACAAAGCATTTTCACTGATTGAGCTGCTGATCGTCATCGCGGTTACCGGCATTCTTTCGGTTCTGCTCATCCCCGGCATTCAGCGCGTGCGGCAGAGCGGCGCTTCGAGTTTCTGCCGCTCAAATCTTCACCAGATGTACGCGGCATACATGATGTATCTCGACGATCACGCCGGCCGTTTCTTCCCGTGGCGAGAGGACCTGCAGGGCGGAACGCTTTGGTACTGGGGATACGAAAAGACCGGTGGCGCCGAAGGTGCGCGCGAACTGGACAAGAGCCAGGCCCGGCTCGCGCCCTACTTCAATCATGTCGGCGGCATCGAAGTCTGTCCCTCTTTTCCTTACCAGGCCACCGGAACCAAGCAGAAATTCGAGGTCGCAAGCTACGGGTATGGCATCAACGTCTACCTGCTGTCCGATACCCCGGCAAATCGCACATCCGGAGTGCGTTCTTTCTGGCATATCGAAATTCCGGCGGAAACAATCGTCTGGGGCGACAGCGCCCAGATCAACACATGGCAGGCCCCGGCCTCGTCCCGAAATCCAATGCTCGAAGAGTGGTATTACATCAGCCGCGACACACCCCCCAATGTTCATTTTCGGCACAACCGACAAGCCAATATGGCCATGGCCGACGGCAGTATCCGGTCGTTTGCCCCCAACCGCCTCGATCCCCGTTGCGACGGCCTGACGGGCTATATCGAACCGGCAGGCCGGGACTATTATCTTCGCCCGGTAAAATAAGCCCCTTGTCTTTTTCCAATGATTGGAAAAAAATGGGGCGTCTTTTCCAATGATTGGAAAATTATGAGCAAAAAAATAAGCGACCTATTAGCGTCACGGAGCCGGCCGCTCCTGTCCATTGAGTTCTTCCCGCCCAAGGACCATAAGGGCTTCGCCATTCTCGGCAGCTCCATCGAGCGCATGCGCGTGATGCGACCCGACTTTGTTACCGTCACCTACGGCGCCGGCGGCTCCACGCGCGATCTCTCGCCCGTCGTCAGCGAAGTGCTGGGCAAGATGGGCTTCAGCCCGATCATGCCGCACCTGACGCTGATGGGCTCCTCGCGCAGTGAACTCGAACAGATCATAGACAAAATGTACGACGCCGGTTATCGCAATATCATGGCGATTCGCGGCGATGCGCCTGCGGATGATCCGGGTTTCAGGCAGCCGCCGGACGCGCTCAAGTATGCCGCCGAACTCGTGGCGCTGATCAAGAAACGACACCCCGACGTTTGCTGCGGCGTGGCCGGCTACCCGGAAACACATCCGGAAGCGGAGACGCCCGAGGCCGACATTCTTCACCTGAAAGAAAAAATCAATGCGGGCGGCTCGTTCGTTGTAACACAGTTGTTTTACGACAATGCCGTCTTTTTCGATTTTGTGGAACGATGCCGGCGCGCCGGAATCACCGTTCCGATCATCCCGGGCCTTCTACCCGCGATCTCATTGAACCAGGCAAAACGAATGACCGAACGCTGCAAAGCGTCGTTCCCCGCCGACCTTGCGGAACAACTTGAAAAGGCTGGCGGAACCGGGCCCGTCGCAGAAGCCATCGGCATCCAATGGACCGTGATGCAAATTGACGGTTTGTTGAATGAAGGCGTCCCCGGTGTGCATCTTTATATTCTCAACCGGGCCAAAACCGCGCTGGCTCCCGCATTGGAAGAATGCCTCTCCCGCTGGCGCTGAAAACAGACAGACCTCACTCCGGCGGGAGTTGTTTTGAAAGGACGGCCAGGCGCACCGCTTTTACTTTGCGATAAACCTCGCGTGGGGGGCGCACGCCGCCGCTCACCGTCAGAAGGTCCCTCTCGATCCCGATGCCAAACAGCTTCTCGTTGCTTTGAAGGTAAGGCAGGATCAGGCTCCAATCCGCATCGGTCAGCTCCGCAAACTCTCCACCGTTGAGCTGGCTGGACACCAGTTTGCGATGCGGATCGCGCACAAACAGCGCGCCACCCGAGGCCAGCGAGAAGAGATTCGCTCCGGGATAAGGCGTGGACTGATCGCGCACCACGCCCCGATCATCAAACTCAATCCCATTTAAAATGACGAAGCCGCCGCCGGCGTGCGGATCGCCCGCCATGAACGACTCGGCAAGATAATCGAGACACGTTCCATTGATGACGACACGCGGGCGTCCCACCGCGTTGATCAGCGGGCGTCCCGCGGCATTGCCCATCACATAGACCTCACCGCCCTTCGCTCCATACATGAAAGCCTGCCCCACGTCCCCATACACCACAAGCCGACCCCGCTTCATGATCTGGCCAAGCTGATCCTGGCCGCTATCATGAACACGGATTTCCATGCCATCCATGCCCGACGCAAGGTAATCGCCCGAGCTTCCAAAAACATCAATCCGCACATCGTCCGTCACCGGCCCAAAGCCACAACCTGTGAACCGCTGACCTTTCAGCCCGTAAACCACGAAGCGACGCCACCCGAGCCGATAAGCCTCAACCGCAAGCCTCGCATCACAGTCGTCCCCCTCGGGCTGAAACCCTTCAGCGAAAACAACAAGCGTTGTTTCCCCTTTCCGCGGTGCTCGCAAATCGCGCCTCGTGCTCCAGTCCACGCGCCGCGCCGGATGCAAGCGCCCGCTTTCAAGGCCCGGCACCGCATCGAGCAGGGAAACGATCGCTTCGCGAAAAACCTGAAGCACAACGCTGCGCTTCATTTTTCCGCAGTCGTAGCGCAGATCGTTGAACAGCGATAGCGTTTCGACGGCCCACTCAAAACGGCCGGGCTCGCTTTCCGGCCAATCACGAAGGGCGCCCGCGAATGCGCGAACATCGTGGAAATTCCATGAAGCAACGAGCGGTGCCACGCGTCGAAACGTGCTCTCCGCGCTTTCGTTATCCGCCAGGGCCACACGCTCCGCCCCTGCTTTCCCGTCCCCCGCCTTCCATTCGCCGCGCGGACATTGAATCTGCGTGCCGAATTTGTCCGTGCAGACCAATTCACGCGCCCCGTTTTTTCGTTGAAGGGTGAAGACGAACGCGCCGCCGTCTGTGTGACTCCCGCCGCGCGCGTTCCAATAACGATCGGCCACGGGCCTGAACCTCGCATCTTCGGATGCGAGCGACTGTAACGTGGCGTCAATGGCCTGTTTTTCCGACGCAACCAGGCCAATGGACACGTCTCCCTCTTGCAACGCGAACACCTGCGGTCGAAGCATGGCCGTATCGGTGATGCCGAGCAATCGCAACCGGTCCGCCTCCGGCTCGGTGGCGGCAATAATGAAGAACCACGGCCCGTCGGGCGAGCCACGAACATGCAACCGCTGAATCGCGCGGTACACTTTTTTCTTCTCTTCCGGGAGCCGGTCAAAGTCCAGCTCTGTCGTCGGCGCCAGGGCTTCAATCGCATACTCGAGCGGATAGGCATAGCTGCGCGTCAACAGGTCGAACATTAGAACGGAAACTTCCGTGTCGGTCAGGAAAAGCGGGACAATGCCATGCTGCCTGAGATACTGGCTGATGCTGAAGTAGTTCGCGAAGTCACCGTTATGAACCAGCGCCTCGTTCATGCCGATGAACGGATGCGCGCCTGCCGGATGCCAGACGCGTCCCTTGGTCGGATACCGTTGATGCGCGATCCAGATGCAGGCCTTCAAATCTTCCAATCCGTAATATTTCACCACCTGCTCGGCATAACCAACGATCTTGAAAATCATCAGGTCGCGGGCGTGCGACAACACAAACGCGCCCTTCTCGCCCAGCGATGCATAGAAGCGCTGATTCAGGTGCAAGCTGTTCCGGTAAATGAATTCGTCCTCAACCGCGCGGGATGGCGCACCGCCAAGACCGTTTTCTTCCGAGAACCGGGCGAGAACATCCCGCTTGACCCGCACGAAATAGCGAAGCACGTCGGGCGGGCGAACCTCCAATCCCACATCCTGATAATTGCATGTCGGAGAAATTTTTTCCCGATGCGCAATATCGAAGCATGGCAGCACGTACCCGTCCTCCAACTGTTTTTCAACCAACGGATTCAACAGGGCCACCTGCAGCAGGCAATGCGTTTGAAGCGTGTCGGCGTCCACCCCAACCTGTTCGGGCATCAATCCCGCGGCCGCGATCCCGCCCCCCTTGCCGTTGCCACGATTATGCATCTGGATGGAAGGCTCGAAAATATGCCGGCCCGCCACCGGAATCGTGGCCGCAAACCCGACGACTCCGCAGCCGCCCTCTTCTTCGGGACACGCCTTACCAGGCGCGGCTACACCTTGGTCGGATGCGCGCGATGCGATCATCTTTTTGCGCCAATCGCTCATCGGGTCACCCCCTCGACTTCGTAATCAAGGTGCCGCAAGACGCGCGTTTCGCCCACCAAGTCCCGGACGCTGCTCATGCCAAGCCGGCGCAAAACATCCTTTAATTGCAGGGACCATGAATGGAAGAGATTGATCAGGCGCTGGGTCGCCCACTCCACGTCGTAAAGCACTGCGAGATCGGGGTCGGTCGTCGCGATTCCGCGCGGGCAGCCGCGACCGCTTTCACAGACACCGCAGCGGACGCACTCCAGCGCCACCGTTTCCGCTGTGCCAATCACTACGCCATCCGCTCCAAGCGCAATCGCCTTCGCCACATCCCAGGCCGAACGGATTCCTCCCGATGCAATCAGCGTGATCTGATCGCGGATTCCCTCCGCCTTGAGAAACTCGTGCACTTTCGGAATCGCGTACTCGATCGGCATCGCGATGTTCTTTTTCGCAATATCCGGCGCGGCGCCCGTTCCGCCGTAACTGCCGTCCACATGCACGATGTGAGCGCCCGCGTAATAGCTGCCGACCGCCACCATGTCCACGTCGCTTGCGCTGGAAACCTTTACGGAAACGAGCGCGCCGGGATTGGTCGCCTTGATCCAATCCACGTGCTTTTTGTGATCCTCAACGGAATAGACCGAATGAAATGGAAACGGGGAAAACAAGGCGCTCCCCTCCACCGCCTCGCGCAGACGCGCGACAACCGGAGTCACCTTGTCGCCCAGCAAGTGGCCGCCGAGTCCCGGTTTTGCTCCCTGCGCGTACTTGAATTCGACAATCGGCGCGCGCTGAATAGTCTCCTCGCTGACCCCGAACAAGCCCGTCGCCACCTGCGTGATCACATGCTCGCGATAGGCCGCCAATTCGTCCGGATATCCACCCTCTCCCGTGCACATGAAAGAATTGAATGCCTTGTACGCTCGCGCCCGGGCAAGCATCGTGGTGAGGCTCACCGATCCGAAGCTCATTCCGCCGCCGTAAAAAGGAATCCCAATACGCAACTCCGGACGCCCGTCGCCTCTTCGATTCAGCGGGATGCCGAGATCTACCGGCGATGGAGACGACCCCGGCCTTCTTTCATCCGATACGATCTCGATCCGATCAAAACCGCCACCGGATGCGCCCATGCGGTATTCGAAATCCTGCTCGGGCGGATATCCCGTTTCCGCCTGCACCCATGTCGCGGCCAGCAGGTCCGGCGGCCAGCGCGCGTCACCAAACGCTTCCCACGACGGGTCAAGACCAACGCGTAATGCGCCCGCCGGACATTCGTCCACGCAAAACGCTTTTTTTGCCTTGCAGAAATCGGCACCTCGACACAACCACGATTTTGGCGCGAGCATCCGGCTGCCCGCCTTGACATGCACGCCGTATGCGCAAACCTCGGCACACCGGCCGCAGGCAATGCATGCGGATGTGCGGATGACCTTGTATTTCGACAGCCGGTTTCGAAAGCGGGACGGGCAGTCGCGCGCGAGATCGCCTGCTCCGCGCTGGCCGCAGGCGGGAACAGCCGATCGCGAGGGTGTTGAACAATCGAGCTTGCTCGTCCGCATGCCGAACAGCGGGGAAAAGGACTCGCGCTCCAGGTCGTCAAAAAACATAACCCGGCCCAGTTCGCCGCGCAACCGCCGCACCTCACGCAAGCCCATCGCACCCATCACCTCGATCAACTGCGAATGCCACGAGCCCATTAAATTCACGATGCGCTGCGCGCCCCATCTCACAGGAATCTCATTCAATTCGACGGGACACGCGTTCCGGCGCTCACAGTCCGGGCACAATCTGCACTCCATTGCGACAAGAAGCGCGGTATCAACGCCGACCCCGTCCACGCCGCAAGCGATGATTTTTGCCATGTGTTCAGCCAATGCGATGCCGCCCGTGAGCAGCAGCGTGACACGCTCGCGCAGCGCTTCTTCCACCAGTGCAAAATGAACTTCTCTTACAAGGCTTGTGACGAATCGTTCGCTGTTTTTTCCGCAGCCGCGCCCTTTGTCGTCCGCCGAAAGGTGAACAACTTCTACGCCTTCCCGGACCAGCTTCACAATTCGATCCACGGCATTTTCATCCAGCGCAACGCGGACAGACACGATTACGCCTGGAAGAACCGACTGCAGTCGTTCCACGTGACGCAATGCATCGTCTGCGTACGGCATCTCAACAATCGAAAATCCTTTCAAGCCGGATGGGTCGCCGTGTGCCGGATCATAACAGCCAATCATTCCCTTGCGCTTGTCTTCCGGAATCGCTGCCGCATC
>CAZTYH010000039.1:10347-16908 GCA_964617565.1 uncultured Verrucomicrobiota bacterium
GATCATAACAGCCAATCATTCCCTTGCGCTTGTCTTCCGGAATCGCTGCCGCATCACCGGAGGCTATCACGGACGGAACGCCGAGACGGCGCGCCGCCTGAATTACCGCATCGCGCGTTTCGGCCGACACAAATGGCCTCGACGGCATCTCAAGGATCACGGGCATCGGGATTTCGAGAAAGGGTGGGATCTCCGTCAACAACCGCCCTTGTTCGTCAAATTCAAGACGTTCCGGGCTGCGACCGATTTCGATAACCGTGCTGATGTATTCGCGGCCGTGAATGCCGTCCCGCGTCGGCCGGACAATTTCAGACATATCTGTCCATATTTCATCGAAGCCCGGGGCCGCAAAAAGCCCTCCGTATCCCGTGCCGGAAACCGGAATTTTCCCGGTCTCCGCCTGCTTCCAGATACTTGCGAGCATGTCGGGCTTCCAATACTCGTCCCCCATACCGGCGTAATCGGGATTTCGAACGCGGGAGAGAATGTTTTTTTTGCACTCCTGCACACATCGCATGCAGCGCACACAAAACACGTCGGCGGTATCCACCAATTGGCCGGGATCGAATATGCGTTTCTGGTAGACATCGTACACGCACGATTCGCGCTTCACGCACAACAGGCATCCAAGACAGCCTTCGATCTCCAGCGCGCTCAGCCGTGCCACCGGGGCGAAACGAGGCGGAGTCTCGACGGTTTCAATATGATACTTGGTGGGCATCGGTTTACAAAGCCGGTCTCGGCAAAAGCCCGGCGCACTTCAGCACTTCGGGAAGAATTTCCTCCCACTCAATCGCCTGCAGATGAATGCCCTTGAGGCCGGGGATTGCACGGAGCGCCTCGATCAAGTCGGCCGCAATCTTCATGCCTTCCTCTTTCGGGTCCGCCGCGCCCTGCATGCGCTTCACAAACGCTTCCGGCACGCGAACGCCCGCGACATTTTCGCTCATGTACTTCAACATGCCCGCCGACTTCGGAACAAGGATGCCCGCGAGGATGGCGGCGCGCTCCGTCAAACCCTCATCTCTTGCAGCGGCCACGGCCTCGGCAAAACGCGGCACATCATAAACGACTTGCGTCTGGATAAAGTCCGCGCCTGCCTCAATCTTCTTTGCCAGGCGCACAATCCTGAATTTTTCCGGCGGACTCAGCGGCGTCCATGCAGCACCAATAAAGAACGGCGTCGCCGGCTTGATCGCGTCGCCGCCTTCCTGCAGCGCCTCATCGCGCAATCTTTTTAGAATGGCGATGAGCTGGATCGAGTCCACATCGTAAACATTCTTCGCGCACGGATGCCCCTTGAGTTTGCCGGCCGCACTCGCCTTCTGGTGATCGCCGGAAAGACACAAGCAGTTGCGAATGCCCAGCGCTGAAGCCCCCAGCAAGTCCGACTGCATGGCAATCCTGTTGCGATCCCTGCAGGTCATCTGCATCACGGGTTCAAGCCCTTCATCCAGCAGCAGCTTCGCCCCGACAAGGCTCGACATGCGAACAACCGCGGTCTGGTTGTCCGTCACATTATAGGCATCTGCCACGCCGCGCAGCAGATTGGCTTTCTTGCGAATCACTTCCGGGTCCGGCCCGCGCGGGGGACCCACCTCAACCGTGACCGCGAAATGACCCGCGGCAAGAATTCTTCCCAAGCGGCTTCCGGAGCGCATATTCACGTTCGCAAATCCTCCCGGACAACCCGTTTGGGGCCGCCATGCCGCGCGCTGGACCAATCTTTCGGTTTGCGCACTTTCCTGAGCTCATCCAGGGCGCCCGCCGCATTTGCGCGCTCGACTATCAGCTTCCACGCACAATCGGTTTCCTCGCTCAATTCGCACTTGCCGTTCGGCCTCGTGCCGCCGCACGGTCCGTTCATCAACCCCTTCGCGCAACGCGCGACGGGACAAATCCCGAACGTTTCATCCAGCACGCAATCGCCGCAAGCGGCACAACGCGATACCCAAACGCCCTGTTCGGCGCGCAGTGCCAGGGCGGACGTGTTGACGCCGGGATAAATCCGCGTCTCCGGAAATCGTTCCGCGAGGGCTTGTACGCCAATCCCGCACCCGAGACTCAACACGGCATCCACATCCGGAAGCAGTTTCTTCAACTCTTCGACAAATTCCCACTCGCATTGCCGCTCAAGCGTCTTGGTGCGAATCTCGATCTTTCCGCCTTCCTGCGCCAACGCCATGCGCAACAAAGGAGCAAGCGTCTCGACCTCTTCCTCTCCCCCGGCGGCGCATTCCGCCACGCAAGTGGCGCAGCCCACAAGAAGAACACGCTTGTGTCCGCGGATCATCGCCAGAATTTCTTCGATTGATTTGCGTTCCGCAAATATCACGACGACACCTCTTGTTTGACTCCGGGCCTGTGAAGCGCTTCGGCGCGTTTCCCTACAATATCGAGAAGGTCTTGCGACGACAGATTACTACCCCGGCTGATGCCGATCCGTTCACCGTGAAGTCCGGCCGCCACAAGCAGTCCGCGCACATATTCCACTCTCTTTTCCGCTCTTCGGCTACCCACCATTTGACGGCATGTTTCTTCCGGACACGCCACGATCTCCACCGCGTCGGCCCCGGCATCCAGAATCTTCATCAGATGCGACACGCGGACCTTGCTGCTGCATGGGAGCATTTCAGTGCGATTTGGAATGGCCGTGAGATTTGCATTGGCTGCGACACATTGCCTGCAATAGAGCAAAACAACGTTCGGGTTTCCGGTTGTTGCGTCATTTTTCATGCAAACGGGAGCAAAATATTACCAAAAGCGCGATCCATGCGCCAGATGTTCCCGGTGCATTGAGCCGGGCGTCAGCGCCGTGCATTAATTCGGGCTATAGCCCACTCCGCGTGTTCGCGAACAAGTGGTTCTTCGTCACGCGTCGCCTGTTCGAGCACGGACAGTACCGCCGGGTCGCCCGCGTTTCCCAGGGCAACAGCCACATTCCGCAGCAATCCGCGCCGTTTCGCTCGAAGAACCGGCGTCCCGGCAAAGCGCTCTCGAAACTCCGCATCGCCCATCTTCATCAACTCCGGCAGCGAAGGGCAGCATGTATCCGGATTGAATGCCAGGAACGAACGCCGGCCGGGCTTGGAAAATTTTTTAACCCAGGGACAAACCGACTGACACTCATCGCACCCGAAGATCCAGTTTCCCATGGAGGATCGGAGCGTTTCTGGAATTGAGCGTCTGTTTTCAATGGTCAGAAAGGAGATGCATTTGCCCGCGTCGAGTACGTACTCCCCTGCGAAGGCTCCGGTCGGACAAGCCTCCAGACACCGCCGACAGCGGCCGCACAGGGATTCTCCGGTTGCCGGTGGCCGATGCTCAAACGCCTCAGGTTCAAGCTCGATGCTTGTAATCAGCTCTCCAAGGAAAACCAGCGAACCGAATTCGTAATTAATGAGCATCGTGTTGCGTCCGACGAAACCGAGTCCGGCCATTTCCGCTGCGCCACGTTCCAGCACCGGACCCGTGTCCACGTACGCGCGCCATACCACGGGCGCGCCGCTCTCCGCCGCCAATCGCTTTCCCATCTCGCGCAACAGGGGGAGCATCACTTCATGATAATCCGGCCCCCACGCGTAGCGCGCGATGCGGCCGCGCAGCGGATCGTTCCACAGCGAGGGCGGCGGCTCCTGCACGAAATACGACAAGCCCACGGCAACTATGGAACGCGCGCCGGAAAGCAGGGCCGAAGGATCCACGCGGCCCGTTGTGTCGCGACCGATCCATTCCATGTCGGACGCAAACCCCGCTTTCAGCCACTCCAGAAACGCACTCGAATGCCGCGGCGGATTGGCTCGAGTGATCCCGGCCATATCGAAACCCAGTTCCTCGGCATAACGATAAATGGTTTCGGCCTTGATCATGATTTCAATTTGACCGGGTCCGCCCGCCTGATGCAAGCTTTCGGATTGTGAGCCCAAAGAGGAAATCTGCCGGCAATCCGGCTTATACGCTGCACCTCGTTTCCGATGCCACCGGAACGCTGGCCAACCACATGATCAACGCGGTGCTGACCCAATTTCCAAACCTGCGCGTGAAACAAGTATACCACGTATTTCAAAACCAGCCGGATGAGATTGAGAAAACCATCCAATCGTTCAAGCGGCGGAATCATCTCGTTTTCTTCGCCCTTCTTGATCCGGTTGCGAAACAGCGCATCCACGAAGCCTGCGTGGAACGACACATTTCTCATTACGACCTTACCGGCTCGCTCGTGCAGTTTATTTCCGACCACACGCGCACAAAACCTGTCAATGAACTCGCGCGATTGCACCTGACGGACGCCGGGTATTTTCAGCGCATTGCCGCGATGGAGTTCACCGCCCAGCATGACGACAGTCGCGGCCTGCACACCCTCGGCAATGCGGACATCGTGATTGTCGGGCTCAGCCGGGTGAGCAAAAGCCCTTCCTCCATTTATCTCGGAGCGATGGGGTTCAAGGTCGCCAACGTTTCCATCACGCGCGAAACCGGCTTCCCGCCCGAACTCGACAAGGTCCGCCGCAAGACCATTGCGTTCACCGTGCAGCCACGCCTGCTGCACCAGATCCGGCACAAGCGGCTCAGTGGATATCGCAAGAGCAGTCCTGTTCAAAAAATAGACGACCTGCCCTACCTCAACCTTCGCTCGATCATCCGTGAGATTATGTACGCCGAGGCCGGGTATCGCAAACGCGGCTATCCAATTCTCGACATCACCAATCTGACGGTGGAAGAGATCGCCGCGAACGTCCTGCGCATGCTCGGAACCAACCGGAATGATCTGTCGTATCGGTAGGCGTCGGCGAAGATCAATTATCAGCTTCTCCTCGACTCTTCCACCTTGCGCAGGTCCTCCCGTATAGCAATCAGCGCCGACAATCTCGCTTCCGGCCCCTGTTTTTGCCAGAAGGCCGGATTCCATCGCTCGGCCTCCTCATGACCGTTAGACTTGTGGGTTACGATCCTTTTACGCCGCTCGCCTGATCGCTTGTGAAGATCGGTTCTCGTTGTCATTTTCTGCAACCTATAATACCGGTTTTTCCGCTCCGATGCGATACTATTTCCTTGCATTGGCGTTGTCAGGCTTGCCCCTTGCCCATGCTGGGTTATGTTGCTTTATGTCTCACATGAAACGCACCTTCATTGTCCGCGGGATGGACTGCGCCGAGGAAATCGAGGCGCTGCGCCGAACCGTTGGCCAGCTTCCCGGCGTTTCGTCGCTGGACTTCGACTTGCTGAAAGGCGTGATGGTCATCGAGTCGAGCAGCGACGAACCGGAAGAGGAGAAGATTCTTCTGGCTATCCGCGCAGCCGGCCTGGACGGCAGCCGGCAGGGCACGGAGGCTGGTCATGACAACGGCGAGGCAGACCCATCCCGTTTTATGCGGTTGCTTTTATGCGCAGCGAGCGGTGCGCTGACAGCGGGCGGCTTTGTCGCCCACGCGACAACGCACGGCGGACTGCGCCATGCATTTGTTGCGGGCGAGGCTGGCGATCATCAATTCCCGCTTGTTGCCGTAACGCTCTATCTGGCGGCTGTGCTCACCGGCGGCTGGCACATCCTCCCGCGCGCATGGGCCTCCCTGCGGCGCCGGCAGGCGGACATGCACCTGCTCATGACCATCGCAGTGGTTGGAGCGATCGTCACAGGGCAATGGTTCGAAGCCGCAACGGTTACATTCCTTTTCTCCCTGGCGTTGCTGCTGGAATCATGGAGTATCGGGCGGGCGCGGCGCGCCATAGAAGCACTGCTCAATTTGTCCCCGGCAACGGCGCGTGTCGTATGTCCGAGCGACGGCGATGTGCACGAAAAAACGGTGGACCGTGTTGAGGTCGGCGAGGTGGTACTGGTTCGTCCGGGTGAACGTATTCCGCTGGACGGATTCATCACGGAAGGAAATACCAGCGTGGACCAGGCGCCCATCACCGGCGAATCGGTCCCGGTGGTGAAAGGACCCGGAGAGGAGGTTTACGCGGGCACCATCAACAACGATGGCGCGTTCCGTTTCCGGGTGAGCCATGCGTCCGGTGACACCACGCTGGCCCGGATCATCCGCATGGTGGAAGAAGCGCGATCGCGACGGGCTCCCGTGGAGCAATGGGTCAACCGCTTCGCGCGTTTTTACACGCCTGCCATGATTGTCATCGCCTTGCTGATAGCCGCAATTCCGCCGTTGCTCGCGGACGGAGATTGGATGCGCTGGTTTTACCAGGGTCTCGTCATGCTTGTGATTGCCTGTCCCTGTGCGCTGGTGATTTCCACGCCCGTCAGCATTGTTGCCGGCCTGACTTCCGCGGCGCGCCGCGGGGTTCTGATCAAGGGAGGCGTCTATCTCGAACTGCCGGCCAGGCTGCGTGCCATGGCTATGGACAAGACCGGAACGCTCACCCGTGGCCGGCCGGAAGTGCAGGCGGTTATTCCGCTGAGTGGTCATACCCGCGAAGAACTGATCGCCACGGCGGCTGGGCTCGAGTCGCACAGCGACCATCCGCTTGCGCGAGCCGTCTTGCGGTATGCGGACCAAGCCGGGATTAAACCGAGGGTGGCGTCCGACTTTCAGGCCTTTCGCGGCA
>CAZTYH010000039.1:17008-28900 GCA_964617565.1 uncultured Verrucomicrobiota bacterium
GACCAAGCCGGGATTAAACCGAGGGTGGCGTCCGACTTTCAGGCCTTTCGCGGCAAGGGCGCGGAAGCCGTGATTGACGGACGTCGCTACTGGCTGGGAAGTCACCGCTTCCTTCACGAAAAGGGCGTCGAACAAGACGCCGTTCACCGGAAAGCGCTGGAGCTGGAGGACGCGGGACATTCGGTGCTCGCCATTGGCAATGACCGGCATGTTTGTGGCCTGATCAGCGTGGCGGATGGCGTTCGCGCCGAAGCGCGCGCAGCAGTGCAGGAACTCATGGCGGCCGGCGTGAAACGGGTGATCATGCTGACCGGCGACAATGAAGGTACGGCCTCCGCCGTGGCCGCAGAAACAGGCGTGGGCGAATACCGCGCGGAGCTGCTTCCCGAAGACAAGATCAACGAAGTACATTCCCTGGTGACAACCTACGGGCATGTCGGGATGGTGGGAGACGGCGTGAACGACGCCCCCGCGATGGCCGCGGCCACGGTGGGAATCGCCATGGGCGCAGAAGGAACGGATGCCGCGATCGAGACGGCGGACATCACGCTGATGGCGGACGATCTCACGCGCCTGCCCTGGCTGATGAATCACTCGCGGCGCACGCTGCGCGTGATCCGGCAGAACATCGTTTTCGCCCTGGGCTTGAAAGCCCTGTTCATGATGCTTGCCATGGCCGGACTGGCCACACTCTGGATGGCCATTGCGGCGGATATGGGCGCATCGCTGCTGGTGATCTTCAACGGCCTTCGCCTGCTGAAAGACTGAACCCCCATGACCACACTTTGCAAAGTGTGGTCATGGGGGTTCGTTTGAAATCACAAACGTTTATGTGTACGATTTCGCCCATGCGTCTCGAGCATCATGTCCTGCTTTCCGCTGTCGTGTCCGGCGTCGTCTACGCCGCTTCGCGTTCCATGCCCGCCACGCTTTCGTCGCTGTTCGTCGGAATATTTCTCGACGGCGATCACGTGCTGGATTACCTGCGCGAGTACGGATTGCGCCTCAACCTGCGCGAACTGTTTCACGCATCCTACGAACGGACGTTCAAAAGGACGTTCCTCATATTTCACGCTTGGGAATGGATGCCGCTGGTGCTTTTACTGGCATGGCTTTCCAGCGGCAATCCATGGATCGTCGGCGCCGCCATAGGATGGACCCAACATCTCCTGGCCGATCAACTCGTCAACACGCCGAACAAATGGGCCTATTCCATCCTCTGGCGCTGGCGCCACGGATTCGACCACAAGGTCTCATTCCCTTTTCACGAACGCTGATGAAGACGAAACATCTACTTCCCGCACGCCTCCAAGGCATCCATCACCTTCGGCAGGTAAGTAAACGACGGACCGCCCTGCATCATCACGGCCACCGACGCCGCATCCAGTATTTCTTCCTTCGACGCGCCGACATCGAGACACTTCTTCACGTGCAGATAGATGCACGGCTCGCAGCGAACGGCACAGCCTATCGCCAGCGCAATCAACTCCTTGTGCTTCAGCGAGAGCGCGCCATCCTTCATGATGGCTGAAAAGGTTCCGCCAAATCCTTTGATCGTGTCCGGAATCGCTCCCTGCAACTTGCCCATATCTTTTTTATATTTGTCGTAGAACGCCTTGATATCTTCGGACATATTGCCACTCCTTTTGAATATTCAGGCGGATAGCATACATCAAGAATCGCGATGTGCAATCACGGCCCGCTGATTTCCAAAGACCTATTCTCTCTCAACCTTAACCCTGTAGAATCGGCGGCCGGCGGCGGGCGAACCGCTGGTTGTAGAGGAACTTTCGTCATCCACGAATACGTGGTTCGTGCTGGTCGCACGGCCTTCAACCCAGGTTCCGTTGGCGGGATTTGCAAAAGGGATCCAATCCTGCGCTCGCGGAGGATTGGAGTCCTGCCAATAAATCGTGTACCTGCGGCCCTGTTCGGTCGCGACGCGAATAGAACGCTGGTTGCCGCCCGCGCTCGCGACCACGCTCATGATCACAAACGCCGAATGGGAGTTCGTCGGCTGTGTGCCGGCAACATACTCCTCCCCATTGCTCAGCCCATCCGCATCCACATCACCGCCCGGAGCATTTGTCAGCGTCAAAAAATGATCCCACTCCCATGCGTCGCTCATCCCGTCATCGTCTCCATCGCTCGGAACGATCAACGCCGTCCGGTTCGTCACCACGCTGTTCGCCTCGCCCTGATTGTCGTTGACGACAAACTCAATCCAGTTTGTCGTGTTCCAATATGCCCGGCTCGCCGTCCACGTGAAATGCGTGCCGTCAAACGCCGCGCCCGCCGGCTTGATCGTAATGCCCAGCGTCACGGACGGATCGTGATCCGGATCCGTCGCGCTGACAACAAAACTCGTGGACGCTCCCAGCACAACGACATGCGGGCCCGGCAAGTGAACCTCCGGTGCGCGATTGGCCGCGAGAATCGTCGTTTCAACAGTCACGCGCCCGCCACCCGCGTTATCCGCCGAAACGCTCGCCTGGTTCGCGATCACGCCGAGGGCCGTCGGTGTGCTGACAATCGTCACCGCCGCCGTTCCGCCAGCCGCGATGTTGCCCAGGTTGCAGTAAATCGTTCCTGCCTCGTTCAAATACGAGCCCTGGCTTACACTGCATGAGGCAAACTGCAATCCATCCGGAAGGACATCCGTAACCACCACGTTCAGCGCAACCCCCGCCCCGCTGTTGGTGATCGCCATGCTATAGGCAAGACTGCCACCTACACGGGCCGGATCAGGATTGTCGGTCATCGCGATGCCCAGGTCGGCCTGCGCCAGCGCGGGCACAAGAACAAGGGCCAACAGGATGGCGGTCTTTGGCTGAATGTTTTTCATGATCTTACATCCTCGCCCCGCGCGTTAAGGATTCATCTCCCACCGGACATAATCAATCGAGTACGCCCGGTCTTCCGTCGGATCGGTGACCATGAACGGACTCTTGATATGCGTCAGCGCGACGCCGGCGAAGTTTGCGATCGGAATTGTCATGTGCTGCCAGACAACGTCACCCGCCGCGTTTGTCGTAGGCCCATACGACGCGCCGATCTTGGTCACCACGCTCCCGGCGTTGTCGCTCTGCAGTTCCACTTTTGTAAAGCCCGACGACTTCAACCAGAACTTAAGATAGCCGTTGGAATACGAGGACATGTCCACCGTGCTGTTCGTGTAGAAAATGCCCCAGCCGGACCAATTCACGCAGTAGGAACGGAAGGTCTTTGCTCCTTCGGGCGGCTCGGGATCTTCCGCGAACTCGCCATAGAAACTATTGCCTTGCGCAAGCACGCAATCATCGAAGTCTGCAACGCTCGTGCCGCTGTAGCCCGCCGGCTTTTTCACCACCAGATCGAAACGGACAAAGCGCGTGCCGAAAGGCGCGATAATATTTGTAACCGAGCAAAGCGTCCAATTCTGCCCCGCCGACGTGACCCGCTGAGCGGAGGTCGTCGCGCCCAGGTCCTGGTACCACGCATCCATGAAATGCAGGCGGATAAAGGCTTCCGAACCCGCAATCCATGTTGTGCCCGCCGGCTGCCGCACATATGCGGAGGCCTTGTAAATATCTCCCGCGTAGGCCGTCATCTCCTGGTACACCACGTGCTCGGAGTTGGCCGATTGCGAAGCGGTTGTGCTGCGCAACCCCCGGATCCCGCTGTTCGCGGCGGCTGTGGTGCATACGGCGGTCGCATTGCCGCCGGCCGACATCCACCAATAACCGGCATTGGGGAACGCGCCCGGCGCGCTTTGTTCGAACCCACCATCCGCCTTCAAAGGCGAAATGTGATTCCAATACTGCTCGGCGGCCCATACGAAGACATCGGCCCCCGGCGGAATGCCTGCATCCGAAAAGATCACCGCTTTCGGAGAGCTCAGGACGATGTTCGTGCCACGCGCCCAACGGACCGAATCAATATAGAAGGTCGTCCCCTGCTCCGCCGTCACCAGAAACGGCGACACCACTTGCGCAAGGTTCACTCCGGCAAATTCGCTTATCGGAATGGCAAACTCCTGCCACGCTCCGGCGGTGGAGCTGATATATTTTGTGGCCTTCGTGCTCGCCGACCCTTCAACTTCTATCTTCAATGGGGTGGTGCTCCGCGCCCAGAAAACAAGGAACCCATTGCTGTAGTGACGCAGGTCCACTGTCCCGCTGACCGTGGAAACGCCCCATCCCGCCCATGACCCGGATTCGGTGCGGAACACTTTTGCGCCCTCCGGGGCCATGGGATCTATAAAATCGCCGTCAAACGACGCCGGCCCGTCAGCCCATACATTGACCGTCATGCCCTCGGGAATTCCCGCATCGCGATACACGCGATAGACGCCCTTCACCCAGCGCACATGATCAATGTAAAACTCCGATGCGGTCTCGGAGGAAACCATGAAGAACCCGTACATCTGCGACAGATCCACGCCGCCAAACTCGCTGATCGGGATGGACATTTCGCGCCACGTGTTCGTGGTGGTCGGAACGTATTTCGTGCGGACACGATTCGCGGCATCCTTGATCTCCACCTTCAAGGTCACCGGACTGCGATACCAGAACCTCAGGAATCCGTTGGTGTAGTCCCGCATGTCGCGCGGCTCCGGAAGGTTGAGCGCGGGATCGTGTGAGAACAGACCCCAGCCCTGCCATGAGCTACCCGACGTGCGGAAGGACTTGGTCCCTTCCGGCGCCGGCACACTTGTATTGTTTCCGTCAAAAACGGCCGTGCCGCCTTTCCACACAAAGACTTCGAACCCGGCGAGCAATCCCGCATCGCTGTAGAGTGTTATTTCATCCGAATCTGTCTGCACTCCCGCCACCGTGACTTTTACTTCGGAGGCAACCGGCGCTCCGGCCCGGTCAAAACGGAACGTGTCATCCAGGCCAAGCCGGCCCGCGAACGGATCCGGCTCTCCAGGCGTGTAAATGTACGCCGCCCACAGATAATTCGGACTCGTTTGCGCCGCAGGGGCCACCGTCGCCGGGAAGTAAGCCGAGCCCGACTTGGTATTGATCGTGTAGTCCTGGGTCAACGCGATCGAGCCGGAATATGGATCGGCCAGTTCCAGCCGCAGCATCGCCGGCACTTCCGGCAAAAGCTCCCATTCCACCGGTACATACACGGTCTCACCGGCGTTCATTGCAGTCGGGAACGCCGCGTCCTCGGTAATCAGCCGCGGCGAAAAGTAGACATTCACGCCCCGCCCGTCGTGCTCATTCTTCCCGCGCAGGTAGGCGAACCATTCATACTTGCCGCCCAGGGTCGTTCCTTCGTATTCCCAATAATCGGGGTCATAGTCCGGAACAAACGCGTAGAACGGGGTGACCGCACTCGTCGGCACGTACACGCCGCTCACTTCCTGCGTCACCCAGGAGTAGTGTTCATCCGAAACGCGGAAATTATCCCACTCGACATGCCCATAGCGGCCCGGACTCAGGAAGCCAACGCCCGTGCTGGTCCAGTTCGTGTGCTTCAACGGTTCCATGAACAGAACGGCCTTGCCGTTGATGAACACGTCACTCACCGGGTACGGATCGCCGTCGCGGATATTCACCACCACGTGATGCCAGGCGCCCGTCGTGAAGTACGGCGGCCCGATGAAGACCGTCACGGTGCCGGTCACGATGTATGACACGCTCCCGTCAGCGTTGGTCACGATGCCCGAGAAGTTCGAGGCTGTGCCGGAGGACATATCCAGCGGATTGTTCGTGGACCAGTAAACGCCCCAGGGATGCAGGTTGAGCACGTGCCCGCGATAGATCAGTCCGCCGCCTTCCGCGCCGCCTTCATACTTCACGTTGTACTCGATCGTGACATTCTTGTCCGTCACGTCGAGTCCGTCGCGCATGAGCCACGAGTGCGTCTGCGAAGAGCCGGCCGGGGAAGTGTATCGCACCGCTCCGTTGGTGACCGACCACCGGTAGTTGGGCACCGGCTGAACAGACCAGCCGTCGTAATTACCGTCGTCGAAATTGTCGGTGTTCAACAGGTCGCCTTTTTCCTTCAGACCGAAGGTGAGCGTCATCGGCTGCCCCAGTGTGTTGTATGCGATCCAGAGATCCCACAGCCGGCCGGCATACGCCTTATCGGTGCCGCCGAGAACCTGCAACCCCATTCCGCCGATAGTGGTATACATGCCGGACCCATCGTTCTGCGATGTGTAGAACCCTGCATGCCCCGCCCACGGCTCGTCCGCGTCCCACGGATAAGTGTAGATCACCCAGTACAGGTTCGAACCGGTCATGATGCCGTATTCGGGAATGTCCAACTGCAACGTCTCAAGACCGCTCTCGCCGAGAATCCACGCGTCCCATTCCTTCAGCGTGATGTCCCACTGCGGTTGCGCGGGATCTATCTCGTATTTCAGCAACACGCGCACGCGGTATGCCTGTCCCCGCGCCCACTCGAACGCGCGCTTCGCAAGCTGCGCGGAAGCGCCCGTCAACTGCCCCGCTGTATCCGCGCCGAAGTTGAAGCAGAACGCCTTCTTCGGCGACCACGGATCGTTCGTGATGACATTTGCGATCAGCGTCGGCGCACCCACTGCGCCATTGTCCATCCAACCGAGCGCCCGCCCCGTTGTCGGCGCAGTCCACGCGAGCGCGGAACCCGCCGCTGCAACCGTCGTTCCCGCGGCGTGATCCATCGTGACGTAATGCAGGTTTGTCCCGATCGTGATCTTTGTTAACCCGGCCAGTTCCGTCAGCGTCGGCGCAACACCGAACAACGGCTCGATCCTGCCCGGAGCCGCTTCGCCGTTCTCGTTCTCCACCGCCACGCCGCCGTCCATCGCGATCAGGCTGAACAGGCCCGAGTGCAGCCACGTCGAAACATTCGCCACTTCAATATCGCTCATCACGTAGGTGCTCGGCAGAATGAGCGTGCCGTAGAATATCTGCAGGTAACCCCAGTCGAGGTTCAACGGTTTCCCTCTGAGTTGGCCCTGTCCCTCCGGAGCCCAGAAACTGTATTCGTCGTCGTCAATAAAGTAGTAACCGTTCTGCGGCTCCCAGTTTCCAAGCTGCGCCGCCATCGTGCCGACCGCAATCCGCCCCGCCGGGAAATTCGTTGCGGTGAACGCCCCGATCTCCACGTCGTCGAAAGAAACCGTAAACGTGTCGCCTTCGCAGCGAATCTTGAGGTTATACCACGCATTTTCAACGGGCCGGTTGGTCTTCGTGAATTCGTGCAGCCAACCCTGGTCCACGACGTTGGTCGCGGCGCGCACCGTGTACTTCAGGCGCCAGAACCCGTTGGCGTTACGGATGCCGACCTTCACGAAGTTGTCGCGATTGATGTAGCGAACATACAATTCCGCGTCGTTGAAATACGGCCCCTGTTCATTGTAGCGGATGTCCGCGCTCAACGTGTAATTCGTCCACGACGCGCTTCCTGCGGCCATGATGTTGTCGCTGTTGCCGATGCGCGACGCCCGCAGCGCGCCCCCATCCATCGCCCAGTTAGCCGCGCCCGCGGCGCGCGCCCAGCCGGGCAGCGACGCGTTGTCGAAGCCGTCGAAGAACAGGATTCCGGACCCTATTATCTTCACGCGGATATCATCCACGTACCAGCCGCGGTACGCGTTCAGCACCCCGTCTATCGTGTCGAACACAAACTTGATCCGGATACGCTGGCCGACGAAAGCGGAGAGATCGGCGGACTGAATCATCCATTGACGCATCACACCGGAAACCTGCATCAGCTGCGACCAGCTTGTGCCGTCGGTTGTGACATAAACCAGCTTGCGATCCCAGGTCGTGCCGATTTCCTCGGTTTCGTACCAGCTTTGGAACGACAGCGTGGCGCTCGCCGCCGGCCCCAGATCAATCCAAGGTGAAATCAATTCGCCGCTGTTACGCGCACCGGTGTTGTAGTTCACGCCATTGTTATAAGCCCAACTGTGCGTCGGACTCGCGGAGAGGTCGGCCGCCACATGCCAGAGACCACTTGAGGTCCAACCGTTCGTTTCACTTTCCACCGGGTCCGAGAACGCGGCGCCGCCGCTGCCTCCGCCCACGCCGCTCAGCCGCACATCATCCACGTACCAGCCTTCGAACTGGTTCGCGATTGCATCAATCGTATCGAAGAAAAATCGCAGCCGAATCTGCCGCCCGGCATAAGCCGCAAGATCCGCTGTCTGCGTCGCCCACTGTTCCGCCGCGCCGGAGACCTGGAGGACCTGCGTCCAGTTCGTGCCGTCCAGCGAGACCTGCACGAGCTTGCGATCCCACGCCGTGCCCGTGTCTTCCGTGCGATGCCAGCTGCGGAACGTCAGCTTGGCGCTGGAAACGCTCGACAAATCAAGCCAGCCTGACACCAATCCGCCGCTGTTGCGCGCGCCCGTGTCATAATTCACGCCGTTGTTGTACGCGTAGCTTCGGAGACCGCTCGATGCGCGATTGGTCGCCGAACGCCACAACCCCGTGCCCGCCCAGTTCGTGCTCGACTCCATGTCGTCGAAGAAGATGTCCACGGCCGGTTCTGAAAGCTTTGTGACGATTACGTCGTCCAGGTACCATCCCTTGAAGTGGTTGTAGATCGCGTCCATCGTGTCAAAGAAGAAGCGAATGCGAATGTTTTTTCCCGCGTAGGCCGTGAGGTCCACGTTGCGTGAAACCCACTGCCGGTTTGCGCCGGAAATTTGAAGAATCTGCGTCCAGTTGACGCCGTCGGTTGTCACAAACACCAGTTTCCGGTCCCAGCTTGTTCCCGTGTCTTCCGTTTCATACCAACTGCGGAACGACAGGTTTGCGCTCGTTGCATCGGTAAGATTGATCCACGGCGTGATCAACGAGCCGCTGTTGCGCACACCCGTGTTGTAATTCACCCCATTGTTGTATGCCCACGCATGCGCGGGGCTGTGAGACAGGTCGCTTGCCAGGTGCCAGAGCCCTTCCGTGCTCCAGCCGTTGGTGCCCGCCTCCATGAAGTCCGTGAACGCCGGAACCGGTCCGCCGCTTCCGTCGTCGTCGTTCACCGTCACGCTCACGTTATCGAAGGAAATATCCAGCGGATTTCCTGCTTCATAGCCCATGCTTTCCAGCCAATCGGCCACGGCGTTCACGCGGGCAAAATGCCCTGGATATGCGGCCTCGGTCTTCGTCGAGCGGAAAAGCGCGACGCGCGACGGGAATGCATCGTTCCGGCTCAGCGGAGTGTTTTGCCAGGGCAACTGCTCGTAAACCTGCTGCCAGGTCACCGGCAAATTGACCGTTTCTCCTTTTACGATTTCCGCGGGAAGTGCAGCCGTGGGCCTGACGCCCCAGGCAAATTCCGTGTCCTGGGTTGCGACATCGGATACGCGATTGCCCGATCCATCCTCCGCCCACATCGCGAAGAACCATTGTCCGCCATCCGGGGTCGAGAGGATCTCCGGATTGGTGAGATCCGGATCAGGAATATACATGTAAAGGTTTGTGCTGCCCGCGCCGTTCCCCGTGAACGTGATGAGTTGCATAACCTGGTTGCTTCCGTTCACCACGGTCATCAGCGCCACCTGGAATGTCAGCGGACCAAGCCCCGCCGTGTCGTATTGCACCGCGAGCTGGAAATTCTTGTCGCCGAACGGACGAACCACGGCCGGCGCATCCGCGATCTGGACCACCATGTCGTTGGGCCGCGGCGGATACACATGCAGCATTTCCATTCCGTCGGGGACGAGCGTGACCTGAACCGTTCCGCTCGACAGCGTTTCAAGAATCCGCCCCTGCTCAAACGCGCGCACCGTCTTGCCCGCGAACATCGGGCTCGAAAGCGTGAAAGCCTGAGGCGCGCCGCCGCTGGGAAGCGAGATGTCGTAGGCGTAATTCTTCACCTGCCAGAGCGTGGAGCCGTCCGCCAGCGTCCGGTAATCCGCCAGGCACAGATAGGCGTTCGTGCCAAGCACCTGCAGCGGCGGCTGCACGCCGAAATAATCGCGAACCATGGCGCCGAACGTGTCGTAACGCCACTTCCATGCATACGGATCCGGGTCGCCGTCAAGATTCCCGTCCGGCTTCATATCGCCCGCGGAATAGAGGAAAATGCCGGCCTTTGCCGTGCCGTGATTCTTCACGACCACGGCGGGCGCGCGATGATAGTCATCCACGTAAACCGCTCCATCGCCGGGGCCCTTGATCCTCGTGATCCTGCGCCCGGTATACGCATCGGCGGGCGCAATCGCATCCACCTGGTAGCGAACCCAGCTGTTGCCCGGCGTGGCATTGGTCAGCTTGGCGCTTTGCGAGACCCCGAGCAGTTCGCCGTTCTGGTCATACCACTCGATCTCTGCCCACGCTTCCTTGCCATTACGAAGCGCGTCGTCGCTGTTGCTGCGCAGATACGCACCGTGCGTGTACCGACCGAAAGGAACAGCCGGGAAGTCCTTGTACATCCCCGAATCACCCCACATCTGGACCATGTTGTTTCCGTCGAAAGCCCAGCCCCATCCGCTGCGGATATGCACATCACCCCATGTGCCTTTCCAGCGCGCCACCGTCGTGTCGCTGTCCTCGAACCCCTTGTTGCGCAGCGTGTCCATCGTCGCCCAGACGGTTCCGTCGGTGACCTTGATCTCGTCACTGTACTTCCACACCTGCGGCCAGTAATGATAGCCGTTGATCGGCGAGTTCGCGTTGAAATCCACGAGTGCCATTTCCCAGAACCAGGATACATACTCGCGCCGGCGTTGGGGCATCTCGTAGCCGCCGGGGTTGCTCGCATCTATGCCGAACAATTGATTCAACTCGGTGAGCGCTTCGGATCGCGGCTTCCCGTTGAAGTCCTGCTGACCCGGCAGGTCGGCGGTGGCCATGACATGCACCCCGTCAGGAATCACTCGCTTGAGCAGGAAATTAAGCACGCTGTTGGTGTAGCCCGGGACGCGGGCCTCCACGCGCATGTTGCGGGGAAGAATAACCACCTTGTAGTTGGTGTAGCCGCCTGCCGCGAGTTCGTTCAAATCCATGAAATTCGGCTCGAAACCATGCCGCTCCAGCGCGCCCGCGATCTGCTGCATTTCGCACTCGTAACGGTTGTATTGCGAATCGTTCGCTTCGGTCCAGAGGAACGCGATGTTCGGTTTCGGATCCGTGGAGCCGGAGAGCAGTTCATTGATGCCCACCTGCTTCATCAGGTTGAACGTGTTGCGGGAAACCCAGTACGAAGGCTTGATCACGCGGTTGGCATACACAATGCCGAAGCCTTTTTCGCGATCGGTAATATATGGCCGGTCCATCCACGAAAAGATGTGCGTTCCGATCGCGCCCGCCTGCAGCGATTCCCACAGGGAATTGCGGATCAACGGTCCCTGCCGGAATTCGTCCATCCCCGGCCACATCGTTTCCGAGCTGGTAAAACCCGTCTCGGTGTAGAGCACCGGCACGCCCGCCACTTTCTTGGTGTACGTGACACCCCAATGGCCCTGCTGCGATTCGTGTCCCAGCACTGACCACGGGTAGTTGTTGACGCTGAAGAAATCAATCGGAGCCCCGCGCGCCGCCGCATACGCCGTGATCTTGCCCCGGTCTTCCGCGTGATAGCGCCAATCTTCCTCGCCCCACTGCATGCCCACCGTGGAATAGGAAATCAGGTGGTTCGTGTTCACGCTCTTCGCGGCAGCCGCGCTGAGCGCGGTGAAGTCGGCAATGGAATCCTCGCGGAACTGCACGGCATCGGCCCACACAGCCCCTTCGACGCCGTAGGCGCGATACTGATCGGGAAACACGACTTCATTGTAGTTCGTGAATCCCGAGCCCCACGCCGTGTTCGCCGCCGCGATCGTCCCGTATTTTGCCTGGCACCAATTGCGGAACGCCTGTTCCGTCTCGGGATCGTATCCGTCCAGCAGTCCGCTCCACAGCCCCAGATAGCCGTACTCGTTGCCCACGATCCAGCCGACGATCGCCTTGGAATCCTTGT
>CAZTYH010000040.1:0-5736 GCA_964617565.1 uncultured Verrucomicrobiota bacterium
CTCATTCTAACCAGTTGGGTGCGCCTTGCCCCCTCTTTTGATGGAGAGCCCGCGCTCTGGAGAGTGCGTCTACGGTGTTGAAGCTCTCCCTGCCTGCTGACAGGTCCATTCGTGTTCTCTTGCGCTTAACGTCAGAACTCCCGTTCGGCCTTCCTGCGGGGGGGAATGGGGTCAATTTCATAGAGTCGCGACAGCCGGGTTGCACTAGCGGTGCATGGAGAGGTATATTATTATAGATGTGATTATATTCCGGAGGCTGACATGAAAAGACCGTTCCGTGGTCATTCGCAGCATCGCGCGTTCACGTTGATCGAGTTGCTTGCGGTTATCGCCATCATTGCCATCCTTGCCGGATTTCTTCTTCCCATGCTCGGTCGCGCCATGGATCGGGGCCGCGGTACCCAGTGCCTCGCCCACATGCGCCAGTGGGGAACGGCCCTGACGGCTTACCTTGCCGATCACGCCGGCATTTTCCCGGAAGAGGCGATTGGGAAACCGGCCACGCCGATCTATTCTTACACGGGCGCATGGTTCAACGCGATGTCATCTTATATTGATTCCCCGTCGATGAACGATCTGTGCCAGCAGTTCATGCCTCCGCGTCCGGGGCAGAAGAACATATTCGTCTGCCCTTCACTGAAGATCGAGGAGGTGCAGGACGGCAGTGGAAATCCGGCCGTGCCCAATAATCCACGCGAGCCGATCTATTCCTACGCCTACAATCTCTGGCTGGATCACGATGATCGCGCCAGCGGTGCATACAGCACCCGCCTGCGCGTGTCGCAGATTCTGAAGCCGAGCCGCTTCGTCGTTTTCGGCGAGGTGGCGGGGCTTGGATTCGATAACATGGCCGGTCAGCATCTGCGCTTCCGGCATGACGGGACCACCACGGTGAATATCGTGTTTGCGGACGGTCACGCGCAGAACTTTTTCTGGACGAATGTTTTTGTGAACACGGCCATCATCCCTGCCTCGCAGGTCAAAAGCGCCAATGTCGGCGTGATCTGGGATCCTGAAGGAAATCCTCCGCAGACGGATCCCGTCTGGTAAGCCGGAAGGAGAGAGAGCATGAGAACGAGAGTCCTTGCCGCTTTCGCGGCGGCCATCGTGTGCTTTGCCGATTCCGCTGCATACGCGCAGTTCCCGCCGTTGACGAATATCGCATACGCAAAGCGGGACGTGGCGCCGCAGGATTATTTCGCCGACGATACCAATGGATTTTACCGGGTTCGCGGCCGTGTGACTTCCCCGCATTTTTCCACAAACCGGAGCCAGTTTTTTATCCAGGATACGGATGATGATGTCGGTATCCAGGTTGTTGGACCCAGCCAGATCCCCGTTTCTCTTTTCACGGAAGTGGAGATCGTGGGGATGCTGGCGCAGTCGAACGGTCTGCGCTTGCTGGTGACGGAGTTCGCCGGCGATATCGCGGTTACCGATCCCGTCACGAGCGTGGTGGCGGCGGTGTCGGGCACGATCAGCGATTTGCTGGCCGATGCGGAGCGTTACGAAGGCACCTACGTGGTGATCAGTAATGTGTATCGGGTAACCAATGTATGGGCATCATGGAACGGCAATGCCAATGTGGCAGTCACCGATCAGACGGGCCGCATCAACATGCGTCTCGAAGGTGCGACGGACATTGACGGTCAATTGGAGCCGACGAATGCGTTCCACCTCTACGGAATATTTTCCCAGTTCGATTCGTCCACGACCCCCACCGGGGGATACCAGGTGCTTCCGCGTTTCTACACCGACATCGTTCAGGATGTGGGGCAGCAGCCGCCGGAGATCGTTGTCGTCAATTCGAACACTTTCAGTGTTGCAGTGGGGCAGCAGTTGTCCGTGACCCTGCTCGGCCTGGATCGAAACGCGGAAGATGTGCTGGTGATCAGCACCAACGACGCGCCGGATGGCTGTGCCGTCACCAACCTGCCCAATCGCGAAGCGCGGTTCACGTGGACCCCCGACGTGGGATATGCCAACACGACCAATAAGATCATTCTTGAAATCACCGACGGAACAGACACGGGCACGGTCGGGCTGGATATATTCGTGTTGTCCGAGGAGCTGGCAAATATCCGGCTGAACGAAGTGCATTGGGCTCCGGCAAGCTCGATCGCGGGCGATGCGAACGAGGATGGTGTGCGCAACGCAATTACGGACGAGTTTATTGAGATCGTGAATAACAATGCTACGGATGTGGACATTACCGGCTGGGTGATCAAGTATGGAGCCAACACATTCTTCACTTTCCCGCCCACCGTCTTGACCGGGAAAACAGCGGTGGTGGTGTTCGGCGGCGGCGTGCCCGCCGGATTGTTCGGTCATTCGATCGTTTATGCCCCCTCGCCGAATTGGACAGGTCTCGGCAACAGCCCCGGCGGGAATGCGGTGAGCCTCTGGACAGATGGAGGCGCGCAGGTTTTCTCGTATAACTACGGTTCGTTCGGAGCGCCGGGGATGTCCGCCACGCGCAGCCCGGACTTCACGGGTGATTATGTGCTCCACACCGGCGTGGTGGCCTCGCTGCTCTGGTCGCCCGGCCGTATGGCGAACGGGAAATATTTTGAGGGAATCGGGCAGGCCAATGCGACGCCTCTTGTCGTGCCGATTGCCGGTCGGTCGGTGGGCGTGGGCAAGGGCATCGTTATTCCGCTTGTCGCGTACGAACCCGACGCCGATCCGATCACCATGACGGTTTCGAATGCGCCCGATACGGCGTCGTTCATTGATAACGGGGATGGCACCGCGACGCTGGCTTATACGGGGCTTGTTGCGGAGGCGGGGATGTCGTTTGCCATTTCAGTGTATGCGAGCGACGGCATTGATGACGCATCTTCACGAACTTTCAATTTGAAGGTGCTGGAATCAAAATACGATGGATTGGTGATCAATGAATACCTGATTGCGCCGCGCGATTTCTTTGACGCGAACAATGACGGGGCCATCAACACCTCCCAGGATGAGTATGTCGAGATAGTGAATAATACGACCGGGGCGGTGGACATGGTGGGGATGATGCTTTATGACGACGTCCAACTGCGCCACCGGTTCACATCGCAAGTCGTGCCGCAGGGCGGCGCCATCGTTGTGTTTGGCGGGGGCAGCATTGCAAACTTCAGATATCAGCCTGCACAACTGGCGTCCACCACACAACTCGGATTGAACAATGGCACGGACTCCATAACGCTTTATACGCCATCAACGGATGTCGTTGACCGGGTTGAATATGGCGCGGACGATTGGTCGCTTGATGTGTCATTGACCCGTTCCCCGGATATCACCGGAGGATGGGCCAATCATTACATAGCCACAACAAACGCCCTTCGTGGTTCTCCGGGCAGGCGGGTGAATGGTGAACCGTTTATTCCAAACCAACAGCCTTTCTTCAGTCCGCTTTCGGATCGCTCGCTCGGCGAAAGTAATTCGCTCGAATTTGCTGTGCGCGCGATGGAAGTGGATGGCGAGCCCGTGACGCTGACCGCCTCCAATCTTCCTCCGTCCGCGCAGTTCTTTGGCACAAACGATACCGGCTTCGCAGCCGGAATGTTCGTGTGGACGAGCGCGGTGCCGGCGGGCGTCTATACAACGTCTTTCTACGCGGTGGACAAGGACGGCGTGACGAGTACGGCCGTTGTGATCACGGTGGTGGGCGGTGCAGTCTCCGGCGGGAGTGTATGGATTAACGAGTTCCATTATGACAATGCCAGTACAGACGCAGGCGAATTCATCGAGGTGGCAGGCGATGCGGGGATTGATCTGAATGAATATGCGATCCTTCTTTATAACGGTGACAACGGGTCTATGTATGGATCGAATGCACTTTCCGGTGTAATTCCGGATGAGGGTTGTGGGTTCGGAGCAGTGGCGTTGTTCTATCCGGTGAATGGGCTGCAGAACGGATCACCGGACGGGTTCGCCCTCGTGAAGGATGGAACCGGGGTGGTTCAATTCCTGAGTTATGAAGGAACGTTCACTGCGGTCGGCGGTGCTGCTGACGGAATGTTGTCCGTGGATGTTGGCGTCTCGGAACCAGGCACCACGCCTATAGGGTTCTCCCTCCAACTGGTCGGCACCGGTGCGCAGTACGCGGCATTCACATGGGTGGCCCCGCGCACGAACTCGGCAGGATTCCTGAATGTGGATCAGGAGATTTCGCCTTGCGGCGCTGAGCCGGACACGGACGGGGACGGGATTCCGGACTGGTGGGAGGAGCTTTATTATGGCGGACCGACGAACGCGGTGGCGACCAATCTTGCCGCGAATGCGCTCAACACGATTCTCGAGGCGTTCATTGCCGATATTGATCCGACGGCCCCGGATGCATTCTTTGAGATAGATGATATATCGGGAGCGGGAGTGCGATCGGTGACGTTCCTGTCCTCCACAGGACGTGTGTACACGTTCCAGTTCAATGACAACCTGCTTGACCCCGACGCGTGGAGCAACTTGGTGACGGACGTTTCGGGGACGAATACAACGACCACGTTGAGCGATACGAATACGCCGATGGACAATCGCAGCTACAGGGTTCGTGTTCGGGTTCCGTGAGGGGCGTTATGTCATACTCGTACACGTACTCTTAAACTCAAATCGTTGCTACCTGGAAATCGCGATAGGCGTGTACGAACAGGTGCGAGAGTAAGTTCAGGCAGGGCAGAGGTTTTTTTACCGGACTTCCTGTTCGGGAGGTTGTGCGAGCAGGGCGATGGGGGCGACGATCGGTTCGTGTCCGGCTTTCCGCTTCACCACGGCGTCCTGCTTTCGCGTGGAGATGTCCTTGAGTGAGCAGCGAATCTGGCCCACGGCCATGCCGTAATCCGCGAGGAGAGGGGTCATGCCCCATGCGGGCGTTTCCGCCGCGATCTGCCTGAGTTCCTTGTTTTTCGTGCGGTCCGCAACATCCATGAACGACGTGGTCCACACGGTGAAACTCCTGGTGCGCACCCCGCGCGGGGCTTCGCGGGCGGGCATGACGTCCACGCGCAACGCTGCATATTTCCCGCCGAAGGCATGAATGTTGTCGCGCGCCGAGCGCGCGGCGAAGGGGACGGCCTTGCTGTCGCAATTGACGAAAATGCGGAAGTCGGAATCCGGCGAGATCGGACCGCAGCGTTCGTGATAGACATCGGAAAGCAAGGTCAGTACGCGCGACACTTCCTTGCCTTGCGCGGCCATGTCGGTGGCGCCGGTGATGTTGGTGGCCGAAGTGCCGTCGAGGTAGTTATGGCCGAAGAATGAAAGCTCGCCGTTGGAGAGATCGTACACGTGGAAGTTGTGGGTGTCTTTCTTTGTGCCGACGACGGGATTGAGCAACTCGTCGGTCATTTTCAGGTAATAGAGCGTGTCCAGTTGCGGCATGGTTACAACGGAGACGATGCGGCTGTTGATGTACACGCGGCCTCCGCGTTCGGCGCCCCCGGCGGCGGAGGGCGATTGAAGCGTGACGCTGATGAGGCAGCAGGCGGTGGCCTGATCGGAGTCGGGCGACCGCCAGAAACCTTCGGTGGCCTCGATCGTGGCCTCGGCGACTTGGAGAAGGTTCAGGGCGAGGAAGCGATAGTGAACGGTATAGCTCATTACCACCGTGGGTTTGGCCGGGATAAAGCGTTCACTGATCTTGTTCAGATAGAGTTCGGGCGTAGGCGGGGCGGACTCCGCCAGGCCTTCCATGCAGATCATGCTGAAAAGTGCGGCGATAACAGCCCGCATTATTACCTTACATCGCATAGG
>CAZTYH010000040.1:5836-20525 GCA_964617565.1 uncultured Verrucomicrobiota bacterium
TCATGCTGAAAAGTGCGGCGATAACAGCCCGCATTATTACCTTACATCGCATAGGAGGAGTGATGATGAAGGAAGGGTGGGTGGGGTGCAATTAAAAAAGGATGGTTGAAGCTCTTCCGGGCGTATCTTCCCCTGACCACACTTTGCAAAGTGTGGTCAGGGGAAAAGAGGGGGTCAGAACGCAACCGCCGCGGCGACGGAGAAGTTCACTTGATCGAAATAGCGAATCTCTGCGCGGATGGTATGGTTTTCCTTCAGTTTGAGCGAGAGACCGCCCGCGATACCGAGAAGGTTTTTTTCTTCCGCGTCGTAATCGGATTTTGCGCCGGTGAGGGTGTCACGCACATCGCCGTCGAGCCGAACAATGGATACGACCGGGCCCAGGTAAGGCATGAAAACGACCTGGTTATCCACCGGGACCTTGAGTGCGAAAATGACGCCACCATCTCCCTCAAAATAGTCGAAATCGGTTTTAGTCCCGCCGCTCTTGATTTCGATTGGCGAGTAATGAAGCTGCGCGAAGACCGATATGCGCATCGGATCGGTATCAATCACGAGCATGCGGAGGCCCGCGCCGACATAGTAATCGTAGTCGCCGCCCTTGGGATTGATTGCGCCGATATCCACATCCACCGAAGCCGTCTGGCCGATTTCGTTGTGAACGCGGAGATAGAGGGTGTCCGCCTTGATCGTACGGGTGGCATCGGGTCCGGTCGTAACTTCGAGTCCGCGGTTGATGCTTTCATAGACAACGCTCATGCGGCTCTTTTCCCTCAGTTCCATGGGGAATATGGGATCGCCCGCGTCCGCGGCCATAACCTGCAATACGGGAATGGAGATCAGGAATGTCACCGCGAGAAGAATGATGCTGACATAGCGCTTCACGTTGAGGCCCTCCTCAGATTTGTACGTGTAACAGACCACATGGTGCCATTTGTTTAGCACGAATGCGTGGACTTCACAAGCATTCAAAACAACGGAGATTTCGTCTGAAAATAAACTCGCTCTTTACACTTTGAATCTGGCAGTGTCTGGTAGGTGTCCGGGCGCGAGTGCCGGGCCCGGAATTCACATTGATGCGACGGTTCATCATGCGCGTAGCTGTTGCCGCGACCGCACTTGCGGGCGCACTTTTCCTCTTTGCCTGTTCTTCGGCGGTTTACGTGGTGGAAAGCGACGACCCCTTTGAATCGGCATGGAACGATTACACGCTGGGCGAATTCGACCGCGCCACCGAGAAGTTCGAGGCGTTGCGCGCCGGGGCGGTGGTGGGTGGTGACGAGTGGTGCAAGGCAGTCTATGGGCTTGCCACCACATGGAATCTGCGGAGGCCGGGGGAAGACACGAAAAAGGCCACGGCTTATTACGAGGAACTGATCCAGGGCGCGCCCACGCATGATCTTGCTGTGTGGAGCCGGCTTGCGCTGGCGCGTATGAAGCACCTGGTGCCGGTTGGCGAGACCCCGGATTACGGGGAAGTGCGGAAGGCTTACCGGGATGTCATGGCGCTTCATCCCGGGCATCTTGCCGCGCAGGAGGCTTTTCTTTACCTGCAATCAACCCTGATCTCCTCGCTGGACCCCGCGCAGACAAAGCAGGCGCTGGAGGCGCTGGAGAAAGCTGTTGCCGATCCCGAATATCAGTTCGTCGGACCGGCATGGTCACTGATCGCGGTCGGGTCGCAGACGCTGGGCGACATGGAGCGGCGGCTTCATGCTGAAGAGATGTCGCTCAAGACCACGGAGGTGGATCCCACCAATCCGTTCACGGAGTATTCATGGCAGTATTGGAACCTGGCGACGATCGCCGAGTTCGATGTCGGCGACTTTGAGAAGGCGCGTTACTACTATCAGAAATTGATTGAAGAATATCCGCAGGATATCCGCGTCTATGGCGCGCGGCAGGCGTTGATGCGGATGGATGATCTGGAGATGAAAATAAGGGCGGAAATGTGAGATTGAATTTGGACCTTGCCCGGCCCTGAAGGGCGAGTTTCCAGTTTCGAATTTCAAGATCGGCCCCTGAGTACAAGTGAATGAAAGCGCTGTGGTATTTCATTAAGAGCTACTTCGCCATCCTCGTGGTCGGCCTTGTGTACGCATGGTCGGCGGGCGCGATCCTGGTGTACCGCAACCGCCAGACGCCGCCGGATGCCGTCGTGCTGCGCATCGGCCACTGGCAGCTTGAAGCGAGCGTGCGGGACGCGATCAACGAGATGGCTGAACGCTACCGTGAAGTTCATCCGAACGTGTACGTAGTGCAGGATGCGATTCCCGAGGGCGTGTACGGGCAATGGGTGAGCACGCAACTCCTCGGCGGCACGGCGCCGGATATCGTGCAGGTGGGGGCGATGCTGCCGCCGAATATCTGGTTGTCTTATTACAACCGCTACTTCATTCCCCTCAGCCGCGAAGTGAACCGGCCGAACCCGTACAACAAGAGTACGGAGCTGGAAGGAACTGCGTTGCGGCAGACGTACAAGGACGGCATGCGCACGGCGTACGTGGACGAGATGCAGGAGTACATGAGCATTCCGCTCTCTCAGTTCGGCGTCCGCATTTTCTACAACAAGGACATGCTGAAGCGGCTGACGGGGCTGGACGAGGCGCCGGAAGATTACCGGGAATTCCTCGCGGCGTGCGAGAAGATCGCTTCGCAGAAGGACGAGCGGGGCAACAACTATATCCCCATCGCGGGGTCGCAGTATCATTTCTCGATGTGGGATCCGATGATGTTCGATCCGCTGACCTACGGCGCGGTGCGCAAGGCGGACTTCAATCGCGACGGCTTTGTCGGCAACGACGAGTTGTACACGGCGATCAAGACCGGACGCCTGAGCATGAAATTCCCGCCGTTCGAGGCGAAATTCCGGATGCTTCGCGAGGTCACCGACCATTTCCAGACCGGCTACACCGGGTTAACGCGTGATGAAGCGGTCTTCCTTTTCGCCCAGCAGAAAGCGGTATTCATGACCACCGGCACGTGGGATGCGCGCAGTCTCCAGGCGCAGGCGGAGGGCCGCTTCGAGGTGGGCGTGATGGATTTTCCTGTGCCTGCGCCGGACGATCCGTATTACGGTCCGATCGTGGAGGGCCGCAACTACGAGCGGCCCGGCGGCGGCTTCTCTTTTGGAATCACGCGCACGAGCAAGAATCCGGAGCTGGCGCTCGACTTCCTGCTGTTCATGGCTTCGCAGCAGCAGAACGAGGAGTTGAACCGGGTCATCGGCTGGATTCCCTGCATTCTCGGCACGGAGATGGATCCGATGCTGGAGGCTTTTGCGCCGCATCTTGAAGGGGTGTACGGCGCGTTCCCGATCTGGCTGGGCGGCGAGACGGGCGTCAAGTGGCAGCAGCTCTATTCCCTGTACCAGGTCAACCAGATTTCCTATGACGACTTTGTGAGCCAATTCGAGCCGTTTTACCAGGAGCAGGGATACAAGGACTTCCTTGAACAGCAGCGAGATTGGCGGCGCGGCATGCACCAGAACGAGCGCTTCCTGGCGGGCATTCGCGCGCGGGCCCTGGCGTCGGAGGGCGACGACGCAACCTCCGCGTGGGTGAAGTATCGCGCACTTACGACCTCGCGGCAGATCTGGGCCGAACTGGGACACAACCGACAAATGCGATTGATTGATCAGGGGCCGGACCTCGATGCGGTGGGCCCTTACGAATACAGCCCAGCGATACTGAAGAAGATCCGGGCGCGGATTAAGAAAGAGAAATGAACCCGAAAGCCGTCAAGCTCAACCAGGTCAAGCATCATTGGGAGATTTATCTCTTCATCATCCCGACCGTGATCCTGATCGGGCTTTTCCAGTATTATCCCGCCAGCAGCGGCATCTTTCACAGTTTTTTCCGGTGGAATGGTTCCGACATCTCCGAATTCCGCGGGCTGGAAAACTACATAGACCTGCTGAAGAACTCGGAGTTCTGGAACTCGTTCAAGCTGGCTTTCATTCTCGGCGCGTGGAATGTGCTGAAGATGATCCCGGCGCTGTTCGTCGCGGTGGCCATTCACCGGTGCAAGAGCGATCGCATGCAGTTCCTGTACCGCACGCTGTTCGTCGTGCCGATGGTGATTCCCGGGCTGGTGGTGGTCTTGATCTGGCGTTCGTTTTTCTTCGAGGCGACGGCGGGATATCTCAATAAGTTTCTTCTATGGTCCGGACTTTTCGACGTGCTGGCGCGGCTCGACAGTTTCCTGGGGTGGGGCGGTGTCTTTGTTCCGGGTCGCATGCCGGCGTGGCTCGGTGATCCGAAGCTGATCATTGCGGCGTGCATCGTGTGGGGTTTCCCCTGGGTCGGATCGTTTGCCGTGCTGACGCACCTGGCGAAACTGCAGAGCATTCCGAAAGACATTTACGAGGCGGCCGAGATTGACGGAGTAGGTTGGTGGACCAAGTTCACGAAGGTGGAGCTTCCGTTGATCATGGGATCCATTTACCTGCTGCTCGTTTTTGTGATTATTGACACGATCAAGGACGCGGGCATGATTCTCGCGCTTGCCGGCATTCAGGGCGGCCCGGGAGGGCGTGCCACCGTGCCCGCATTGTTCATGATTCGCAAGGCGTTTCTCGATCAGCAGATGGGCTACGCCTGCGCAGTAGGCATCATCCTGACCATTGTCGTGATGATCCTTCAGAAATTCAGCACGCTGATCATGGATCCTGAGTCCATGAAAGGTCGGCAACGCGTCGTATTCCGCGGCCTGATGATCCTTCTGGCTGCCGCGTTCCTGTTGTGGCGCTTTGCCGGGGACGGGGTGCAGAACCTCACGGTGGTGGCGATTCTGCTGGTGATCTTTTCACTGCCGTATGAATGGCTGCGCCGGTTGATCCCGGAAAGAAAACAGGCGGTTTCCACGCACCATGGCAGCGTGTCTCCGATGGGCGAGAGCCCGGGCGACCGCTACATGCGGCGGGCATTCGAACGGCACAGCGATCCCGTCTACCGGGCGTTCGCGGCGCTGGGCGCCTGGTTCCTGCGCTTCACGAAACACGCCTATATCTGGCTCGTACTCGCTTTCGCGTTCCTGCCGCTTTACCTGATGATCATCGTGAGCGTGAAGAGCAACGAGCAGTTCTACCTCTCTCCCGCCACCGTCACGCAGCCGATGTTCTGGGAGAACTGGCGCACGGCCTGGGAGATGGTGACACCGACGGTCGCGAACAGCCTCTTCATCTCCACCAGTTCCACGTTGCTCACGCTGGGACTGGCGCTCTGCGGCGCGTATTTCTTCGCGCGATTGCGCATGCCGGCATCCGGTTTTCTCTGGAACGCTCTGCTGATCATGATGATGATGCCGGCGATCGCGAACCTCGTGCCGTTGTTCATCCTGCTGCGCGATATGAACCTGCTGAATACCCTCGCGGCGCTGATCATTGTCGGCGCGTCCGGCGGCCAGATCTTCGGCATCTTCGTGCTGAGGAACTTCATACAGGATACGCCGCAGGACCTCTTCGAGGCGGCCGAGATCGACGGGGCAAACCACTTCCAGCAGGTGAAGATGATCGTGATTCCGCTGTCCGGTCCGATCCTCGGGACGGTCGGCGTGATGCACTTCATCGCCGCGTGGAATGACTTCGTGTTGCCGTTGATCGTGATGCGCGACCACGCGCGCCTGCCGGTGATGGTGCAGTTGCTCCGCATGGCGGGCGAGTACATCAAGCTCTGGGGTCCGCTCATGGCAGGTTACGCGATCGCCAGCATCCCGATCATCATCCTCTTCGTCTTCTCCATGAAGCTCTTCATCCGCGGCCTGACCGAGGGCGCGGTGAAGGGGTAAATAGAGAAACCTGAAACCTGAGTTTGTTCAAGAAAAGGCAGGCTTTCCTGGCGTTGCCCCGACTTGTAACTTTTCCATGCCTCCGGTAGAGTCCGAGGCTTACTCGGAGGAGCGTCGGATGGCAGAGCGGAAAATACTGATTGTGGGCGGGGGTGGGCGCGAACATACACTCGCCTGGAAACTGGCGAATGACAGCGGTAAACCCCGTGTTTACTGCGCGCCGGGGAACGCGGGCACCGCGCGGGTGGCGACCAACGTGGGCATCGCTGCGACCGACATCGGCGCGCTCGTGAAGTGGGCGATGGCGGAGCGTCCGCATCTGACGGTGGTGGGCCCGGAAGCGCCGCTCTGCGAGGGAATCGTGGATAGTTTTTCTGCCGAGGGACTGCGGGTATTCGGTCCCTCCCGTGCGGCCGCGATGCTGGAAGGCAGCAAATCTTTCGCGAAAGAGATCATGCAATCAGCGGGCGTTCCCACCGCGAAGGCGGCTCGATTTTGCGATGCAAACGAGGCGAAGGCCTATCTTCGAAAACAGGGTGCGCCGGTGGTGGTGAAGGCCGACGGGTTGGCGGCGGGGAAAGGGGTCACGGTGGCGGCCACGCTGGAGGAAGCCGAAGCCGCCGTGGATGCGTCGCTCGTGACGCGCGAATTCGGCAAAGCGGGCAACACGGTTTTGATCGAGGAGTGCCTGCAGGGCGAGGAGGCCTCGATACTCGCCCTGGTGGACGGGCGCACGATCGTACCGCTCTCTTCGGCGCAGGATCACAAGCGCGTGTTCGACCGGGATGAAGGTCCGAACACGGGCGGCATGGGCGCGTATTCGCCGGCGCCGGTGGTCAAGGATAGCTGGTGGCCATTCATCCGGCGCGAAGTGCTGGAGAAAACGGTGGTCGAACTTAACCGGCGCGGAATCGTTTATCGCGGCGTGCTGTATGCGGGATTGATGATGACGCAGGACGGGCCGAAAGTGCTGGAGTTCAACTGCCGGTTCGGCGACCCGGAAACGCAGGCGGTGATTCCGAGGCTTGCGTGCGATCTGCTGCCAGCGCTGGATGCTTGCGTGGACGGTACACTGAGCGAAGATCTGGTGCGGTGGAAAAATGAGGCGAGTGTGTGCGTGGTAATGGCCGCCGGTGGTTATCCCGGGAAGTACGCCAGGGGCGATGAGATCACGGGGCTGGATCGCGCCGGCGCGATGAGTGATGTAATGGTGTTTCATGCGGGTACCGCGGAGAAGCAGGGGCGCGTGGTGACAGCCGGCGGCCGGGTGCTGGGCGTGACAGCGTTGGGTCGCGACCTGCGCGCAGCAATCGGGCTCGCGTACCAGGCCTGCGGCCACATAAAATTCAACAGCGCGCATTATCGCAAAGATATAGGCTGGAGAGCGATTTAGACCGGAAAGGAAACGACACATGAAAAGAACAGCCGGTGGTTCACCTCAGGTAGTTGTCCTTATGGGCAGCGATTCGGATTGGCCTGTCATGCAGGAAACGGTCCGCACGCTGGAGAGTTTTGACGTGAAGTGTGATGTAGGGGTGTTGTCCGCCCACCGCACGCCGGAGCGCGCAACGGCGGTGGCGTCGGATTCGGCGGGGCGCGGGGTGAAAGTGATTATTGCGGCGGCGGGCAGCGCAGCACATCTCGCGGGCGTGCTCGCGGCGCACACGACGCTGCCCGTAATCGGCGTGCCGATGAAGGGTGGGGCGCTGGACGGCCTGGATGCGCTGCTTTCGACGGTGCAGATGCCGGCTGGAATCCCGGTGGCGACGGTGGCGCTGGGCAAGGCGGGCGCGGTGAACGCGGCGCTTCTGGCGGTACAGATTCTTGCATTGAGCGACACGCGCCTCGCAAAAATGCTGCTGGCGCACAAGCAATCGCTGAAGCGCAAGGTGGATGAAGCCAACAAACGGCTGCGCGCGGATCGGGAGAAAATATAATGAAGTTCCGAGTTGTCGTTGCGGGATTTCTGCTCTGCGCTCTCATGGCGCGCGCGGAAGAGGAAGCGGGCCGTGCCCCGAGCCTTGTTGCGTGTGTGACGGAATTGGCGAAGGTCCTGGAACGATATGGTCTGGCGCCGGATGCGGCCCGTGCATGCGAAGAGGCGATGAGGGCCATCGTGATTCAGGCCGATCCGGGCGGCGGTCTGTATACCGCGGAGGATGCGGAGCGCCTGGAGGCCGCGGCGCGCGGGCGTGTGTTCCATGCGGGCATAAAAGTTTCCGCCACCAACGGGCAGATGGTTGTCGTTGAGATCGCGGCGGAATCGGGGGCTGAGCAGGCCGGCATCCAGCCGGGCGAGACGATCGAAACCCTTGATCGCGGAAGTGTTTCCGGCATGAAGGCGAGCGATCTCGCCGAATTGCTGCGCAGTACCGCGAATGTTCCGGTTTTGCTTGGGGTCAAGGGGACGAACGGCGAGGTGCGCGATGTAGAGGTGCCGTTGACGGTCGGCAGCGCGCCGGCGGTTGATCTTGCCGAAGACCTCCCGACGGGAATTGCTTATGTCAGATTGAACGGGCTTTTTGAAAAATCCGATCGCGAAATCATTTCCACGCTCCGGCGGTGGGTCGGCACGAGCACATACGGGCTTGTCCTTGATCTGCGCGGAGCGGACGGAGCAGATGTGGATGCGGCCGCGGCGGTGGCCAGCCTGTTCAGCCAGGAGGGCGCGCTGCTTTTCTCGCTTCGCGATACGCAGGACCAGGATATTGCGGTTTACAAGGCGCGTCCGGCGTTTCGCATGGATTTGCCCACGATGGTGCTGGTGGATGGCCGGACATCGGGCGCCGCTGAAGCGCTGGCCGCGGCGCTCGCCGGCAGCGCCCGGGGGGTGATGTTGATCGGCGATGTCACGCAGGGCGATCCGTTGATAAGGGAGTTCCTGGATTTCTCCGGCGACTTGAAGCTGCACATCGCGACGCGCAAGCTGGTGGTGGCTGATGGAATAACTTATACCGGGCGGGAGGGGGTCAAACCCCATCTCGCCGCCACACCGGAGATGACTCCGGATTATGAACCCGAAATGCCCGAGGAAGAGGCAAGCAAGATTACCGATGAAGAGCGGGAAGACCGGCGTTTGAGAGATCGCGTCCGTGGCGATTCGGTTTTGCGCCGGGCCGTTGACCTGCTGCAGGGATTGAGGGCACTGAACATTGGCACAACCCGAACCCCAGAAACTGCTGCGCGTTGATCCGCTGCATCCGGACGGGTCCATCGTTCTTCGCGCTGCGGAATTGCTGAAGCGCGGTGAATTGATCGTTTTGCCCACCGAAACGGTGTATGGATTGGCGGCGGATCCCCGCAGGCAGGAGGCGGTGGAGCGGATTTACCGCGTCAAGGGACGACCGGAGTCCAAGGAGATTGCGTTGCTTGCCGCGGATGCCGTCCAGGTTGAACAGGTGGGGGGCGTTCTGAGTGAAGCAGCACGGCGGTTGGCTGAACGTTATTGGCCGGGACCGCTGACGCTGGTGGTTCCGGTGGGCGAGGAATATAAGGGGTTTCGTGTGCCGGACTTCGAGGTCGCGCGCGCCGTAATTAGAAGCGCGGGGTCGGTGCTCGCGGTGACGAGCGCGAACCGGAGCGATGAGCCACCCGCGCGTTGCGCGGAGGATGCAGTCCGCGCGTTGGGGGAATCGAGCGTTGCGCTGGTTCTCGATGCGGGACCGTCGCCGGGCGGCGTGCCGAGTACGGTGGTGAAAGTAATTGGAGATAAAGTTGAGGTTTTGAGAGAAGGGGCGATTGCGAAAGCCGATATCGCCGCAGTAACGGAAAGATGAGCAGGCAACCGGTCAACATCTTGTTTGTGTGCACGGGCAACCTGTGCCGGAGCCCGATGGCGGAATATCTGTTGCGCCACCGGCTGGGCCCGGACTCCTGCGTCAAGATCGGTTCCGCGGGATTGGCGGCACCGAGGGGGGCGCCTGCAAGTCCGCCTGCCGTCGAGGCGCTTGCCGACAAAGGCATCAATTTGAATCCGCATCGCAGCCGGCCATTGGATGAGAAGATGGTGGCCGAGGCGACGCTGGTCGTGGTAATGACGGCCTGGCACAAGGAGCACGTTGTGTCCCTGTTCCCGTCGTCGGCGGAAAAAGTCTTTTTGCTCACGGCCTTCGGCGTGAAGGAGCAGGGCACGGAAATCGCCGATCCGATCGGGCTTTCCTTGAATGTTTACCGGCGCACGCGCGATCAAATTGACGAAGCGCTTTCCGATCTGATCTTATATCTGGCTGAAGAAGAAATGCTTGAGGCGCAGTCCTCAGAAAGGTTGCGAGGCATGAGAATCGCTATCGGTTCCGATCACGCGGGATTTGAAATGAAGGAGGAAATCAAAGACCTCCTCGCGGCCCGGAAAATGGAAGTTGAAGACACGGGGTGCGCGAGCAAGGAGTCCTCAGACTATCCTGACTTTGCGGCCGAGGTGGCGCGCCGGGTTTCGGAAGGTGCCGTGGACCAGGGAATCCTGGTGTGTTCCAGCGGCATCGGCATGACGATTGCCGCCAACAAGTTTCCCCGGGTGCGAGCCGCGCTGTGCGTCACGCCGAAGATGGCGAAGATGGCCCGTCTTCACAATAACGCGAATGTCCTTTCGCTGGGCGCTTCCGAGGTGGCGGCCAAGGATTTGCCGAAGATACTGGACGAATGGGTTTCAACGGATTTCGAAGGGGGCGGACGTCATGAGCGGCGCGTGAAGAAAATCGGCAGCCTGGAGATCGGCGTGGCCGACCCGGTGGCCGTTTACGAGGCGGATCCGGAGCTGTATTCGGCCTTGCGCAAGGAAGCGAAGCGGCAGCGCGAGAACCTGGAATTGATCGCATCCGAAAACTATGTCAGCCGCGCCGTTCGCGAGGCGCAGGGCTCCATCATGACCAACAAGTATGCCGAGGGCTATCCCGGCAAGCGTTGGTACAACGGCTGTGAATTCGTGGATGAAGCGGAGCGGTTGGCGATTGATCGCGCAAAAGAGCTGTTTGGGGCGGAGCATGTGAATGTGCAGCCGCACAGCGGCAGCGGCGCGAACATGGCCGTATATTTTTCCGTGCTGCAACCGGGCGACACGATTCTCGCGATGAGCCTTGCGCATGGCGGACATCTGACCCACGGGCACAAGGTGAATTTCTCCGGCCGCTTCTTCAACGTCATTCAGTACGGCGTGGACAAGGAGACGGAGCAGATTGATTACACGGAAGTGGCGCGGCTGGCGCAGGAGCACAAGCCCAAGCTGATTTGCGCCGGTGCCAGCGCGTATTCGCGCATCATTGATTTCAAGAAATTACGCGAAGTGGCCGACTCGGTCGGCGCGTATCTCATGGTGGACATGGCGCATATCGCGGGGCTTGTGGCGGCGGGTTGCCACCCGAATCCCGTTTCGTACGCCGAATTTGTGACCACGACCACGCACAAGACGCTGAGAGGGCCGCGCGGCGGAATGATTCTCTGCCAGGCCCGGTTCGCCCAGGATATTGACCGCCAGATATTCCCCGGTGTGCAGGGAGGGCCCCTGATGCATGTGATAGCGGCAAAAGCGGTCTGCTTCTACGAAGCACTGAAGCCATCGTTCCGCGAGTATGCGCAGCAAGTGGTGCGCAACGCGCAGACGTTGGCGGGGGGGCTGGAGCAGCATGGCCTGCGCATTGTTTCCGGCGGCACGGATAACCACATGATGCTGGTGGATTTGCGCCCGGTTGATGTGACCGGCAAGGATGCGGCGACCGCGCTCGACAAGGCCGGCATTACGGTGAACAAGAACGCGATTCCTTTCGATACCCAGAGTCCGTTTGTGACATCGGGCGTACGCATCGGCACGCCGGCGGTCACCACGCGGGGACTGAAAGAAGCCGAAATGAAGCAGATCGGCGAGATGATCTATGCAGTCCTGAAGGACCCCCGCGACGAAAAGAAGCTGCAGGCGGTTCGGAAGGATGTGCTGGATCTCACGGCGCAATTTCCCGTTCCCTGACAGCCGGGACGTCAGGTTGCATGGTTTTCGTCGAGCAGATCGCGTATGCGCTTGGCCAGCAATTCGCGGCTGTACGGTTTCTGGATCAGGCGACGCTTGCCGACGGGCACTCCCCGTTCCTGCACCGCGATTTCGGTGAACCCCGACGTGTAGAGGATTTTCAGGTTGGGGTTTAACTGAAGCAGGTTCTCGGCCATTTCGGGCCCGCCCATAACGGGCATGACGACATCCGTCAACACGAGATCCACGCGTCCATGCTGCCGGTTGAAAAGGTCCAGGCCCTCTTTTCCGTTTACGGCTTCGAGGACTTTGTATCCGAGGGAAGTAAGGATGCGAAGCGTGAGATCACGGACAAGATCCTCGTCCTCGACCACCAGGATCGTTTCGTTCCCTTCCTCTGCATGGTCCTCGATCTCGACGGGAATCGCGTCGCTTGTGGTGGTCATGCGGGGCAGCCAGATGCGGACCGTGGTCCCCTTGTTTACTTCGCTCTCGATGCGTATCCGCCCGTTGCACTGCTGCACGATTCCGTAAACGGTCGCGAGTCCGAGCCCGGTTCCCTTGCCCTTGGGTTTGGTGGTGAAAAAAGGTTCGAAAACATGGGCGAGCACCTTGGGGCTCATGCCGTGACCCGTGTCGCTGATGGAAAGCAGGATGTACTCGCCGACAGGGAGATCAATGCCGGCCACCTCCGAATCTTCTGTCCTTCGGAAAATCTCGGTGCTGATGATGATCCGTCCGCCCCGCGGCATGGCATCTCGGGCATTGATCGAAAGGTTCATTACGACCTGTTGCAGCAGGCCGGCATCGGCCTGGATGCATCCTGCGTCGTCGTCGAGCTGGGTAATCAACTCCACGTCCTCGCCCAGTGCGCGGCGCAGCAAATTGAGCATCTCCGCAATAACGGCGTTGATATCCAGCGTCCGTACTTCAACCATCTGTTTGCGGCTGAACGTCAACAATTGCCTCGTGAGGTTGGTGGCGCGTTCACCCGCGCTGACGATCTGTTCGACGGCATGCCGGAGCGTATGGTTGTTGCCGACCTGGTCCAGGATCATCGTGCCGAATCCGAGGATCGCAGTCATGATGTTATTGAAGTCGTGCGCGATGCCGCCGGCGAGCCGCCCGATGGATTCCATCTTCTGCGCCTGGAGGTATTGCTCTTCGATTTGAAGTTCGTGGGTGATGTCGCGTTGCACGCTGATATAGCCCATGACCTGCCCGTGCTCGTCGCGCGTGGGCGTGACAAGGGTGTCGCACGTGACAAGTTTGCCGTCCTTGCGGCGGTTTTGGAGGCGTCCATGCCAGGTTCGTCCCGCGTCGAGTTCTGTCCGCATCTTCCGGTAATTGCCGGCGTCGTCCAGGTCGCTCTTCAGAATGGCCGGGTCTTTCCCGATGACTTCCGAGCGGTTGTAGCCCGTGATCGTCTCGAAGGCGGCGTTCACGTAATGGATACAGCTCTGGATGTCGGTGATCATAACGGCATCGGCCGTCTGTTCGAGGGCGAGGGCCAGGCGGGTACGCTCGGTTTCCACCCGCCGCCGTTCGGTGATGTCACGAATGAGAACCAACGCCGCCGGCTTGCCGTCATAGGTGATGATGTTGGCGGTGATTTCCACGATGAACGATTGCCCGCTCGCGTTTACGAGATGTGTCTCATAGACGCTTGCGACGTCCTGCCCCGCCATGCGCCGCTCGTAGAGGCCTTGTATGCGATGCTGTTCCGCAGAATGAACAAATTGGATGAAAGGTTTTCCGCGCATCGCGTCGGGAGGAATGCCTGCCATGGAGGATGCGCGGCTATTGGCGAAGACGATCATGCCGTCCTGGATGACGACGATACCGTCACTGGCGCGCTCAACGACGTCGCGATACTTTTCCTCGCTGTCACGCAAAGCTTCTTGTGCCTGGGTTCGCTCTGCGATTTCCCAAAGCAGTCCCTGGTGCGCCAGGCAACCCTCGATCGAAACGGCGAACTTGAAGACCACATTCCGCAGTTGGTTTAGTTCATCCGGCCGGAATGCCTTGCGCCGCATTCCAGAGTACAGCTTCAGAAAACCGATTCCTGCAAGGTCGAAAACCGCGTAGGTCCCGCCGCGTATTCGATTTTCACCAACGATCCTGTCGAATTCCGGCTCGCCGAACGCCACCGAAAAGACGGGTGTTGTCTCGATGAGTTGGGAAAGGGGGTGCGTGGCGGGGATCTCGCGGTCCCGAATCCGGAAAGCCGGCGCGCCGTAGGCGAGCGTATAGCCTCCTTGCTCAGTGGAGCCGGCTTGCGCGGCGGGTTCCGACAGGAGCTCGGATCGTATCCAGACGCCGGCGTAGGCGAGGTTTTTCCGGGCCAGCAGGACCTGGATAAAGCTTTCGCAGTTGGTCTTGAGGTCCAGTGACCGGCCGACTGCCAGGGAAATTTCGTACAGCAGGGAGATGTCGGCGATGATTTTTTCTGGGTCGTGATTACTCATGGAATGCGCTGATTACCGTCGTCTTGTTCAGAAAATCCACGGTGCCTTCGCCGTAGGATGCGATTTCGCCCACCGACAGAAAACCTTCCGGAGAGTCGCAAGCGCCTGCGCTGGTCAGGGGTTCCGTTATGCGGGCAAGCTCCTCCGCATACCGCTTCCCCAGGAAGAGGCTGCGCGATACGCAATCAACCATGAGACAGGAAGATGGGGGCCGCCGCCATTTGGATGTGCAATCAATGGCTGCCGCTCCCGAGGCGGCGATCAGCCCCTCCTCGCGCCCGCGAAGAATGTTCAACACCGTGTTTTCGGGGATGTCGCCCACGCACACGAGCTCCCCGTTCGCGTTGAGGGAAAAGGCTTCGCGGACGATATCCTCTTCGCCTTCCTTCATGATTCCAAAAGGGTATCGCGGTGACAATTGACCGAAGTTCTGAGGCGTGACGACTTCACCACAGGCGTGTTTTATCGCTTCGGCATA
>CAZTYH010000040.1:20625-28487 GCA_964617565.1 uncultured Verrucomicrobiota bacterium
GCCTTGTCCGGGATCGAAAAGGCCGTCGCTGTCGCGGGCTCGCTTGCAGGGGTTGTTGTTTCGACAACCTGCAATTCGTAAGCGGATGACTCGGGCGATCCCAATTGAGGCATCTTCAGCATGTGCACGGAGACCAGCACGAGGAGAAGGACCGCCGCGGCATAACGAAACGCAGGGACGGGCTCGATGAACAGAAAGTCCCAGAACCTCTGTGGCTGTCCCGCGGGATGGCCATGCCATTGTTCCTCCATGATCGCGTGCACGGCGCGAACGGTCCGTTCTTCGCTGCCGAAAGGAGGTGACTCGTATTGCTTGAGACCGATCAATTGGCGGACCTGCAGATCCTGTTCCTGAAAAAGGCGGCATTCCGCGCACCGGGAAATATGCTCGGCGATGCCGGTTGGAAGAGGGGGGTTCCGTGCCTGAACGACCAGCCACTGCCTGACGTTTTTACATCTCATGGTGCGAACTCCGCAAGTTCAGCCTGAAGTTGTTGTCTTGCATAAAACAGCCGTGACCTGACCGTGCCCTGCGAACATCCCAACATACGCGCCACTTCTTCATGCGGTACACCCTGTATATCGTGCAATACCACCACGGCTCTGTGTTTCTCTGACAGCTTGGAGAGGGCCTTGTTCAATTTTTCCTGCAGCTCGGACAGGGTCGCGTCGCGGAAAGGGGATTCCCTGGCGGTCAGTTCGACATAGGCCGGATCGCGCTCGACCCCACCATCCATGTCGTTGAGGCTCGTTGCTTTTCGATTTTTCCTTTTTTTCAGGAAATTAATCGTTGTGTTGACGGCGATGCGGTAAATCCAGGTATAGAAAGAGGACGTTCCCTTGAAACGGTCCAGCGCGGAGAAGGCCTTGACGAACACGTCCTGAACCAGGTCTTCCGTATCTTCCTTGTTGGACGTCATGTTGTATACGAGGCCGTAGAGTTTACCGTGGTACCGGCGCACGAGTTCATCGCAGGCGGCCAGATCGCGCTCCCGAGCCCGGCGCACCAGGGTGCGGTCATCCTGTTCCGCGGTGTCGGGCTGGAGCTCTTCCTTCATGGCAGCGGATAATAGCGGTCTTGGGGAGCGGATTGAAACTTGAAAAAGAGAAACCCGGCGGAAGACGGCGCCAGGTTTCAAAAAAAACTGCCGAAGCGGATTTATTCGGAGGAGCCGTTGCCGTTTTCCTTGTCCGCTTCGATTGCCTTTTCAATGCTGCTGCGGAATGCATCGAGGCCTGTGGAAGGCACGATGATCGTATCGCGTCGGCCGCCAACTTCCTCCGTGATTTTCAGAAACCGGCCCCGGGGGTTCTCCTTCAGGTCAAAGAAGAACTGCTTCCGCTCTATTTGAATCCGCTCGCTCAACAGTTGATTGTCCACAACGCATCTCCTCTGCTTGCAATCACAATATACCAGCAATCACGTATTCGGACGCATCGGTAGAATTTCGGCAAGGCGCCACAGAGTAACGGATTATATCTCCTTGTCAACAACTGCACTACACCATACGCGGGACAGGTTCCAATGTTTAGAGAGCGATTCCAAAAAAGCAGTCTGCCGAACCGGGCAGGGGACAAATCAGGTCGCCTTGTTATCGCTGACCGCGCCGGTGGTGAGTCCGATCGTCACGCGGCTGCCTGGAATATTCGACTCGATATTGCAGCGGAGGTGGTCAATGACATTCTGTACATCCGCGACACGTTTTTCGGGATCAAATTCCAGCAGGATGTCTATATAGACATTGGAGCCCGAGCGGCGGGAGCGAATCCCGTGCAGGAATTCATAATCGTCGAAATGGCGGGTCAGCTCACGAAGGATCGTGAATTGATCCGTTTCCTCCAGCGTGCGGTCGAGAAGATCTGAAATGGAGGTGGAAAAAATACCCATGGCGGCCATGAGGATGGAGCCTGCAACCACGAGGGAGGAAATCGGGTCAATGAACTGGGCCCAGTGATACTTCTGCAGCGTCATGCTTAGTACGAGAGAAAGAAGGATGAATGCGTTGCCGATCGTGCGGGTGAGGAGAAGGCGGGCTTGTGAAACGAGCAGGGGTGAATGTTCCCGGGTGGCCGCGCGGTAGCTGCGGTTGCAAAGGGTTCCGTTCACGATCATGTAAACGATCTGGTCGCCGATGCCGATCCACAACCCGATGCCCGCCACGTGGCCGGGGTGCAGCAGATTGTGAATGGAGTTCCCGACAATGAGGATGAGGCAGAGTGTCATGAGCAAACCGACCAGCAGGCCGGCGAGATTCTCCATCTTGCCGAGGCCATAGTTGAACTGGTGTCGCGATCCTTTTGCAATGCGCCTCATGGCCATGAAAGAGAACCCGACGGCAAGAAACTCGAGAAAGGTCTTGAGAAAATCCGCCATCAGGAGCGTCGAGCGGGCTGCGAGCATGGCCACCAGGCAGACGCAGGTATCCAATAGTCCCGTGAACATGGCGGTTTGGATGGCGTCCATTTTTGAGGCTTCGCCGGAATGACGGGGGTGCGTCATGATGCATCAACCTGTCCACGCGCGCAACGCTTCGTCGGCGGTGGATGAAATCGAAAGAATGTCGGTGAAGCCGGTCAACTCGAACACCTGCCGGACCTCATCCTTAAGTCCGCAAAAGGCCAGTTGCCCGCCGGCCCGGCGCACGAGCTTGGCAAACGCCAGAAAGACCCGCAAGCCGGCGCTGGACACATAATCCAGGTCGGACAGGTCGAGCAGAAATCGCCGAACATGGCCGACGGCAGCGTCACGCAATCGCTCTTCCAGTTCCGGGGCCGACAGCGAGTCCAGCCGGCCGCTCAAGCGGATATGCAAAACTCCATTGCTTTCGCTCTGGCTGATGCTAAGCATCGCGATTGTCCTGTTGTGTGTCCCGGCGGAAACAAATCTCGACTATATTTTGATCGTTTTCACGCCGGTAATCAAGACCATCGGCCATCTTGCGCACGAGATGGATGCCGAGCCCGCCGATGGGCCGGTCTTCCAGCGCGGCGGAGAGATCGGGAGGCGGGCGTTCAAGCGGGTTGAACGGCGAACTCCAGTCGCAAATGCGCATGCAGAACGCATCCCCGCGCGGAAAACAGGCCAGCTCCACGTCTCCGCGCGCCTCCTTGTACGCGTGAAACACGAGATTGGTCAACAGCTCTTCGAGTACGAGTTCGATCTGCGGGACGCGGCTCTCATGCACCGCAAGATCCCGCGCGCACTGAAGCACAAACAGTCTGAATGGCTCCAGCGAACCAAGCTCCGCGGGCAGGCGTAGGGTCTTCTCCATGGCGTTAAGATCAGAGAACCCTGGCCGCGGCGTCCTCGAGCGTGGCGGCCATGGGAAACATGCTGGTGAAACCGGAGATGTCGAATATCTCCTTTGCGGTACCGGCGAGACCGCAAATGACGATCTTGCCTCCGAGCGGCTTCACTTTCTTCGCGAGCGCAAGAATGCTCCTCAGGCCGGCGCTGCTGAGATACTCCAGGCCGGAAAAATCCAACACAAGAGTGGCGTCGCCTTTCTCCACGAGCTTGTTGCAGTGCGCATCGAATGTGGTGGAACCGGCGGCGTCCAGACGTCCATCCACGGTCACCACGGCGGCTTTGCCGAGCCTGCTGTCGTCAATATTCATAAACACCCTCCTGCGCGCATGAGCGGCACGGATTACTCTAGGGGATTGGCCTTTCCGCGCCAAGCCGCAATTGATCACAGAATGATTGATCGCCGCACGGCGGAGTGTAATTATGCAAGGTATTCACGGGGAGAACGTATATGAGCGAACAAAATGCGCAACCGAAAAAGGGATCATTTGCAAAGGGGTGCCTGATTGTTTCGGGGGTCGGGTGTCTCGTGGTCCTCATTGGCTTTGCCGTGCTGACGTACGTCGGCGTACGGTTTGTGAGGAAGCAGTATGCGGCCGTCATGGAGCGTTTCGAAAACCAGGGTTACAGGAAGGTGGAAGGACAAATTATTGATGTGACGGAGAGGGTCACCGACCCCACGCTATACCTTGGCCAGTCGGTGCGCATCCGTGCGGGCAGCGAGCGCGGACTCGCCTTTGTTGCGCAGACGGTGGAGATTTCGGGCACGGTGCAGGGCAATGTATATTTTGCCGGGCAGGTGCTGACCATCAACAAGGACGCCGAGCTCATGCAGGATGTCGAAGTCACGGCCCAGGTGATCAACAACTACGGAACGATTCACGGCGCGATCAAGGGTGTGTACCAGGCGCTGAACGAAAAGCCGTCCGAAGCGGAAGAGTGAATTTCCCGCCCGCAATTATGTTGTCTTGTGGCCATTTCCAAATTCAACAAAACGTCATGCTATAGCATGGGGTTTTGTTGAATTTGTTTTCAGCGAGGCCGCATGCGATAGGTGATCGGAACCTCGACCCGGATGGGCGAGGACAGGCGATTGGTATCCAGCGGTGCAGCGGCTACGCGCCGCAGGATGGCCTGCGCGCCTTCGGCGAGCAGCGCCGAGCCGCTGTTCTCGACGACTTCAACACGCCCGATGCGCGCGTCCGTGCCGATCTCGATGCTCAACATGACCGTGCCGCTTTCCCGGGCATATCTTGCGGCGCCCGGATAGAATTTGTTTTCCTCGATTCGCCGCCTCAGGCGCGCCATCCATTCGACGCGAATCGCGTCCTCTATCCCGGCTTCTCCTTCCCGTTCAACCACGGACTGTACTTCCGGCACCGGGTCTTCCTCCGGTTCCGGGGGAGGCTCAACCGGTGTCGGCGCGAGTTCCGGGATCTGATCGGGCTCTGGTTCAGGCTCAAGATCGGGCGCCGGCGCCGCAGGCATCAGCGCAATCTGCAGCGTCGTCTCCGGAAACACGCGGGCCTCGCCGATCCGCGGTCCAAAGGATGAAGTATTCACGAAGACGGCCAGCATGGCCAGGAGCGTGATCGCTCCAATTGCCGAACTGGCGCGGTCGGCGAAATCGGTATTATTCCGGCTGTGTGGTGATAAGGACATCGCTTCTCCCGGATTCGCGCATGCGATCAAGGACGGTGATAAAAGGCTGGAATGGAGCCGCGCGGTCCACGCGCAGTTCCACGGGCGATTCGGGGTGGGCCGCCATCAAGCCGGGTAATTCCGCGGGCGGCAGTGCGCCGCCGAGGTGATGCAGTGCGCCGTTCTCATCTATGGAGAAAACAAGCCGCGGCGGATCGGCCTCGATGGGCGTTGCGGTGGTTGCGGAAGGAAGTGCGACCCGTAATGCAGGCTGGCTGAAGGAAGAGGCCAGTATGAAGAAAAGCAGCAGCATGAAGATCACGTCAATCAACGGTGTGAGATCAATATCCGTGTCGAATTCCTGCTCGAGGAAATCATCATTCATGGCCCGGCTCCCCGGGATTGCGTTCCCGGCTGTAATGCCCGGCGTATTCCATCAACTCGACCTGGAACCCGTTGATCTGCATGCGGAAAAAGTAATAGAAGCACAATACAGGGATTGTGATGGTGAGACCTATGACCGTCGTGATCAAAGCCTCCCAGATGCCGGTGGCGAGCAGGGCCGGGTTGACCGCGGTCTGTGTCCCGATGACGCGGAACACTTTAACGATGCCCAGCACCGTGCCCATCAGGCCGAGCAGGGGAGAGATGACGGAGATCAGGCGCAACAGTGTCATGGCACGGTTGACCTTGCGGAAGTGCTTGTGAAACAGGAAGGCCAATTCCGCGCGCAGGTCGTTCGCGCCGCGGTCCCCGTGCCGGATGGCCTCGTGGAAGATGCGTATCAGCGGATTGCTGTTCTTTGCGGCGTGCAAGAGGCATGCGTCCCTTTCGATCGCTGCGATGTGGTGACGAAAGTCCCGGCCGATCCAGAAGAGATAGACCACGTATTTCACACAAAGGTAGATCGCGGAGGCGGCTACCAGGAGCAAGGCGATGCCCGCCGCGCCGATGGAGGCATAGAGCGTTTGGATATTCATATTGGATTCCGTTTCTTTATGGGTGATTTGTTGTTAGCGCCTGGACCACGAGCCGGACCAGGAACTTTTTCCATCGTCTCAGTCCGCGCTCGTCACATGTCTGAACCCACACGGATTCCGCGGTGCCGCGCAGCGCGGGCAATAGATCCATGGCACGCGCGACATCGGCCCCGTACACGCTCTGCTCGCGGCGCTGGAACCGCGCAAGCCACAGGCGCCCGAGCGGTCGCGCGACGAGCATCCATATTGCGATAACCACGGCAGCCCGGACAAACACGCGCAATCCGCGCGCGAAACCTTCGTGGCCCGGATACAGCAGCGCAGAGACGATCATCAGAACGCAGAGAACAAGGCCGGCCTTGAACGGCGTGCGCCGCCACCAGGGCTTCTTCGACGGAGCGGCGAAGTGCGCGGGGGGCGGGGCGTTTTCCGGAAGCGCGGCCGGGGGCCGATCCTTCAGTGCGCGCCCGATCTCTATCGGGATTGTTCCGGCAAGCCAGCCGGTCACGAGCCCGCCGAGCGTGTAATAGCCAAGGTAGAACACGAGAAACCACCCGGTCGGCGAAAGCGCGCCGGAGCTGCCGCCCATGCGTTCGAGTATCCAGCGGCCCACGGCGTCCACCGATTCCCAGAGTGGCGCGCCGTAGAGCAGCGTCATCACGAGCAGTTTCTGGACCGCGCCCTGCCAGAGTGCAAGCAGGCCCAGGAGCAGTGCCGCGAAACGAGCGGAGGGCAGAAACCCGAACAGCAGGCAACCCGCCAGGCCCTGGAACGCGACGGCCACATACGCGGGCAGCGGTGTGTGAGGGCTGGCGAGGGCCTTGATCAGCAGCACAATGACGGTGGCCTTCAGAAGGGCGGCCGATTTTCTTTTGGCAAAGAAAGCGATCAGCGTAATCAGGATCACCGCCGTGGAGCCGACCACGATTCCCGTGAAAGGAATTTTGAGTGCGTGGATCAGGCCGCCGAGTCCCGCCTCGTTCAATGCCCACAAGGCGGTCAGCCGTTCGACGGCGTGATCCGACGATAGCGGAAGCGATTCATTTTCTTTGCCCACTAGGTCTCCCATGACAGCAACGCCCATTCGAAATCATGCCTGTACTTCGCCATGCCCTGTCGGTTGCGCGGAAGTTTCCGGTAAAAAAGGCGCAGACGCTTTTCCTCGGCGGCCGACAATTTTCCGATGCGCCAGCGAATGGATTCGAGAAAGGCATCCACGGAATGATAGGTCATTCCGCCTTCGGACTTGAGGAAATCAACGCGCGCCCGAATGCCCATCTGGAAAAGGATGTTCACGATATAAATATAGTCAGGGCGAGGCTCGATGGACCGACCGAGCTGTTTCATGATATCCGGCCCGAGGTAACTGCCGCCGGCGTGCACCGAAAGGTAGCAGCGCAGCCGCGCATGCTGCTGCATCTTTTCCAGCGCGCGCTTCGGATTCCTTCCGCTCAAGGCGCGCGAGCAGATCGCGATGTCCGCGACGGGCACGCGCTGCCATGAATCGCTCCAGGAAAGCTGGAATTGCCGGATGTTTGTTGCGCCGGCATCGCGGGCGTTCGCGGCCAGCCGGCGCAGCATCTCAGGGGAGAAGTCCAGCGCGTACACTTTTTTCAGCCGCAGGGAGAGGGGGAGCGCGAGGTTGCCGACGCCGCAGCCGATATCGAGCGCGGTCTTCGCGCCCTTCAGGTTGACGTGCTTGAGAAACGCCCGCGTATAGTCGCTGCGCAGGTCCTGCTGCCGCCGCTCGGCGCGGCTGTCCCAATGGGCGGCCGAGCGTTGTCCGAAGGAGGAGCGGTGTGCCTGCTCGCGGTAGAGCGCGTTGAAGTCAATGTCATGGATCAAGTCCCGGCCCGGCACGGTTTCCCTCCTCCTGGATCGTTCCGCGATTTTTCCAATGGTTGGAAAAGCCGGCGGAATTTTTTCCAATCATTG
>CAZTYH010000041.1:0-1103 GCA_964617565.1 uncultured Verrucomicrobiota bacterium
CCGAGCGTCGCCAGTTGAGAGAGACGCATCAACGCCTTCCCCTCCAGCGGATGGCGACGGAAACGCTGGACCAGGTCGGTCACGAGATTCCCCGACGATGCCATCAATGTGCTGTCAGCCGTGGACATGATGGCGGAAAAGTAAGCGGCAACAACCATGCCGGTGACGCCCACGGGCAGCACATCCTTGATCAACATGGGCAATCCGCGCTCCGCGTCGTCCGGTCCCAGCTCCGGGAACAACACCCGCGCACACATGCCCAGTATGACGCCCATGAAAGCCATTACGGGATACTCAAAAAATCCTGCAATAAACCACGCCCGCCGCGCTTCCCTTGCGCCGCGACAAGCGAACATCCGCTGGTAAAGAGTCATACCGACCAGCCAGATCGGGATTATCGTCACCATCCAGTTGATAAAGGTGGTCCGATCAATGTTGTGCAGCGAGAAAAACTCCGGGGGCAATGCCGCGCGCAACGCGCTCCAACCACCCACCCGGTGCAGGGCCAGCGGGATCGCCAACCCGACCAGCCCGAACATCAAGACGATCCATTGTATGAAGTCGGTATAGATCACGGCCTTGATCCCGCCGAGCACCGTGTATGCAATGATGATGAAGCCCATCACGTAAAGCGCGAAGGTAAACGGGTCCCACCCGAAGGGCGCCTGCGTGATGGCGGTATCGGCAGCCAGCCGCGCGCCGGCCAGGATCTGGCCCCCGGTGAAAAGAAGGTAGCCCCCGCCGGACAGAACCGCCGCAACGAGAGCCACGCGCCCATTATAACGATGTCTCAGGAAGTCCGGATATGTCAGCATGGAATTGGACTCCTTGATGGCCTTGAGCCGGGGAATAACAAACACCGCCGAAAGCCATGCGCCGACCAGGCCGGTGAACAATAACCATGTTCCAGACAATCCCATGAGGAATCCGACGCCGCCCAGTCCGATGGAAAAGCCGCCTCCGACATCCGTGGCCACCACGGATAAACCGACCGCCAGGGGCGGCACATTGCGCCCGCCCACGTAGTAATCCTCCTCGCTCCGATTTCGCCGGAAGTGATACCAGCCAACGCCGAGGATCGCGGCCATGTAGAAACCGAAAAT
>CAZTYH010000041.1:1203-25345 GCA_964617565.1 uncultured Verrucomicrobiota bacterium
TCGCGGGATGAGTCTGTGATTTCGCGCGGATGGTTGAAATGCGTATTCACCCAGACCGGGTGATGCCTGCGCAGCATGGCGACCAGCGAATCCGTGATGCGATACGGCAGCACCACCGGAGTGCGCGTACCGATGCGAATGACCTCTACATGAGGAATCGTGCGCAGCTCCGTCAGGATCCAGTTGAGATACGTATTCGACAGCATGAACGGATCGCCGCCGGATAGCAGCACGTCGCGCACCACCGGCGTGCGCCGGATATACGCGATGGCGCGGCGGATAGCGGCCGGCCCCGGAATTGAATCGCGATCGCCGACCTTCCTCTTGCGCGTGCAGTGACGGCAGTACATGGCACATACGTTGCTCACATGCAGCAGCACGCGGTCCGGATAGCGGTGAGTCAGTCCGGGCACCGGGCTGTCGCGGTCTTCGGCCAGGGGATCCGCCATATCCATGCGGCGAATGCGTAACTCCGAGGGACTCGGAAAACACTGGCGATACACGGGATCGTTGCGAAAGTCCTGTTCATCAATGAGGGACAGGTAATACGGCGTGACGGAAAGGGGGAATCGGCGAAGCGTCTTTTCAAGCTGCTTGCGTTCTTCCGCGGCATACTGAATCCCCAGTGCCTTTTCGAACGTGGGGATATCGCGTATCGTGTGGCGCACCTGCCATTTCCAATCCCGCCACTTCTTCAACCCGCCGGCCGAACCCAGGCGTCGGATCACCGTTCGCTGCTGTTTGCTGATTGCCATCGAACACCCTTCCTTTCGGGCTCACCAACATCCCCACGAGCCCAAAGCCGCGGCTACGATGCATAAATCCGCAATCGCGGAATCAGCCTCCCAAACGAAAAACCAAAGCAGGCGCAACGAATGGCAGAACCAGCGGAACGTGATGGATATTGTGTAATATCTTTTCTACCGCCCGAGGCAGAAATCGTCAAGGCTCGATCCGCTATCACTCATCAACGATCAATATTGATGGGCTCGGCAGATGCATCCCAGAGGGGTTTTTGCAGAAAGTCGGCCAGGGATTGCGCCTGGGATTGCAGGGCATTCAAGTCGCCATGATCCATCGCGTTGAGACGCTGGCCGTCGCTCCGCACGAGGTTCAATTCGTAACTGGTGAACGTCCGATGCGCCTCATTCCGGCCACTCCAGGTTTTGGCAAGAATCTGCAGCGCGTGAATATCCGCGATTCGCAAGCTGTTTTTCGGCGTCACGTTTTCCCATGTGTCCTGGGGTTCGGCGGTTCCTTTCCAACACCAGCTCTTCTTCAAATCGAAAACAACCGGGCCCATTTCCAACTTGATCATCCCCCACCCGATCGCAACGAGCGTGACGCCGAGTACACAAGTTCCCAACGCGGCCTCCATGCTGACGCTGGACAAACCCTTTCGCACGACATAGAGCACCAGCGCGGCCAGAATGACGAGGCCGGTGACGAGAATCGCCTGGAACATCATCTTGGCCTTTGCGGCCGCTCTCAATTCAATACGGTCCGGCGCAACCTGCTGCAATTCATGGGTGAAAAAAGCGTTCCCCGCTTTCTTGGCGGGCGTCCATTCAGTTCGCGCAGCCACAGGATCTCCGAGCTTTATTGAGTCCATGGTCATGCCTTTCACCGTACCGGAGCCGCAGAGGAGAAGCAATAGCAGAGCACCCATGCGCCCATCCGCATTAGATATGGCATTCCACACGCTGATGATGATACAAGGAATGATCATGAAAAAATCCGCCGTGGTCATCTTCTTGTTGGGAATCGCAGTCACTTGCAGCGCACTCGCTCAAAGCGTGGTGGATATTGAAGCCGGCTACGTCTTTCCGGGTTATAATGACGTCGCCATTCCGGGTGACACCGGCACTCGCTTTTCGCTCACCGAAGATCTTAAGGCCGACGAAACCGTGGCATTTCGCTTTCGCTATGGGCACAACCTTTCCGACAAACATTGGCTGGCGTTGCTGATCGCCCCGCTGACGATGGAATCGGAGGGGACCCTCGACAAAGACATCAGCTTCAACGAAGAAACATTCCCCGCGGGAACCCCGCTCAGGGCCACCTTTCGATTCAATTCTTATCGCTTGGTATATCGCTATCTCCTGCATAAATCGGAAAAGCTGCAATTCAGCGCCGGCGTGGCAGGAAAGGTGCGCGACGCGGAAATCAAATTGGAAGGCGGCGGAAAGTCCACCTCGAAGACAGATCTCGGATTTGTCCCCTTGTTGAGCTTCAACCTCACATGGACTCCGAGAGACAGATTCCACCTGCTGATAGACGGCGAGGCGCTGGCCGCGCCTCAGGGCCGGGCGGAAGATGTACTGTTCGCCGCGCAGTACGACCTCAACCGCAACCTTGCCCTGAAAGCGGGATACCGCATCCTCGAAGGCGGCGCGGATAACGACGAGGTCTACACATTTTCCCTGTTCCATTATGTTGTCGCCGGCGTCGCGTGGACCTTCTGACCCGACTCACGCCGATTCTTCCAGCAGTCGGATCGGCATGAGGATCATAAATCCGTAGCCAATCAGGATAGCGAGCATTGCAAATGACGGAATGAAAAGCAGCCGCGCAATCATTGTGGTTTGAACATCCAACACGGGATTCGTCCCCAAGAGCGTGATGATGCTGAACATGAAGAATGCCACAAGAATAACCATTACAACCCGGCGCGCGCGCGCGCGAAGCATCGGCAGACAGAATGCGGGAACAAGCGAGAACAACAGGATCGGCGCCGTGAACTGGGATATGGCAAGGCGAACATACCAGCGCAGTTGATCGAGAAAGATTTCCGAATGCACAAAGGGATTCAGCGGGCTGAGCCGCTCATACTGCCCACGGCTGATCACATGCCAAAACCCCTCCCAGGTGCACGCATAACCCATGTTCATTGGAGGATTGTGCGATGCAGCAACGGGGAGATAGATGTAGGGCAATAAGCCGCCCAACATGAGCGCCAGCATGAACCCCATGCTTCGTGTACGGCATGGGAGCAGCAGCGCAGCCACAACCCCCAGCGTGACTCCAAGCCCCATCGCTGCCACTCTCGGACTTTGCCGTCCTATCGCAAACTCCATGACAAGAAAGCACAGAAACAGTCCCGTGGCGACGGCCACGCGGACTAAAGCCTTTCCCGAGACAAATGCTGCGGCCACAAGTATGACCGGCGCAAGGAGCACGAGCAGCGGGGATACGGACAGGCCGAGCCCGAAAAAGAAGGCCATGACACAGGCCGTCCGGTCGTGGCGGCGTTCCATCCAATACAAGAGCAAATTCAAGAAAACCAGCAGATAGAAAATCGTGAGCGCGTGAGTTTCCGCGATTACGGACTGTGACCACATGGCTTGTGAGAAGGCGAACAGAAGGGCGGCCACAAACGCAAAGACGCTGCAGCCAGGAACCAGGAAGGGCGGCTTTTCCGAAGAACGATCAGTCCAAACAAAGCGCGTCTCGCGCGAGAGCAGCAGCGACATCGCACCGCAGGCGAGAGCGGCAAATAGCGCGGACATGAGATTGACGGCCCACGCGGGATTCAAGTGGCCATGATATCCCGCGAAAGAGAATAACCGCAAAAAAGCATTCGCCAGCAAGTGCCAAACAGGATACCCCGGGGGTCGCGCAACACCCAAATGGGCGGCCGCCACGACAAACTGACCCGAAGATTCCAGCGTTATCGTTGGGGCGAGCCCGACACAATAAATCGTGAACGCCACCAGGAAGACAATCAGGGCCATCTTCCAGTCGGCCGCTGTGTAATACCGAGACACATCCTTTAGTCAACCGACACCCATCCGCCGTTCAGACATCTTTTTCTCGTCTTTTACGTGGGCGCCACGATAGACTGCGGCCCATGAGCACGGCGGCAGACAATGAGGCGCGCGCGAAAGCAGCCATTCGAGAGCGCATGGAAAGCATAGGTTCTCCGGAACCGGCAATCCGTTTCTTCCTTCGCCAGTTTGATAAGCTCACGAAAGGGCACCGGGGCTTGATCCCGCTAAAGGACATCGAGCAGCTCGACGAGATTCCCGCGTCCAGTACGCTCGCGCAGTATGTCGGGGCTGGAAAGCAGGCTTTGTCGAAAGCCCTGATGATCAAACTCAACGGCGGCCTGGGAACCAGCATGGGTCTCGAGGGCGCAAAATCGCTGCTCCCGGTCAAGGATGGACGGACGTTTCTCGACCTCGTCATTGACCAGGTCGAACACATGCGCCGCGAGTCGGCTTGCCGGCTCCCGCTCCTCCTGATGAACAGCTTCAGCACCGACGCGGACACGCTGAACGCGCTGAAGCAACACCCCTCCCTTGCCGCAGGCCAACCTGGATTGCCGCCGACTTTTGTGCAGCATCGAGTGCCGAAACTCAGGCAGGACAATTTTCTCCCCGTAGCATGGCCGGAAGATCCGCAACGCGAATGGTGTCCGCCCGGCCACGGCGATATCTATCTCGCCCTGGTCACCTCCGGATTGCTCGAGCGGCTTATCAGGGAGGGCTTCGAATATGCTTTCGTGTCCAACACGGACAACCTCGGCGCCACGCTCGATCTCGCGATCCTCGGGTATCTTGCCGAACGCCATTTGCCGTTCCTGATGGAAGTGACTGAACGCACCGAAGCCGACCGCAAAGGCGGGCATATCGCGAGAACAAGAGACGGTCGCCTCGTTCTGCGCGAACTCGCGCAGTGTCCCGAAGACGAGAAGGATGATTTCCAGGACATCTCGCATCACCGTTTTTTCAACACGAACAATCTCTGGATCAACCTGTACGCGCTGCAGCTTAAACTTGAAGAGAATGAGGGCACAATCAACCTGCCGCTGATCGTGAACAGCAAGCGCGTAAATCCGACCGATCCTGATTCGACGCCCGTGTTCCAGCTTGAATCGGCCATGGGCGCCGCCATCGAGATCTTCGAGGGCGCGGGCGCGGTGGTCGTTCCCAGAACGCGCTTTTCGCCGGTCAAGACCACGGATGACCTGATCGGGCTCTGGTCGGACGCCTACATCAGGACGCCGGACGGCCGCGTCACGCTGCATCCGGACAGGAAGGGAAAGCCCGTCGTGAGCCGGCTTGACGCACGATTCTACGGCGCCTACGCGGATTTCGCCGCGCGCTTTCCCGAAGGCGCGCCCTCTCTCCGGGAATGCGAGAGCCTGACGATCGAAGGGGATTTCCTGTTCGGACGGAATATCCGCTGCCGCAGACGCGTGAAACTGGTCAATAACGGCCCGTCCCAGCAACGCGTTCCTGACGGATCGCAACCCGGTGAAGAAAACAGTTGAAGGAGAATGGAGGCTCGGTACTCGAGCCTCTTCACTCAACAGCCCAACCTTCGCCTTCGACCGGCTCAGACCGCGTCCAAAAGCGCGTCCACCTTATCCGTGCGTTCCCAGGTGAACGTGTCCAGGTCGTCCGTGCGGCCGAAGTGTCCGTAGGCCGAGGTCGCTTCATAGATCGGCCGCAACAGGTCCAACTGCGCGACAATCTGCGCCGGCTTTAAGCCGAACACCTTGCGGACAGCCCGCTCAATTTTCTCGTCCGGCGTGATACCCGTGCCAAAGGTGTCCACGAGAACGGAAACCGGCTCGGGATATCCGATCGCGTAAGCCAATTGCACCTCGCAGCGGCGCGCAAGTTTCGCCGCGATAATGTTCTTGGCAACATACCGCGCCATGTAGGCTGCGCTGCGATCCACCTTTGAGGGATCCTTGCCTGAGAACGCGCCCCCGCCATGACGTCCCATGCCGCCGTAGGTGTCCACGATGATCTTGCGGCCGGTCACGCCGCAATCACCCTGCGGGCCGCCGACGACGAAACGTCCGGTCGGATTGACGAGAAACCGGGTCTTCTTGTCCACCATCTTCGCCGGGATCTCTTTCTTGATAAGCACATCAATGATCGCTGCGCTCAGTTTCTTGTGAGAGATATCCGGCGCATGCTGCGTCGAGATCACAACGGTGTCCACGCGCACGGGCTTGTTATCTTCGTAAAGAATCGTAACCTGCGATTTGCCGTCCGGGCGAAGGAAGGGCAGCGCGCCCGAGCGCCGATGCTTTGCAAGCGCCCGGGTCAGCCGATGCGCCAGCATGATCGGCATCGGCATCAGTTCGCGCGTCTCATTGCACGCGTAACCGAACATCATTCCCTGGTCACCCGCGCCCTGCTCCGCCGTGGCTTTGCCTTCCGCTTTTTTCGCATCCACGCCCTGCGAGATGTCGGGAGACTGCTTGTCAAGCGCCACGAGTACGGCGCAGGTATTCCCATCGAAACCGATTTCGGACTTGTCATAGCCGATCCGTTTCACCTTGTCGCGGACGAGGTCGGCATAGGGAATTTCCGCGCGGGTCGTGATCTCGCCGGCGACGACAACCATGCCCGTCTTGGCCAGCGCTTCGCAGGCCACGCGGCTCTTCTTGTCCTGCTTGAGGGCAGCATCAAGGACCGCATCGGAAACGCCGTCGCAAAGTTTATCCGGATGCCCTTCGGTCACGGACTCGGAAGTGAACAGAAACGCACGCTGTGTCATGGGTTACTCCTTCTTATGTAATAAACGGTGGGTTAATCTGCCGTGTTCAGCCCACTAATTCAAGTATTTCCGGTGAAAGCCGCTCGGTGAGGGTCCGGCACAAGGCCATCACTTCGGTGGCGGTTTCACACATCAGCACCTTTTTTGCAAGGTCTTCGGCATCCGCAAAGCGCAGGTTACGAATGGCCTGTTTCACAAGGGGTATGGCCGTGGGGCTCATACTGAATTCGTCGAGTCCCATCCCCATCAACAGTGGCGCCATGATGGGATTGCTTGCCATTTCGCCGCAAATCCCGACCCAGATCCCGTGGTCGTGCCCTACATCAATCGTATTTTTGATCAGCCGGATGATCGCAGGATGCGTCGGCTCATAGAGGTAGGCCACCCGTTCGTTCACGCGATCCACGGCCAGCGTGTACTGCACCAGGTCGTTGGTCCCCAGGCTGAAAAAGCTCACGTGGGGCGCGATCAGGTTCGCGGTAAGCGCCGCCGACGGAACTTCGATCATGACGCCGACGGTGATCTCCTCGTTGAAAGGAAGCCCCTGCTTTTTCAGTTCCTCCTTGCATTCCTCCAACAACTCGTTGGCCCTTATCACTTCGCCGACATTGCTGACCATCGGGTACATCAGCTTGACGTTCTCGTGCACACTGGCGCGGAGAACGGCTCGCAATTGTGTCTTAAAGATATCGGGTTGCGCCAGGCAAAAGCGGATCGCTCGCCAGCCCATGAAGGGATTCAACTCGGCGGGCGTCTTCAAATGCGAGAGGAACTTGTCACCGCCGAGGTCGAGCGTACGAATGATCGCGGGAGCCGGAGCCACGCGCCGGGCCACTTCCTCATAGGCTGCATACTGTTCATCTTCTGTCGGAAGCTGCATCCTGGACAGGTACAGGTACTCTGTGCGGAAAAGCCCGACGCCCTGCGCCCCGTTGTCGAGCACCATGCCCACATCGCCGGGCAGCTCGATGTTGCCCGAAAGCATCACGTGGTAACCGTCCTGCGTAACGGCCGGTTCGCTCTTCAACAAGGTAAGACGCGCCCGGATGGACTCGCGTTTTTCCGCGATTTTTCCGTATTGCTCCAGCCTTTCGCGCGACGGATGAATGACGACGATTCCCTTGTGCCCGTCAATCAGCACTTCGTCGCCGGGAGAAACGCGAACACTGACGTCATGGAGCCCGACCACGGCGGGAATCGCCAACGCCCTCGCCATGATGGCTGTATGGGACGTCGGGCTGCCCAGGTCGGTTATAAATCCGATGACCTTTTCCTTGTTCAGCGTCGCCGTTTCGGAGGGCGCAAGGTCATTGGCCACGATCACGCACGGATGCTCAAGCTGGGATAACTGGGAAGTGCTCTGCCCCGACAGATTTCGCAAGATACGCCGCGTTACATCGCGCACATCGGCCGCGCGCTCGCGCAGGTAATCATCCTCCAACTGGGCCAGCGCATTGGCATACCGTTCCGCCACCATGCCGAGAACGACTTCGACGTTCTTTTTCTGGCTGCCCAGGTTTCGTATGACCTCTTCCACGAAAGACCGGTCATCCACAACCAGCAGGTGGGCATCGAAAATGCTGGCGCTTTCCTGGCCGATCGCGTTGCTGACCTTCTGCTGGATATCGTGGATCTGGCTGCGCGTCTTGATCAGTGCGTCTTCAAAACGTGCGATCTCGCGCGGAATTTCATCATCGGAGATAGCCCGCTCAACGACGCGGTCTTCCTCGGTGGTGACCAGAAATGTTTTGCCGATGACCACGCCGGGCGACACGCCAATGCCTTTCAGCACCGTCTCGCGTGTTTGTCCTGCCTGTTCTTCCGACATTGCCCATCAATCCTCGTAAAACTTTTTTTCGACCAGTTCCTGCAGCGCAGCCACGGCCTCCCTGGCATCATCGCCCTTCGCGCGAATCCGCAGTATGGTGCCCTGACTCCCCTCGAGCGTAAGAAGGCCCATAATGCTCTTGGCCGATACGGTGGAACCATCTTTTTCCACTTCGATATCGCACGTAAAGCGGCTGGCCGTTCTTACGAACAAGGCCGCCGGACGGGCATGAATACCAAACCGATTGGTGATGGTCAAATCCTTCACCACCACGCGGGGGTCAGCGGCCTGGGCATTATGCTTCTTGGTCACCGATCGTTACCCCTTCGTCATCCCCCTCGTCTTGCAAGCGTCGCCATGAGCTTTTCGTCCAGTTCCTTCGCGGCATCATGCCCCAATTGCTTCAACCGGAGGTTAAGTGCCGCAACTTCCACCACGTGGGCAAGGTCTCGGCCGGCCGCCACCGGCAGGGTGATGACCGGTATCTTCACGCCCAGCACTTCGCGCGATTGCTGGGCAAAACCCGTGCGATCATCTTCAATGCGCGGATCCGGCCGGTGCAGGCGAACGATCACATCAAGCCGCATTTCAGGCCGCACGGAAGCCACGCCGAAGAGACTCGGCACATGAATGATTCCGAGCCCCCGGATTTCCATGTGATACCGGGTGATCGGAACAGCCGACCCGATCACGCGTCCACTGCTGTCGCGCCGGAGCACGGTGATATCGTCGGCTACCAGGCTGTGCCCCCGCTCGATCAGTGTCAGCGCCGTTTCGCTCTTTCCGATGCCCGGCGACCCTTCCAACGCCACGCCGATGCCCATGATGTCCACCATGGTCCCCTGCATGCGCATTTCCGGCGCAGTAAGGTTTTCCATGATGATGGTCGCTTCATTGATGAAACGACTGGTAATCAACGCGCTCTTGAGCACCGGCACGCGAAACTTTTCGGCGAGCTGCTCAATTTCAGGGAACACATGCCGGCCGCGGGTCACCACCACACAGGGGATCTGCTTCTCGAAGAACTGCCTGATCCGCGTTTGCCTCTCGGTTCCGGAAAGGCTTTTCAGGTAGGCGCTCTCGGCCAACCCGAAAACCTGGATGCGCCGATGCGCAAAGTACTGGAAGAATCCGGCAAGCGCGAGCCCCGGTCGGTTCAAGGCCTCCTCGTGTATGGTCTTGCGAAGATGCCTCTTGCCCGCAGCCAACTCCAGGGCCAGCGGATCGCGGCCCGCTTCAAGGAACTGTGCTACTGTTACTGCCACTGAACCCCCTTTCCCGGAATGGGACAACCGGTCAGCCGCCGGGAGACTCCTCGACGCCATTCTGCTGTGCATTCAGTTCCACGCTGGCGATGCTTTCGCGAGCCTTGTGATTCTGCATCTTGTCCCAGAGCTTCCGCAACTGCTTCTGGGCCTTGTCAACGGCCCCATCTATCGAAACATACATATCGTTGGATTCATGCTGCGCTTCGACCACGATGTGGTTCGGCGCCTGCACCACGATTTCCGCGATGTGGCGGTACTTCGACACATCGAGGATCACGTGCACGTTGAGAATGCGGGGAAATTCACGCAGCCCGTGCTGCACCGCGCTTAATGCGTGATCCCTGATCGCATCCGTAATCTGCATATGCCGGCCGGTTACGCTGATCTGCACCGTAGGCCTCCTTCCATTTCGTTACATACTGAACCGCGGCCCCAGATAAAGCTCGCGGCTCACTTCATCGTTAATCAAGAACGAACTCGTCCCCTCCCGCAGCACCTTGCCCTCGCATATCAAGTAGGCCCGGTCCACGACCGCAAGCGTTTCACGGACGTTGTGGTCCGTGATCAATATGCCGAGCCCGCGCTGCTTGAGCTCAATAATGATCTGTTGAACATCATAGACAGCCAAAGGGTCCACTCCGCTGAACGGTTCATCCAGCAGAATAAGCGAAGGATTCGTCACAAGGGCGCGCGTGATCTCCAGCCGCCGCCGCTCGCCGCCGCTCAGCGTGTAAGCGCGCTGTTTCGCCAGGTAGCTTATCTTCAACTCCTCGAGCAGGTACTCCAGCCGCTGACGCCGCTCATGGCGGGAAATCGGCAGCGTCTCGAGAATCGCCATGACGTTTTCCTCGACCGTAAGCCGCCGGAAAATGGACGGCTCCTGCGACAGGTACCCCATGCCCATGCGGGCGCGCTGGTACATGGGCTTGTGCGTCACATTCTCGCCCTGGAAATACACTTCGCCGTCCGTCGGGCGAATCAGTCCGACGATCATGTAGAAGCTCGTGGTCTTGCCGGCCCCATTCGGACCCAGCAGACCGACGATCTCCCCGGGGTCCACCTTGAGGTTAACCCCGTTGACCACGTTGCGACGATGATAGGTTTTGACGAGGTCGCGTGTTTCGACCAGGCAGCTTGTCTTATCCACCACATTAATCTCCGAGGAACACATCCTTCATGCCGCCCTGCTCAGGGTAGATTACCAACCGCGCGTTCGGCTGGCAAATCATTCGGTTATCGTCGCGCCAGAAGGTAATAAGCTCGCCCTCGAGCACGTCACGGCCACGCAGCACGCGCGGCTTGTCGGACAACACGATCTTCCCTCCATCCAAATCGTAGGTCGCCAGCCCGGCATGCGCCGTCTTGTCTTCCTGCTTGATGGTCACGCGGCCTTCGGCCTTGATATTTTTAGCCTTGCCGGCCTCATCGAACGTCACCAGCAGCTTGTCGCAAGCCAGTTGCATCTCGGGATCGGTAACCAGCACGTTGTGTTCGAACAGGGCGAACCGCTTCTTGTAATCAAAGGTCAACCGGTCGGACGTAATCACCGTCACCGTGCCGACCGCTTCCTCGTTCGCTGCCGCAGCCCGCGCATCCGAACCGCTGAGCAGCAAGGTCCACAAGATTCCGGACAAAACCCATCGGGAAAATCCCTTCATTCCTCAACTCCTGTCTTTACATGCCTGCGCACGTCTTTCAGGACAACCTTGGCTTTCTGCCTTATCAAAAAACTTTCTTCCTTGCCGCTCCAGATGAAGCCGATGCCGGTGACCACCATGTTTTCCCGCTCGATGCGGACATCGGAATCCGACTCGGCAAGCCCGCGCCGCTGATTGTACTTGCAATGCGGCGCCGTCACCGTCATTCCCACCTCGCCTTCCTGGTAGAAATCAATCTTGAGCCCGGTGATCTCGATCACGCCGTCAGGCAATACCTTCGCGAAATCTCCAAAGAGCTGCGACTTCAGATTGTTTTCCTCATCATAGTCGGGAACACGGAATCCGGTAACCGTTTGCCCCACCGATTCGCGCATTTGAGCCCAAACGAACGGGGCACCGAACAGGATCGCACACGAGATCGCCAAGACCACTATACCCCATTCACTCCTTTGTTTCATCCTTCACCCCTCCGACACCGCGCAACCAGCGTCCTCCAGATACCTTTCGCCTTCAATATACCCTCAACCACTTCTCTCGCGGCACCTTTTCCACCACGATTCTTTGTCACCCATCCGGCCGCCAACCGGACTTCCGGCACCGCATCAGCGACAGCCACCGGCAGCCCAACCACGGCCATCGCCGGCAAATCAACCAGGTCATCACCTACATAACAGGCTTTTTCCGCGGTAACACCCATTCGCGACAGAACCGCAGTCAACCCGCTTCCCTTGTCCTTTGCCCCTTCAAAAAGAACATCCACCTTCAACTCGGCCGCCCGGCGTCGAACCGCCGCGGACCTGCGCGCCGTCAGCAACCCGATCTTAAGGCCCGCCTTGCGCGCCAGGACAAAACCATGTCCGTCCTTCACGTTGAAAATCTTCCATTCGCCGTCCGGCCCGTGAATGATCTCACCGCCGGTGAGCACCCCGTCCACATCGAACACGATCGCCTCAACGGACGCGGCGCGCTTCTTAATTGACGATGTCATCAATGCTCCTGAGTTGCCGCCAGAGCCCGCGAAGAGCGCTGAAGGGAATCGCGTTTTCTCGATCGGAAAGGGCCGTGGCCGGATCAGGATGCGTCTCCAGGAAAACCCCATCGCATCCGGTCGCGACGGCCGCGCGCGCCAGGTAAGGCGCCCATCGCCCATCACCGCCTGTATGATCGCCCGCCCCGCCCGGCGACTGTACACTGTGCGTCGCGTCGAAAACCACCGGGTATCCGAATTCGCGAAGGGCCAGGAGACTCCGCATGTCTGCCACGAGATTGTTGTATCCGAAGCTGACGCCACGCTCCGTCACGATGATCCGCCGGTTTCCCGTGCTCTCCACTTTCGCGATCACATGCCGGACATCCCATGGCGCGAGGAATTGCCCTTTCTTGATGTTCACCACTCTGCCGCTTTCGCCCAGCGCCAGTACGAGATCCGTCTGGCGGCAAAGAAACGCGGGCAACTGAAGAATGTCCGCCACCTTCGCGGCGTGCGGCACTTCGGTGTCGTTATGAACATCCACCAGGATCGGAACCCCATAGCGTTCTTTGACTTCCGCAAGGATCTCCAGCCCTTTTACCAGGCCCGGACCCCGAAACGCCTTGTGCGAGGTGCGGTTCGCCTTGTCATAGGACGCCTTGAAAATCAGCGGAATTTTCTCCGCGCGCGCCAGCCGGACGAGGCGCCCCGCCAGGTCAAGGACTGCTGCGCGGCTCTCAATCACGCACGGGCCGGCCATGAGAAAAAGCGGGCCCTTGCCTCCCACCGTCACATTGCCCACTTTAAATGTTTTGGTCCTCATAAATAACTCCGCCAACCCTCAGGCCAGCCCGGCTGCTTTCAACGCCCGCTCCGCGCGCTCGACATCGCCGGGCTCATCCACTCCAAGCCCCGCGTCTCCGGTTTCGATAACCTTGATCCGGGCGCCGAGGTGTAACGCGCGCAATTGCTCCAGCTTTTCAACCAACTCCAGCGTACAAGGCGGCTCCTGCACCAACCGCTCAAGAAAGCTTCGCTGGTATCCATAAATTCCGACGTGCCGCCAGTATAATGGCTCTCCCGCCGTCAAACTATCCTTTTCCCTCATAAACGGAATCGGCGCGCGAGAGAAGTAAAGCGCGCGCGAGGATGCATCGAAAACTACTTTCACCACGGAAGGCCTTCCGATGTCCGCCTCATCCCGGATTGGCGCGGCCGCCGTGGACATATCCCACGAAGAGTCCCGCGCAAGAATCCCGCCGACCGAATCAATCAATCCCGGATCTATGAGCGGCTCATCACCCTGAATATTCACGATCACGTCGGCCGCGCGATCGCGTACTGCCTCGGCAATGCGATCCGTGCCGGACGGATGATCCGGTTTCGTCATCACCACATCCACCCCCAGCTTTTCGGCGACACGGCAAATCCGCTCGTCATCCGTCGCCACCAGCAAACCGCCCAGGGTCCGCGCGCCGCGCGCCCGCTCAACCACCCATTGAAGCAGGGGTTTCCCGCAAATCATGGCAAGGCTTTTGCCGGGGAACCGGGTGGAACCCCACCGGGCAGGAATCACGGCAAGAACGGAGGACTGGGGTATTGGGGTTTTGTTCATGCAGGTGTCAGGCTCCAACACTCCATTACTCCATCTCTCCATCGCCCCGATCTTCCATATGCCGGATCAATTCTTCCACCGTGCAGCTCGCGGTCCCGATCTTTCCGACCACGACGCCCGCTGCGTAATTCGCAAGCTCCGCGGCCTCCATCGGCGCCGCGCCCGCAGCCAGCGCCAGCACGCATACCGCAATAACCGTGTCGCCCGCGCCGCTGACGTCGAACACCTCTCGCGCGCGCGTCGGCACATGCCGCGGCGGCGCATCTTTTGAGGCCAGGTACATGCCCTGCGGTCCGAGCGTAATCAGCAGCATGCGCGGCGACCATTTTTCCATGAGTATTTCGCCGACGCGCCGCAACGCGCGGTCTTCGAGCGGATTCGCATGGGCAGGTGTTTCCTTGATGCCGGCCATGATGAACGCTTCTTTGCGATTCGGTGTCGCTACCGTGATGCCGCGCACCACCAATTCATGATTGTCCTTGGGATCCAACCCGACAGGCACACCCAAATCGGACGCCTCGCGCAAGACGGCATCCACGACGGCTTGCAGGATAACCCCTTTCCCATAATCTTCCAGAACCACGCCCGAGGACTTGCGGACCTCTTCGCGCAGCAAGCGGCAGAATTGCTCAACCAGTGCCGCATCTATTCCATCCGTCCCTTCCCAATCCACGCGCACCACCTGCTGGCGTTCGGCAATAATCCGCGTTTTGACGATCGTGTGCACCATGTCGCTCTCGATACAACCATTGCAGGAAACGCCTTCACGGTTGAGAATGCTTCGCAGTTCCCCTCCCGCGGCGTCCCTGCCGATAATCCCGCCGATAACCGCTGCGCCACCCAGCGACCGGATATTCCACGCGACGTTGCTGGCGCCGCCCGGCATACTCTTTTCGCCGCTGACATGCACCACCGGTACCGGCGCCTCGGGGGATATGCGGCTGACGTTGCCGTAAATATAGCGGTCCAGCATCAGGTCCCCGACCACGAGGATCCGCTGCCGCCCGCACTCGGCAAGCACTTCTTTTGCCCTTTGAACTGATATCGTCATGTGATCCTCGTTCACCTTGAGCTTATTTTTCCGGGGGCACACCCTTCACCCAGAAATCATCGCCTGGCCCCATCACCGAATGAATCAGTATATGAACGTTTGCAATTGGAATCCGCACCGAAATTTTGGTGATCAGCCGGCGCGGGTCGAGCGAAACCCACATCCACGCGCGCCCTTTATGCCGCACAAACAATCCGCCGAATTCGGCCACCGGCTCGATCCGCATGCTGTCCAACCAGCCGTAGTCCGAAACACGGAATCGCTCGACACGTTCAGACTTGACTTCAAGGTCGTAGATTTTTTCGTCGGCCATGACTTGGAACTTGAGATGTTCTCCCGGCTCAAACACGGCTTTCGGCCGCATGTAATACATGAACGAAAGCAGGTCCCGCGTGTCGGCTGCGATCTCCAGCTCTTTTTCCTTATCGTTCTTGTAATTCTTCCATACGGCTTTGCCGGCCTCGTGGTCAAAAATCGTTTCCTCGTGTGTCCAGTAACGCCCTTCCTTCAGCTTCTTCGTGAACTTCACGGGCAAGAAAGTGTCAACGTCAATGATCGTTTCGAGGAAGTCGTCCACCGGGTAGAATTTCGACAAAAAATCGTTGGAGCGCGTACGGATCCGGATCGCCAGGCGTGTCTTCCCGTCAACTTCAACCAATTCATTGGTTACGTGCGCGTACGCAACCGGGATCACGCCCCAATAGGCGCGATACTCCATTCCCTCTCCGATGGGAAACCAAAGCCTGGCCTGCGCATCCTCCGGGGTCAGGATCTCCGCTGCGCCGCGGCAGACCGTGAGCGAGAGGATCAGCAACACGAGCACTGAAAGATGATGTTTCATGAATCGTCTATCGCCTGAATGCTTCACACCTTCGCAGCGATTTGCGTTGTATCATCCGGACCTGTAAAATCGAAGCACGAAATCGCGCCCGCCGTCTTTCCAATCATCGCTTTTTCACCAGCGCCACGCGTTTTTCATAAGCTTCACGCGCAACACGAACATCCTCGAGAAAGCGCGGCAATTCTCCGAGCGTCAAAGCCTGAGGCCCGTCCACAAGGGCTTTCGCGGGCTCCGGATGAAAATCAACCAACACCATGTTCGCCCCGGCAATCACGCCCTGGGCCGTGGCATGCATGACATCAAGAATGCCGTCCGGCGCCACGTCGCGCGATCCCACGGAATGGGAGGGATCAATACATACCGGCATGCGCGTCAAGCGATGCACCACCGGCACATGAGCGAAGTCCACGAAATTGCGGTGCGGATCGCCCGCGTTGCTTTTCATGCCGCGCAGGCAAAACACGACGTTGCGATTGCCCTCGCTCGCGAGATATTCGGCCGCGTTCAGCGATTCTTCCAGCGTAATGCCGAACCCGCGCTTGAGCAGCACCGGGAAGTCCTGCTGACGGCCCACGCTCTTCAGCAATTCGAAATTCTGAATATTACGCGTGCCGATCTGCAGCATCACGCCTGTAGGATGACCTGTTTCACGCAGTGCGTTTCGGATTTCATCCACGTGGGTATCATGCGTGATCTCCATCGCGATCACCCTGATGCCGTATTTTCCCGCCAACCGGAAAACATACGGAAGGCATTCCCTGCCATGCCCCTGGAACGAATAGGGACTCGTGCGGGGTTTGTACGCTCCCATGCGCGTGCAGGTCTGACCGTTATCGCGGAGCGCCTGCATCATCGCCTCCACATGCTCCGGCGTGGACACGGCGCAAAGGCCCGCAAAAACATGAAGATTATCCTGCGCGAAACGGACTCCGTTATATTCAAACGATGTGGCGCGGGAGTCGTCCTTGTGCCGACCCAGCACGCGGTAGGGTTGCGAAACCTTGACTACACGCTCCACCGTCGGAAGGCTCCGCATTTCCTCGATGACCAGCCCGGCCGTGTCGCCGATGAGATAAACCTCCGTCAACGTCTGCTGCGCGCCGTGCACCGTGTGAACACGCGACTTGATATTCTGCAGATTCGAAAGCGCTTCCATCAACTTCCTGTATTCCGCGCCTTGCGGATCCGTATTCGCTTCAAGAATCAGTATCATCCTGTTTTCCTGCTTTGTTGTTCTTCTTTCCCAAGCAACTTTAAAACCAGAAACTCCATCAGCATCCCCGGCGGCAACGAAGAAGAGAACATCGTTTCATGCGTCTTCAACACGACCGCCTGCATGCGGGCCAATTCGCTCTTCGTGTAGTTTGCCGCCTGCGACGCGAGCTTGGATGCGCGGAACCAGTGCATCGAACGCGGATCTTTCGGCAACGCGCCCAGGACCACGTCCGCCTCTTCCGACGTGGACCAGTCCGTCGAGACCCGGTAGCCTTCGCGCCGGAGCCGCAACCATTTCCTGTCCAGGCACTCCCTGAAAACAATCAACTCGCGGAAAAGGGATTCCAGCCCGATAATCAGACCCACCGCGTTCTCTCCCTGGTAGAGCAGTTGCCGCAGTGTATCCAGCGCGGCCGCGATATCGCGATTGCCCACCGCTTCGGCAAGATCGAAGACGCCCGCTTCGCGCGTGGAGCAGACCACCGCGCGCACGTCATCCACCCGCACATCCCTGCGCTCACCCAGGTAGGTCGCCAGTTTCTCCACTTCCTGCACGATCTGTCTCGAATCCGCGCCCGTCCGTTCCGTAAACTCCTCGATCACATCGTCCCGCGCGCTCAACCCCGCCTTCCGAAATGCTGCCATTGCCGTCTCGCGGGTGTGCTCCTCAACCTGGTAGCCCTTGTCCGGCAGCCCGTATTCCTGGACGGAACCGGAAGACTGGCAGGCCTTGAAGAAAGCGGATCGCTTATCCACCTTGCCCGCGCTGATCACAAGCACTTGCCCCTGCGGCAATCCGGCGCGGACTAATTCCGCCAATTGCCCGACCGCGGTCTTCGTGTCCTGCGCTTCGCTCGCCTGAGAGGTGCCGAAGAAGTTGGAATCCTTCAACCAGACCACTTTCCTGCCACCCAGGAATCCGAGCGTTTGAACGCCCTCGATGCACCGCCGGACAGCCGTAACCGCCTCCGCGGCGTTGTCCACGCGGGCTTCGATTACCTCAAGTCCGAAAGCCTGGTCCGCCGCGGGGCACAAACGATTCACTAGCGCGCGGCTGTTTTCGCTCACGAGATATTCATCCGTGCCGAAAACCAGGTGCACTGCCGCGCCGCCATCCGATCCGGATGATACCGCCGCCTGCGGCTTGCCCTGTTTTGTTCCCGTCCTGGATTTACCCGCAGCCATCTAGTCGTCTTCCTTCCCCGTCAAATTGCGCTCATACTCCTCCGCCAGCCAGCGAAAATCGTATTCGGAAAACCCGAAACGATCACGCAGATACGCGTCCCATGAAAGCGTCTCTTCCGTCACTCCGGCGACAAAGTGATGCAGTTTACCGTAACCTATATTTCGTGCAATAGCGCGCACAAGGGCCTCGCTCTGCCGGTAAAAAGCCTCCGCTTCCGGACCCGGCGCCGGATAATCGGCTGTTTTCATGAGTTTTGCGAGATCGCTCACAGGCGGGGGCGCATCGCCCCACCGCCGCGATAACTGCCAACCCATTTTCAGACGATACGCTTCGGCGATGTCCCACCCCAGGCAGCCTGCCAGTCCTTCATCGAGCCAGACGGGCACGAGAGAACCCCAGAGCTGCCAGACCCGGTAGTGTACGACCTCGTGCGCAATCCGCACGGCAACATCCGCCGTGCTCCCACTCTGCATCACGAAAATCTCGTTCTCGGACTGAATAGCCAACCCGTCGCGACGCCGGTCCGCTTTCCGCAACACCCGGGCCCACATCTCTTCATCCACGGAAAATATCCTGCCCTTTCGGCCCCCCGTCGCGCCGGGAAGAAATTCAACCGCGCGCGCATAGGCAAATTCCGCTGCGTTCTGTATCGCCGCGAGATGGCTCGCATCCGAGGCGTAACAGATAAAATGGCGAGACTCGGCGCATACCCAACCGACCCTGCCCATTTTCAGAACCTTGCGGGCAAATGGCGATAAATCATCGGCCGCGCCGCCGCCTGTGCGCAATACGATCCACAGGCCGAGCATCACAACCAGGAACGCGACGATGCCGGCAACCGCCACCACATGCCGCTTTGAATTTAGGTATGGCCCCATATCGCGCGATTCTGCCCCCGATAACCGGACATGTCACGATTTCATCAATCCAATCCCGCGACAAAATCCTTCACGGCCACAGCCCACTCCTCCGGATGACTTGAAACGCATGACTCGTGCCCCGTGCCGGCAAAGACCACGAAACTTTTCCGCTCACCCACGGCGTCATACACGCGACGCGCTTCCTCCACGCGCGCCCTTGAATCAACTTCGCCGTGAAGGAAAAGAATGGGACAGTTTACACTGCGCGCGTACATTTCCGGGTTGTGCGCGAACCCGTCGAAACCGACTTCGCGCCCGCCCCAGTACACAAGCAATTCGGCATTTGGAAAACCCGGGACTCCCATGGCCTTGAACCGATTGCGCACCGTATTTAACATGCGATCGAAAACCGCTTCGACAATCACGCCGTCCGGCTGCACGTCATGGACATGCATCGCGCGCAAAATGGCCGCGCCGCCCATGGACTGTCCATAGAGAATGATGTGCGAATGAGGAAGCGATTCGGAAGCGGCCCTGAAGGCCAACGCCACGTCGTCTGCCTCGTGATAGCCGAAACTCGTGTAGGATTCAGACGAATCCCCCGATCCACGGAAGTCAACAAGCAACACGGAAAAACCCAGGGCCATAAACGCCCTCGTTTCGGGGAGCAGCGAGGATTTCTCGGCCCCATAGCCATGAAACAGAATCGCGAGCGGGCTCCCGTCCTTGTTTGGACAATACCAGGCCCCAAGAACCGGGCCGCTTTCATCGCCGATTCGGAGCGCCTTGAATTCAATTCCCCAGTTCATCGGGACCACGGACGCATACGGGCGCGGCAGGTTGACCCCCTTGAACAGCGTCCGCAGCTTTCCGCCTCCCGAAAGCTCTTCCGGCTTCGGCGTGCGGGGACCACCATCCGCATAACGCATCATGGCGCGCGCATGCCGGCGCGACAATGCATTCAACCCTGCGAAAGCCCCGAGGAGCAGCAGGATTGCCGTAATAAAGATGATCCTCTTCATCGTCCTCTCTCTCCATCACGCCCAACCGCTTAAACAACCCCGCCCCGTTGCGCAAGCGCACATTCAGGTCCGCTTGACACCCCGCAACAGGCTGTGTCATCCTTCATCGAGTCGAGATTACCGCGCAACGGAGGATACCGTGGGCCAAATTATCTTCAAATGCAAGGCGTGCGGAACAAAGCTTTCAGCGGAATTGGACGAGGCGGGGGCCGACTTTGAATGCCCCAAGTGCGGCGAGGAACAGGTTGTCCCCGGCACCCAGGCCCAGGCTCACGGTTCCGCACAAACATCTCCCGGCACCCCCGTACACACACGCAGCGCTTCCGGAATGCCGGTGATTCATATCCCAAAGCGAAAGATTTCCATTTCGACGCCCGAGGAGGAGGAAGAAGAAGAAGATTTTTACGAGGAAGAAGAGGTCGGCGGCGTCGGCCTGGCACTGTTCGCCGTGGCGCTCGGTACGGCCGGCCTGCTCCTGTGCGTCATTTCCATGGTCTGGATGTTTCTCTCCCAGAGCCTCGGGGATAGCTGGTGGATTTCACTGCTCGTTTTCCTCGCCACGTTCCTGATGGGCCTTATGGGACTGGTCCTCGCCCAACTCGCCCGGCTTGTGGTACGGCTCGCGGACCGCGTTTCCCAGCTCGGGTACGAGGAAGAGGAATAGTGATGGCCGTGCGACGCCTGCGCTCCGCCTTGTTTCCGGCTTTCGCGGTGTGTTGCATTGCAACCGCGCTGATATTCCCGTCGCGCGCAGAGGCTCAAACCGTTGCCGAGCGCGTTTACGACAGTTACGACAGCGTGACCTCCCTCGTCTGCCAGGTCCGTAAAGATACCGAATCGCCCGTCGGCAAAATGCGGACCCTGAGCCGCGTCTATTACCAGCGGCCGGACCGCCTGCACGTTGAGAACGTCTCGCCGGTCAAGCGCAGGATCGTCAGCGACGGTTCGGTTTTCTACAGCTATATAGAGGGCGACCCGCGCGGCTTTTCGCGGCCGGTCCACCTGCTCGACGAGGAAATGCAGATCCAATTGCGCAAGGTGCCGGGGACGGCCATGGATCACCTGCACCGGTTGCGGGACCTGCCCGAAACGGATGTCGAAGCGGAAGAAGGCTTTCCCGTCAGGAAAGGATATCGGAAGGGCGACCTCTTCGTCGTGCTTTCGCTCGACGCGCAGGACCGTCTGGCCCGCATCGAATTCTACCGTGACGAGACGATGAGCGTACGAACCGCCGAGTATCGCTACAGTGCATTCACCGAAGCGGTTCCCGGCGCATGGATCCCCACGCTTTCCGAGGGGACCATGGACAACGCCGGCACCATCACGCGCGAGACCAGCCGCGTGGACAACCTCGCGGTCAACGGCCCGATCCCCGAAAACCTCTTCGTCGCCGGCCCCTTCTTCAAACGGGTCAAGTTCGTGGACAGCTTCGAAAAAATCTACGACCTGTAATCGCAGCGGGGTCAATCCTTGAAGGTCCGCGCAGGCCACAACGGGATTGCCGGCCCACTCATACGCAATTTTTCCTTGTTTCCTTCTCAGCACTCCAATACTCCATTACCCAGCACTCCGGGAAGAAGGGGACAACATGATCAGGGAATGCATTGCGAAACTGGCGGAGAACAAGTCGCTGAACCGCGAAGAAGCGTACGCCGCCATGCTGGAAATCATGGGCGGGGAAGCCACGCCCGCGCAGATCGCTTCGTATATCACCGCCTTGCGCATCCGCGGCGAAACGCCGGAGGTCATCGCGGGCAGCGCAGCGGGCATGCGGGAAAAATTTACGGCGGTCGAAGCCCCCGGGACAATCATCGTGGACACCTGCGGCACCGGTGGCGACGGCGCACATACTTTTAACATCTCGACCGCTTCCGCCCTCGTCGCCGCCGGCGCCGGCGTCGTGGTGGCGAAGCACGGAAACCGCGGAGTCTCCAGCAAGTGCGGAAGCGCCGATGTCCTCTCGGCACTCGGTGTAAACATCGAGATTCCGGCAGAGCAGATGGCCGCTTGCCTGAAGAATCTCGGCATCGCGTTCCTGTTCGCGCCAATGCTGCATCCGGCGATGAAGTTTGCCATCGGCCCGCGCCGCGAAATCGGTATTCGCAGCATTTTCAACATTCTCGGCCCGCTCTCCAATCCGGCCGGCGCACGGTACGGCGTCCTGGGGGTTTATGACCGCGAACTGGCCGTCACGATCGCCGAAGCGGCCGCTTCACTCGGAGCGAAACGACTGTTTGTCGTGCATGGACTCGACGGGCTCGACGAAATCACGCTCACCGGCCTGACGCGGATCGCCGAGGTGAAAGACGGCGTCGTGACCTCCTACGAAGTCAGGCCCGAGGACTTCGGCCTGCGGTCATGCGATAAGTCGGAGCTGGCAGGCGGCGAGCCTCCCGAAAACGCGAAGATCATCCGCAACCTGCTCGGTGGTGAAACCGGTCCGCACCGCGACATCGTTTTACTCAACGCCGCCGCGGCGATCGTGGCGGGCGGACGCGCCCGGGACTTCAGCGAAGGAATAAAAGCAGCCGCGCGTGCGATAGATTCCGGCATGGCGTTGCAGAAACTGGATCAATTGGTCGCCGCGACGCGACAAAACACAACTTCCGCATGAGTTCAACCAAACCATCGCTGGTCATCATGGCCGCCGGAATAGGCAGCCGTTACGGCGGGCTCAAGCAAATCGAGCCCGTGGGGCCGCACGGCGAAATCCTCATGGATTACGCCATCTTCGACGCCATCCGCGCAGGATTCGCCGAGATCGTGTTCGTGATCCGCCGCGAAATCGAAAACGATTTCCGTCCCATGGTTGAGTCCCGATGGAAAGGACGGATTACGCTTTCCTATGTCTTCCAGGAACTGGGCGATCTCCCGCCGGGCTTTGCGCTGCCGGCCGACCGTACCAAGCCGTGGGGCACCGGCCACGCGGTGTATGCCTGTCGAAAGTCGGTCCGCGGCGCGTTTGGCGTGATCAATGCCGACGACTTTTACGGTCCGTCTTCCTTCAAGCTGCTCTCTGAACGACTCGCAAAACTCCCGCTGGATCAATCCGACTACACCCTCATCGCCTTCACGCTCCGCAATACGCTCTCGCCTCACGGCGCGGTCGCCCGGGGCGTCTGCACACTCACGAAGGACGGATATCTGAACGCAATCGAGGAACGCGCGGGCGTGGAACTGTGCGGCAACGCGGCGCAATGCGTGGTGAACGGCAAGCCAATGTCGCTCACCGGCGACGAGGCGGTTTCGATGAATCTCTGGGGATTCACCCCCACCCTGTTTGAGCATCTTGATCGCGAATTCGCCGCGTTTCTCCCCGAGGGGCTCGCGAATCCTAAATCCGAATTCATGTTGCCCGCCGTTGTTGACTCCGTGATACGCCGCGGGATTGGAAAAGTGGATGTCGTGCGCTCGAACGAACGCTGGCTGGGCGTCACCTATCCACAGGATCGAGAGACGGTCATCGAAGGTGTCCGCGCGTTGATAAAAAAAGGGCAATATCCGGAAGCCTTGTAATTCGGACGCTGAAACCGGCAACAACGGTTCGCACTTCATTATCTGATAAACTTCGCGTATGTTATGAGCATGGATCGAAAGGATAACTCATGACGCAAGCCTTTTGTCTTACGCATGTGCCGTTCGAAGGGCCGGGGGTTTTCGAGTGGGCCATCAACGACCTCGGCCTTGAATTCACAAATTTTCTCGTGCCGGAGCGCGGGTTGCCGTCGGTGCCAGGAGACTTCCTCATTGTCATGGGCGGTCCGATGTCGGCAAATGACTCCGATCCCTGGATCGCGGAAGAAATCGCGTTCATCCGCCGGGCCGTCGAGCAGCGGACCCGTGTTATCGGCGTCTGCCTCGGCGCACAACTCCTGGCAAAAGCGATGGGCGGATCAGTTTACAAGGGCGAAAAGTCGGAAATCGGCATGACCACGATCCGGCTCACGGAATCGGGACAGAAGGATCCGCTTTTCAGCCAGCTCGGGAATCCAGCGGAAGTCTTCCAGTGGCACTCCGAAGGCATCGAACCGCCGCCGGGCGCCATCGTGATGGCCGAATCGGATAAGTATCCGGTCCAGGCGTATCGCATGGGAGGGCGCGCGGTGGGA